>CAZQZX010000063.1:0-28906 GCA_964597885.1 uncultured Planctomycetota bacterium
CGATGGGCATCTACGAGACCCTGTACGCCTTCCTCGACAGCTACGGGCAGTTCATGGGCACCGAGGGGACGCACCCCTGGTCGCAGGGCTTCCCGCTCACGACCCAGCTCGAGGGCGGGCCGCCGTTGCCGAGTCAGGTCGAGGTGACGTGGGAGGACCGGTTCTATCCGAAGGCGTGGGGGCACCCGCTGCTGCGCGACGCGATCGCGGCGCACTACAACAACTTCTACGGGACGGCGATCGCCCCGGAGAACGTCATGGTGTTCGCCGGAGGGCGACCCGGCATCTACGCGGTGCTCGCGTTCCTGAAGCAGCATGTCCAGGTGCGCATCGGCAACGCTGAATGGCCGGCGTACCTCGACATCATGACGCAGACGGAGACCGACTGGCAGGTGGTTCCATTCACGGAAGAGAACGGGTTCCATCCGCCGAACTCGGCGTACTTCGATCGCAGCGGGCTCAACGCCAAGACGCACCTGATGCCGATCATCTCGAACCCGGGCAACCCGACGGGGCACACGCGTTCGGGCGCGGAGCTCGAGGAGCTGATGGAGATGGCCGAGCAGCCGAAGAACGGCATCCTCCTCGACGAAGCGTACGAGATGTACCACCCGTCGAAGGGCGTCAGCGGCATTCGCTACGTGAAGGACCTCGACAACAGCAACGTGTTCCTCGCGGGGGCGTGCACCAAGGGACTGCAGTGTCCCGGCATCCGCATCGGCTGGATCATCGCCAGCAAGAAGAACGTCGAGACCCTCGCGAACTTCTCGAGCTTCGGGATGGGCGGGGTGAGTCACCCGTCACAGCTCTACGCGGTCGAGCTGCTCGAGCCGGAGCGTGTCGCCCTGGCGCGCGAGGCCGTCGACCGCCACTACAGCATGCAGCGCGCCCGCTACGGCGAAGCGTTCGCCAAGATGGGGCTCGAGATCTCCACCGGCGACGGCGGCTTCTACCACTGGATGAAGCTGCCCGAGGGCCTGAACGCGAGCGAGCTCAACCGTCGCCTCTTCAAGCATGGCGCGGCGATCCTCGAAGGCATCGACTGCGACATGGCCCGGCCGCACGCGAAGGATCCGGACTACGTCTCGCCGTACCACGACTGGTTCCGGTTCTCGTTCGGACCGCTGCTGCCCGAGACGTTCGAGTCGGACATCGCGATCATGCAGCAGGTGCTCGACGAGTATCGCGCTGACGTTGCCTCCGGCGCGGCGGCGATGGCGGACGGGGCCTAGTCGCAGGCACCTCCTGCCGATCCGAGCGTCCGCATCAGCGCCTCGTACTCCTGCTTGCACTCGTCGCAGACCGAGAGATGGCGCTCGACCGCAAGCAAGCCCTCGGAGATCGTGAGCCCCTCGAGCTTCCGCTCGGCGAATTCGGCCACGAGCGCGAGGCACTGGTCACAGTCGATCTCGACGGCGTCGGTCCGCGCGATCAGCTGAAGCAGTCGGTCGATTTCTGGCTTGGATAGCTGCATGGCTTCGTCTCTCAGGGTACTCCAGCGCCGGTCAGGTCGTCCACGCCGTAACCGGCGACTTCGATGGCTCGCTTGAGGCGCTTGCGGGCGTCGTGGGTCAGCTTGTAGAGCGCGTTGCGGTTGCTGCCGAGCTGGGCCGCGATCTCGTCTTGCGGCATGCCCCGTAGCTCGGCGAGCAGAGCCGTTCGCTGTCGGTCGGTCAGCTCGTGATCGATGGCATGCTGCAAGGCGTCCAGAAGTCCGCGGCGCGCAGCCTGCTCGTCGGGCGACAGGTGGTCGTCGGCCGGACCGGCGAAGGGCGCGTCCGCGTCGGCCAGCACGTCGTCGAGCGACACGTCTTTCCAGCGGCGCTTGCGAAGCTCCGTCATCGCCACGCGCAGCGCGAGCGTCGTCGCCCATGTCGTGAATCGGCTGCGGCCTTCGAACTGGTCGATTCGGTCCAAAATACGGACGATCGACTCCTGCACCGAATCCTCGAGGAAGGCCTCGTCGACGCGCGCGTCGTCGGCCAGCGCGCGGCGGAGGTTGCGAAGGAGCGTGGCACGCAGTTTCAGAATTGCCTCGGCGCGGCCGGCTTGGAGCTCGGCCACCCAGGCGAAGTCTTCCTGATTCTTGGCGTCTTCTACGCGCATCGCGTTCCTGCCGCGAGGGGGGCGATCCTGAGCCCGGCCGAGTCACAACCGCTCGGCCGGGCGCAGGGTTCGATGCCGTCACGCTACCGAGAGTTTCGGGGCTTCCGGAAAATCCACTTCGGTGTCGGCGACGTGGTTGAAGTAGTTGGTGAACAGGTTGAGGGCGACGTTGGCGACGATCTCGGCGATGTCGCCATCCGTGTAGCCGGCGTCGCGGACGGGCTCGAGGTCGGTGTCGGTCAGCCGACCGCGCTCGACCACGATCTTGCGGGCGAGCTCGAGCGCCGCAGCTTCCTTCGGGTCGGCGGCCTGCGCCTGGCGGGCGGAGGCGATGGTATCGCCATCGAGGCCCACACTCTTGCCGATGGCCGTGTGCGCGGCGAGACAGTATCCGCAGTCGTTCGTCTCGGCGACGACGAGCGCGATCTGCTCGCGCAACCGTGCGGTGAGCTGCCCGCTCGAAAGCGCCTGGCTGAAGCCGAGGTACGCGGTGGCGGCCGCCGGTGCGGCCGCGAGCGTCGAGAGGAGGTTCGGAACCATCCCCATCTTCTTCTGGACGGCCGCGAGGATCTCGGCCTGGGCCGGGCTGGCGTCGCTGGTCTGGACAGGTGCGATACGTGGCATCTTTCTTCTCCTTGTCAGTTCGTTGTTTCTCAGTGCGGGTAAGAATCAGGAGCCGGGGATGGGTTCCGCGAGCGCGGGCGCCTCGACTTCCGGTTTGTGAAGGGTGACGACGCTCAGCACCGCGGCTCCGTTCACCCAGTAGAACCACGCGTCGAGCCCCTGAAGACCGAGGAGCGTCGGCGCGACCAGGAAGACCACCCCGACCAGGGCGTCGACCGCGAGGTGCACGGAGTACGGGAGTACGCGAAGGACCCCCGTCTCGTGGTCGGTCAACAGCGTCAGAAGGAGGGCGGCGATCCCGGTACCGACGCCGAGCCACAGGCCGGCGGGATTCGTGGCGCCGAGCCCGAGCAAGAGCGGGGCACCGATGAGAGCGAACGCGACCGGGTAGTCGAGCCGCGAGTGCAGCTTGCGAGTGACGAAACGGACGGACATGGTTGCCTCCTGCAGTTGAGAACGTCGTGCGAGAGAGAGCCCGACGCGCGCCCGGTTCCGGCCGCCGCGTCGTTCGTTCACCCCTGAGACGCGACGTGCCGCGGAGGTCTTACCCGGGTTTTCTTGCAGGATGTAGCATCTAAGGCACGATCGGCGACGGCAGGGGCCGCGTCGTAGTTGTCGAGTCGCAGTTCACGCGAGCCCGGCCCCGGAAACGGACCGGTTCACGAACCAACCCAGGAACCCCGATGATGTTGGACCACGCGCATACGCTCGATCTTCGGCTGCGGGAGAGCGCACGCGAGCTCTTCCCCGGTGTGGCGGTGGCGGTCTTCGTGGCCATCACGGCGAGATTTCTGGCCGAGCACTACGCGACTCCGGCGATGCTCCTCGCGCTGCTGCTCGGTATCTCCGTGAGCTTCCTCAGCGAGGAGGGTCGACCGGTGGCGGGGATCGCCTTCTCCGCGCGCTCGCTGCTGCGCCTCGGAGTGGCACTCCTGGGAGCTCGGATCTCGGTGTCCTTGATGCTCGACCTCGGTGGAGAGTTCATCGCCCTGATCGTCGGGGCGGTGGTCCTCACCATCGGATTCGGCCTGTCGGTCGGGCGCCTGTTCGGACACCGATGGCGGTTCGCATTGCTGACCTCGGGAGCGGTCGCGATCTGTGGGGCGTCGGCGGCCATCGCGTTGAGTGCGATCCTTCCTCGCGACCAGCGTTCGGAAGAGCGCCTCATCTTCACCGTGCTCGGCGTCACGGTGCTCTCGACACTCGCGATGATCGCCTATCCGATCGCTGTGCAGGCTCTCGACCTGAACGAGGTTGCCGCTGGTGTGTTCCTCGGGGGAACGATCCACGACGTCGCGCAGGTCGTGGGCGCGGGATACTCGATCTCCGATCAGGTCGGAGATACCGCCACGCTGATCAAGCTCTTCCGGGTGGCACTGCTCGCTCCGGTCGTGCTGCTGGCCTCGCTCGTCCTTCGGCGACTGCGTGAGCCGGGAAGCGCAGACGAGCGTCCGCCCGTGCTGCCTTCCTTCGTCGTCGGCTTCCTCGTTCTCGCGGTGCTCAACTCGCTTCACTGGATTCCGGTCGCACTCGGCGACTTCCTGGGCCGAAGCTCGAGCTGGCTGCTTCTCACCGCGATCTCGGCGGTCGGAATGAAGACCGATCTCAAGCAGGTCCTGTCCGTCGGGGGGGCGGCGATCGCGCTGATCGTTGCCGAGACGGTATTCCTCGCCGGCGTGATCCTGATCGGGATTCGGTGGATCGGCTGACGGTACTCCTCGACGGGTTCCGTGAGTGCGAAGAGAGTGAGTCTGACGAATGCCGCAGGGCCGGCGGCTTTTCTTGTGCACCGGTCTTGGGCTACACTCGTGGCTTCGGACCTCTCAGCGTAGATCCCTGTTTCGACCCATCGGCGCAGCCCGCAACGGAGAAGACACCCGTGATTGATTCCACCAACCCGACCGCCGGGAACGGCAAGCGACTTCCCGTGACCGTGCTCTCCGGCTTCCTCGGTTCGGGCAAGACGACGCTGCTCAACCACGTCCTGCGCAACCGCAGCGGCCTTCGCGTGGCGGTGATCGTCAATGACATGAGCGAGATCAACGTCGACGCGAACCTCGTTCGCCAGGGCGATGCCAGCCTCGACCGTGTCGAGGAGGAGCTCGTCGAGATGTCGAACGGCTGCATCTGCTGCACGCTCCGGGAGGACCTGCTGAAGGCTGTCGCGAAGCTGGCCCGGGAGGGGCGTTTCGACTACCTGCTCATCGAGTCCACGGGCATTTCCGAGCCCCTGCCCGTGGCGCAGACGTTCACGTTCGAGACCGAGGAGGGGGACTCGCTCTCCAAGCTGTCCCGGCTCGACACGATGGTCACGGTGGTCGACGCCTCGAGCTTCCGCGGCGAGTTCCACACGGAAGACGACCTTGTCGAGCGGCAGATGGGGCTCGACGAAGACGACGATCGGTCGATTGCGGACCTGCTCACCGATCAGGTCGAGTTCGCCGACGTGATCCTCGTGAACAAGTGCGATCTGGTCGACGAGGAGGAACTCGTCCGCGTCGAGGCGCTGATCCGCACGCTCAACGGCAACGCCAAGCTCATCCGCACGGTGAATGCCGAGGTCGATCTCGCGGAGGTCGTGGGCGCCAAACTTTTCGACATGGACAAGGCCATGGCCTCGCCGCAGTGGCTCAAGGAGCTCAACAACGAGCACACCCCCGAGACCGAGGAGTACGGGATCTCGAGCTTCGTCTACACTGCGAGGCGGCCGTTTCACCCTCAGCGGCTGTACGACGCGATCGTGGGCGGGCAGCTGAAGACCACGCGCTCCAAGGGTTTCTGCTGGGTCGCAACGCGACACGACGTGTCGGCGGTGTGGTCCCAGGCCGGCGGCTCGTTCCGCATGGAACCCGCCGCGAACTGGTGGGCGGCCGTCCCGCGCGAGGACTGGTCGACCGATCCCGACACCCGAGAGTGGCTCGAATCCGAGTGGCAGGAGCCCTACGGGGACCGTCGGCAGGAGGTCGTGATGATCGGCGTCGACCTCGACGAGCCCGAGACGCGAGCGCTCCTCGATAGCTGCCTGCTGACCGACGAGGAGCTCGCCGAGGGGCCCGAGGCGTGGGCGTCGTGGCCGGATCCGCTCCCGGAGTGGGACCTCGCGGCCATGGAATCGTAGTCCCGGGCATCTCTTTCGAGATTGCGGGAACGGCAAGGGGTCGAGAAACGTTAGTCCGCCATGAGTTTGGACTTTCTGATCATCGGTGGCGGGATCCACGGGGTCCACATCGCTACGCGGCTGGTGGGCGAGGCCGACGTCGCCCCCGAGAAGATCCGCATCGTGGATCCGGGCGACGAGCTGCTCGGGCGCTGGCGCACCTGCACGGCGACCACCGGGATGTCCTACCTGCGCTCGCCATCGGTTCACCACCTCGATCTCGATCCCTTCTCGCTGCTTCGTTTTGCCGGCAAGAAAAAGCGCCGCGACCCGGGGCTCTTCGTACCCCCGTTCGACCGGCCCGACCTGGGGCTCTTCAATGCCCACTGCGATCGAGTGATGGAGACGTACGGCCTGTCGGACCTGCACATCCGGGATCGGGCCGTGGAATGCTCGCTCCATCATGACGCGGCCCGGGTTCGGCTCGCGAGCGGGTGCGAGATGGCAACGCAGAACATCGTGCTGGCACTCGGCGCCGGCGAGCGACCCAGCTGGCCGGAATGGGCGCCGCGTGGCGACGACCGCATCCGCCACATCTTCGAGCCGGGATTCGACGGGTGGCCGTCGTCCGGTGAGCCGGTCGCGGTCATCGGCGGCGGGATCTCGGCGGTCCAGGTGGCGCTCAGGCTCGTGGAGTCGGACCGCCCGGTTCATCTCGTCTCGCGCCACGCCCTTCGCCAGCACCAGTTCGACAGCGAGCCAGGCTGGCTCGGTCCGAAGCTGATGAAGGATTTCAACCGCGAGCGGAACATGGACCGTCGCCGAGCTCGGATTACCGACGCCCGCCATCGCGGTTCCGTGCCGCGCGAGGTCCACCGCGCGCTTCGGATCGCCGTCACGCGCGGGCAGGTCTGCTGGCACGAGAAGGAAGTCGCGGGGATCGAAGCGGGGAGGGACGGCCTTCGGGTCCGGCTCAGCTCCGACATGGTGCTGGACGTCGGGCGCGTGCTGCTCGCGACCGGCTTCGCGTCGAAACGACCCGGCGGCGCCATGGTCGATTCGCTGATCGACTCGGCTTCGCTGCCGTGCGCGAGCTGCGGCTATCCGATCGTCGACTCGGGGCTGCGCTGGCATCCGCGGATCTACGTGTCGGGGCCGCTCGCCGAGCTCGAGGTGGGGCCGGCCGCGCGCAACATCGCCGGGGCGCGCCGAGCCGGCGACAAGGTCGTCGCCGCGGTGCGCGCGAGCTCGTCGTAGCCGAGCGGAGCGTTCGCGGAGCGCGGGGCCTCGAGCACGCGTTCGGCGCCGAACGGCATCGGATTCCGGAGGGGGCCGACGGGGCCGCGAATTGTTGGTATCCTCCCATTTTTGGGGAACTTGAGGGCCCCCGGATCCATTAGTCGAGGGAGCCCTTCGAAGGACCCGTGCGTCCTGGCAAGACCCCACGTTCGCCCGATTCCCCCAAGCAAGGATGCGCGTACGTTGATCGAGCTCGAGAGTGTCGTGATGGACTACGGAAACCATCGCGCGTTGGATGGGCTGCAGCTGACCGTGAAGGACGGATGCGTTTACGGTCTCCTCGGCCCCAACGGCGCGGGCAAGTCCACGACGATCAATCTGGTGACGGGGCTTCTGCGGCCGACGTCCGGTCGAATCACGGTCGGAGGTGTGGATGCAGTGGCCAAGCCCGAGGAGTCGCGACGGAATCTCGCGTACGTCCCCGAGTCGGTCGCGCTCTACACGCACCTGAGCGGGATCGAGAACCTGCAGCTGTTCTCGCGGCTGGCGGGGCGATCCCTGGGCTCGGACGAATGCGTCCGCTGTCTCCAGCAGGCCGGGCTGCAGACCGACGCCCACACGCGTCGGATCAGCACCTACTCGAAGGGTATGCGGCAGAAGGTGGGGCTGGCCATCGCGCTCGCCAAGGGCGCACGCGCGCTCGTTCTCGACGAGCCTTCCTCCGGCCTGGATCCGAGCGCGAGCCACGACCTCGCGAATCGAGTGCGCGAGCTCGCCGCGAACGGCGTCGCCGTGTTGATGGCGACGCACGATCTCTTCCGCGCCCGCGAGACGTGCGACACGGTCGGCCTGCTCGTGAAGGGCACGCTGCGCGCGGAGTGGGACGCCAGCGAAGTGAAGGATCGCGATCTCGAAGCGGCTTACCTCGAGATGGTGACCGAGGGGGCCTCCTCGTGATTCGAACTCTCTTCAACAACGAGTGGCTCGCGATTCTGCGCGACGGTCGCGGAGTCCTGATCCTCGTGATCGGAGGCCTGCTTGCCGTCGGCTCGACATGGACGGCGCTTTCGACCGATCACCGCGAGCGGCACGCTCAGAGCTCCGCTTGCGAGCAGGCCCGCTCGGCTTGGCTGGATCGGCCCGCCGATCACCCGCACTCTCGCGCGCACTACGGCGACTACGTGTTCCGCCCGAGCGGTCCTCTCGCCGGACTGGATTCCGGATTGCAGATGGTGACCGGTCGCGCGATCTTCGCCGAGGCCCATCGCCAGAACTCGGTCGTCCACCGGCCGCAGACGGAGGCCGCGTCGCTCCTGCGATTCGACCGGCTCGAACCGTCCACGGTTTTGCAGCTGTTCGTGCCGCTGCTCCTCATCCTGGCCGGGTTCGGTTCCGTTGCCGCCGAGCGTGAAAGCGGTCGCCTTCGGTTGCTGAGGATTCAGGGCGTGAGTCCGCTTCCCATGCTTCTGGCGAAGTGCCTGGCCCTGTGGTCCCTCGGCGCGGTGCTCTGCCTCGCCGTCGTCGGCACGCATCTTCTTTTTGCCGAGCAGGTCCACGCCGGTCGAACGCTGGCGTTCCTCGGGCTTCATCTCCTGACGCTCTGGATCGTCGCCGTGCTGGTCGTCTGCGCTTCGGCGTGGCTTCGCCGTCCCGGTACCGCGGCGGTCGTGCTGCTGTGCATGTGGGGTGGCGGTGCGATCCTGCTCCCGCGACTCGCGGGCGTGACGGCGAGCGCGCTCGATCCGCTTCCAGGTCGCGATGCGTTCGAGGCCGGCATGCAGGAAGACCGCGAGCAGGGACTCGACGGCCACAATCCGAGCGACGACCGCCTCCTCGAGGTCGAGAAGAAGATCCTCGCGGACTACGGCGTGCAGACGAAAGAAGAGCTTCCGATCGACATCGGCGGGCTCTTGATGCAGGCCGACGAGGACTACGGAAACAGCGTCTGGGACAAACATTTCGGGATGCTCGAGGAGCAGTTCCTCCGGCAGTCGAACGTGGTCGGCCTGTTCTCGTTGATCAACCCGGTGCACGCCACGGACCGC
Source organism: uncultured Planctomycetota bacterium (assembly GCA_964597885.1). Taxonomy (GTDB): domain Bacteria; phylum Planctomycetota; class JACOTG01; order JACOTG01; family JAUIME01; genus CAZQZX01. Next base: position 9,112 of record CAZQZX010000063.1, read on the forward strand.
GTTTCGATGGCGATCGCCGGAACCGATCTGTCGGGTCATCTCGCGTTCCTGAAGCAAACGGAGTCGTATCGACGATCGCTGGTCAAGTCGTTGAACGACGAGCACGCCTTCGGTGGGGGGCGCACCGGACAGCGAGGCTGGACGGCGGCGCCCGAGTTCTACGCCTCGCTCGAGGCGTTCGAGTACGAGCCGCCTTCGATGGGACGGCTTCTCGGTGAGCGCTCGGCCGAGCTGGCGGCGCTCGCGACCTGGGGCGTGGCGCTGGTCGGCCTCTTGATGCTGAGCGCACGGCGTCTCGACCGGGGAGGAAGCCTGTGATCGGCGTCGCTCTCGGACTCGAACTGCGGACTCTCCTGCGCTCGCCGCTCCGGATGCTCGCGCTCGCGATGGTGCTGGGCACGGGCGTGTTCGTGATCCTGCAGGGGCAGCGGGATGTCGATCGCTGGGAAGAGGCGATCGCTTCGGCGCGAGCCGAGGAGGAGGAATCCCTTAACGAGGCGCGCGAGCTTCTCGCCGCCGGGCTGCGCGGGCCCGAAGACAAGCCCTGGATCGATCTCTCGATGCCGAGCTGGCAGGATCGATACGCGGCGACGCGCCTGGCTCGTGAGCCCGCGCCGCTGGCCGGGATCGCGTTCGCCTCGGCGGAGGTCGGCGCGGTCGCGATGCGGGTCGGCCGGTTCTCGGATCCGCTGCTGCCTCAGGGAACCAAGCTCGAGAACCCCGAGATCACGGCGACGGGGGGCCTCGACCTCGTGACCGTGCTCGCCTTGCTCTTGCCTCTGATGATCCTCGCCATGGGCATCGAGATCGGCGGCTACGAGCGTGTGACGGGGATCCTTCCCCTCGTTCGGGTGCAGTCCGGAAGAGACCGGAGCTGGATCGGCGCGCGTTGCCTGGCCGTCGGGCTCCTGGCGGCGGTGGCGGGTGTCTTCCTCGCCGGTGTCGCGTGCGGGGTAGCGGGCGTCGGCGCGAAGACTTGCGCCATTCTCGCCGTGCTCGTGCTGGCGTATGTCGCCTTCTGGACGGCCGTGCTTCTCGCCGTCGCCCTGTTCGCACGTCATCCTTCGCAAGGAGCCGTCGCGATGGGCGCGGCCTGGATGGTCGTTTGTGTGCTGATCCCGGCAATCGGCGTCGAGCGCTCGGCATCGCTGGCCGCCGACGACTTCGCCGTCGATCTCACGGTCGAAGCCCGAGACGCGGGGCGAGCCCTCAGCGAGATGGAAGAGAAGGCGCTGGTCGCGGCCCTCCTGGTTCGATTCCCGGATCTCGAAGGACCGATGCCCAAGAACCCGTCGTCCGCGGTCGGGATGGCTCGATCCGGAATGCGGATCGTCGGGATCGAGGAGAGAATGGCGAGCCGCGAAGAGCGAGGCGATGCGCAGGAGCGGCTCGTGCAGACGATGGGCTTCGTCTCGCCGGCCGTGGCCTTCACGTACGCACTCGAACAGCTCGCGGGACGCGGCCCGGGGCCAGCCGTCGACTACCGGCGAGCGGTCGTCGCGGCCGTTGCCGACCGGATGGAGCGCTACATCGCCAACTCCTGGGACTACACGCCGCTCGGATCGGAGGAGTTCGAAGAGCTCCACGCGTCGACACCGCAAGCCGTCGCGTCCAGCGTTCGCACCGGCTGGCGCGAGCTCGCGCTCATGGTCGCCTGGGCGATCGTCGTCGGCGGTCTGGCCTGGGTCCTGTCGAAGAAGTCGTTCGGGACCGCGCCCCGTGTCGCACGAAGTGAAGCCGATTCGTTTTCAACGCAGCCTGCCTGAAACGCGAGGTCGATACGATGAACGGGAAATGTCTGGCTGAAGGTCGATGGGACAAGCTCGGAGTCTGGGCTTCTATGGCTTGCGCGGTGCACTGTCTGATCGCGCCGCTCTTGTTCCTCGCGATCCCCGCGTTTGCGGGAGTCTGGGCCCATCCGGCGTCGCACTGGCTGATGGCTCTCTTCGTGATCCCGCTCGCTTGCCTGGCCCTACGTCGGGGCTACCGCATCCATCGATCCCGTTGGGTGGCGGGGCTTGCCGTCGTCGGGGTCGTGTGCATCCTGGTCGGCTGCGTCCTGCCGGTCACCGCGAGCGCGAAGGCGACCGAGGAGGAAGCGGGAGGATGCACGAACTGCTGCCCGCAGGTCGTCACCGATGAAGACGGCGGAAAGCACCTGGGGCTGCCGCCTGCCGCGATGGCGACCATCCTCGGTAGCGCCCTCCTGGTCGCCGGGCATATCGGCAACCTGCGCTGCTGCCGACACTGTGCGCGGCTGGGCGCCTAACAGGGGCCAGGCTGGGCGCATAACAGGTCCTCAGCTCTTCTGGGTCTTGGCTCGGGTGGCGACGAGGATCGGCTCGGGATCATGGATCGACAGGCGGATTGCGGACTTCCCCTCGGCGTCGACGTCGAACCGGATGCGGACTGACGGTGCACCGGCGGGCGTGAAGGCGTGCGTCTCGACGCGATGCAGACCTCGCGCGACGAGCGTACCGCGCTGCATCATGAGGGCGCCGCGTCGATTCACTTCCACGACGAAGATGTCGCTGTCGCCGGGGCCGAAGCGGTACGTCCCCTCGTAGACCGCTTTCTCGGCGGCACTGATCTCGAGGCTCTTCGGACCCTGGTCCGCGTCGCCGAGCTTTTCGAGGTACTCGATGACGCGGCCGACCTCGACTCGCTCGGTGTCGCTGACATCCGGATGCTGGAGGCGGTTGCGGGCGTGCTTCAGCAGCGTGATCCCGTGCGGCCCGGGGGCGCGCTGGATTCCGGGCGACGCCTCGATCGTCGCGCGGACCACGTCGAGGTGCCCGAGCATCACGTGGGTGAAGAGCGTCGGCCGCGCGCCGTATTCGAGCAGCAGCTCGACGATGTCGCGGCGTCCCACGTGCGAAGCGGCCCCGATCGCGCTCTCCCAGTCGCCGAATCCCCAGTCGTACGAAGCCTTCGCCAGCTCGGGCCGCGCGGTGACGAGCTCCTTCACCCGGTCGAATCGCGCGTGCGACGCCCCGACGACTTCACGCACGAGGTCCGGATCGGTCGACGGATAGCTGGCCGAAACCGTGTCCGCGGCGGGGTCGACCGGACCGGCGGCCCGTGCGCCTTCGTCGAGTCCGAAAAGCGCGAGCGAGGTGCCGACGGCTGCGGCCGAACCGGCGATGAACTGGCGACGAGTGTGGGTTTCGGTCATGCGTCCGCTCCTTCTGGGTACCGGGATCTGGGTATCCGCCTATGCAAGAGAATCAGTGTCGCCGGCCTGCGAAAGGGGTGCACGATTTCTTCCAGATCCGCGTTCGGGCTCGAAACCTCGTTCGGGTGTCCGTTCATGACGGCCGGCCGCAGGGGCCTCTGCCGCCCGGGTTCCAGGCAACTGGGGGCGCGATCGCCCAAGATGTGTCCCATGAGAGGAGTCGAGTGATGAGTCTTGCAGCGCGTTCCATCGGTTCTGTGCTTCTCCTTGTGGCCGGGATCTCGGCCGTAACGGCGTCCGCTGGCGCCGCCGAGTTTACCGAGCTCGAGAAGCTGACCGCCAGCACGGGCATGGATCTGGATTCGTTCGGCTCCACCTGTGCGCTCAGCGGATCGGTGGCGCTCGTCGGCGCGTCGTTCGCGGACGCCGACCTGGGGGCGGCCTGGGTCTATCGGCGCGGGCCTTCGGGCTGGGTCGAAGAACAGAAGCTCGTCGCTTCGGACGCGATCTCGAGCTGGCTCTTCGGACATTCCGTATCCGTCGACGGGGATGTGGCGCTCATCGGAGCCCGGGCCGCCGATGCGTTCACGGGGGCCGCGTACGTCTTTCGCTACAACGGTTCGACGTGGGTGGAGGAGCAGAAGCTCGTGCCGGCGGGGGCGCTGCCGGGCGACGAGCTCGGTTTCTCGGTCTCGCTGAGCGGCGACGTCGCACTGGTGGGTGCTTCGGACGACGATGCCGGAGGCGGATCCGCGTTCGTGTTCCGCTATGACGGCGCGACGTGGGTGGAAGAGCAAAAGCTTGTCTCGGCCGATATCGCGCCGAGTGATGAGTTCGGACGGACGGTGTCGCTCGATGAAGATCTCGCTCTGATCGGCGCTCGTTCCGACGACGACGCGGGTGACGGATCGGGATCCGCGTACGTGTTCCGCTATGACGGCGCGACGTGGGTCGAAGAGCAAAAGCTCACGGCAAGCGATGCCGCGGCGGGGGCTTCGTTCGGATTCACGGTAGAGCTCGAGGGCTCGCTGGCTCTCGTCGCTGCGCCGGCATCCGGGGACGGGCGGGCGTACGCGTTTCGGTTCGACGGGGCGAGCTTTGTCGAAGAGGCCATGCTCGTCTCGAGTGATCGTGAATCGTTCGACGGCTTCGGCCTGGAGCTGGCGATCGATGGAGACACCGTGTTGATCGGGGCTTCGACGAACGGATCCACGGGCTCGGCCTACGTCTTCCGTCGCACCCGAGTCGGCTGGGAGGAGAGGCAGAAGATCGTCGCGTCGGACGGCGAGTCCGGCGACGGATTCGGCTCCTGTGTGGACCTGTGCGGTGAGTTCGCACTCGTGGGTGCGAGCGGTGACGACAACTCCCGCGGCAGCGCCTACACCTTCGCGGCACCGATCTGCCTTGCGGGGACGATGAATGCCGGCAACGGATTCCTCATCGACTCCTTGTTCATCGATGGATCCAACGGCGGCTTCGATCGCACGGTCGAGACTACCGAGGATCGACTCGTTCTCCTGACCGTCGTGAAGCCGTTCACCGGCGGGGCGGGGCGATTCGTGCTTCACGGCGACGTCGGTGCGCCGCTCGCCGGGGGCTCGGTCGCGTTGCCGGCTTCCGTCGGTACGACGTGCTTCCCGTTCCTGCTCTCGAACGGGGCTACCCCGGTCGTCATCGCCAACAACATCGGCAAGGTCAGCAAGGTGGGCGCGAGCGAGTTCTACGGCATCCCCGCCGAGGATCCGGAGCCGGCCACGACGGTTCTCTCGTATCCGCCTCTGCCGGTGGGCACGGTGCTCACCTTCCAGGGCATCCTGCTCGATCCGGGCTCTGCGAGCTCGAAGGGCGCGAGCGTCACGAACGGCGTCGTGCTGAGGGTGGTTCCCTAGCGGGTCTGTCGTTGCGCCCCATGCCTATTGAGGTGGGCTCGTCAGCTTGAACTCCACGGTCCGCAGCGGTGTGCCGTGCAGGAGCGCGAAGGGCGTCTCGGGATGATGATCCGTGGGCAGCTGTCGCAAGGGAAGGTGCACGATCAGGGGGTCCATGTCGAACGGATACGGATCCATCTGCACTGTCCTCGCCGAGGGGCGGCTCCATCGGATCGTGTCGCGATCGGCCCAGCTCGACCGGGGCACATCGTGGAGCGTGTGAGTCTTCGGGTCATTGAGCGCAAGGAAGAGGGACATCGAGTCGAGGAGCTGAAGGAGCCGCACGTGCGGGTGGAGGTGTTCCCGCTCCACCGAGGCGCCCCAGCCATCGTGCTGGACGAGTCGCTCGACGAGAGAGCACTGCAGTCGGGCTTGCTCTTCGAGGAAGCTCCTCGTGACGGCCTCGTCTCCCACCAGGCCGGCGGCGACATCGGGCGGCCCGAATACCGGATGCCGGAAGGCGTCGGCGTCGTCCGTGTGCAGATCCTCGAACGCCACGGCGTACAGCCAGTACGCGTGGAGGCTCGTGAGGAGTGCCGCGTAGGGGCGGGAATCGGCCAGTCGTTGGATTCCGAGACGCCAGCGATCGAAGCCACCTGAGCGCCATTCGGCGAACTCGTTCTCGAGGGTCGGGGAAGCGGCTTCTCCGACGCCGACGGGGAGGCCATCCTGCAGGCTGATGCTCGGCATCGCTTCCCACTCCCACCAGCCATTGTCATGCTCGGCGATCCCCAGAATGACTTCCTCTCTCCATTTGGCCGGACTCGTCGCTCCCGGGAAGTGGCCGGGACGTGCGAATCCATGGACTCCACCCCAGTGGGCGGCCAGGAATCCGCTGACCTGCGCATGATGGTGCTGCTGTACGAGCCACGTCTGGTTCGACACGGTGGCCTTGAGCATGGTTCTGTCCTCCGGTGAATTGAGGCCGTGGGCTAGTTGTCTTGATGTCAAGATAAGCGAGGTGGTATCTTGATGTCAAGGGGAAGTGTCTTGAATTCAAGGTAAATGTCACGGAGGGCCGCGGGATGGATACCGTCGATGGAATCCTCGAACAGTGGAACCGAGAGCGCCCGGAGCTCGACGTCTCGTCGATGGGGCTGATCGGTCGAGTGAAGCGGCTCTACCAACTGCTTGTCCGTGAGATGGAATCGACCTTCGCGGAGCACGGCCTCAACCTCGCGAGCTTCGACGTCCTGGCGACGCTACGCCGAGCGGGAGAGCCCTACAGGTTGTCGGCGGGGGAGTTGATGGCGAGCACGATGGTGACGTCGGGGACGATGACCCATCGAATCGATCAGCTGGTGAAGTCCGGCTACGTGGAGCGCGTACCCAATCCCGAGGACGGGCGAGGCGTCCTGATTGCATTGACCGGGGATGGATTCGGGGTGATCGACGCCGCCGTGGGGGATCACGTCGAAACGCAGACGCGGCTGACGGCCGGCCTGACGCCGAATCAGTTCCAGCGGCTGAACGGACTCCTCAAGGCCTTCCTCGCTTCGCTGGATGAGTCCCCGTAGCGTAGAGCGTTCTTTTTCGCCTCTTTTCCTGTCCGGATCCATTCGGGCGTGGTGTGGAGATCTGTGAAGAGCGACGCGGTGCACCGGGCTCCACGTCGCCACGACCTCCACACCCACCTGGGTCCTCGAAGAGACAGGAGACTTCCATGTACGCCTCGCCTCGGTACCGTCCCATCGTCCGAATTCTGCTAGCCCTCGCGATCCTCGCGAGCCCATCGTTCGGCCAGTCGTTTCCGGCCTCGTTCGATCTTTCGACTCTCGACGGCACGAACGGCTTCGTCCTGGACGGGATCGACAACGGCGACAACGCCGGTTGGAGCGTGAGCGGTATCGGCGATTTGAACGGGGACGGCGTCTCGGACTTCATCATCGGCGCGCGGCGAGCCGCGCCGGGCGGCATTGCGGACGCGGGAGAGTGCTACGTCGTGTTCGGTTCGGGCTCGGGGTTCCCCGCGTCCGTGGACCTGGCCTCGCTGAACGGCGCGACCGGCTTCGTGCTGAACGGGATCGACCCGATCGACTTCGTCGGTGAGCGCGTCAGTGACGCCGGTGACGTGAACGAGGACGGAATCTCCGATCTCGTGATCGGGTCCGCGAACGCCAATCCGGGAGGTCGGTTGAGCGCGGGTCAGGCCTACGTGATCTTCGGTTCGACCTCGGGCTTCCCGGCGTCCCTCGACCTGGATGCGCTCGACGGGACGAACGGCTTCGTGGTGAACGGTGCCTTGGAGGGGGACTTCGTGGGTGCCAGCGTCAGCGGGGCCGGCGACGTCAATGCGGATGGTGTGGACGATCTGGTGATCGGGGCCTCCGGAAGGGACCCGAACGGCCAGAACTTCGCCGGAGGAGCCTATGTGGTCTTCGGGTCTTCGTCGGGTTTCCCGGCTGCTTTCGAGCTGTCGTCGCTGAGCTCGTCGGATGGATTCTTCATGGACGGGCTCGGCCTTGCCAATCTTCTCGGCTCGTCGGTCTCCGATGCCGGCGACCTGAACGACGACGGGATTGCCGACTTCATGGTTGGGACCGGGCCGTCGACCCGCGAGACCTATGTCGTGTTCGGCTCGATGTCGAGCTTCGGGACTTCGTTGGACCTGACGACGCTCAACGGAACGAACGGATTCATCGTGAGAGCGATCAACTCCTCGGATGCGGTCGGTACGTCGATGAGCAGCGCGGGCGATGTGAACGGCGACGGCGTATCGGACGTCCTGCTGGGTGCACCTTCCGTCGACAGCGGTGTCGGCGAGTGTTACGTGTTGTTCGGAACGACCTCGGGTTTCCCGGCTCTCCTGGACCTATCGACCCTCAACGGCTCGAACGGCTTCGTTCTCCGAGACTCCACGCTGCAAGGGAGCAACGGTCGATCCGTCAGCGGCGCGGGCGACGTGAATGGAGACGGCCTCGATGATGTCATTCTGGGCGCGTGGGCGGCCGACCCGGAAGGGCGGATGAATGCGGGGGCGAGCTACGTGGTCTTCGGCGCGCCTTCGTTCCCGTCCCTTTTTGAGCTCGCGTCCCTGGATGGATCGAACGGCTTTGTGGTCAACGGTCTCGACGCCACGGACTCGCTCGGAAGCGGCGTGAGCGGAGTCGGGGACGTGAACGGGGATGGCACCCCGGATCTCCTGCTCGGGGCGTACAATCGACTCGTCGGCTCGGATCGACCGGGCGGCGCCTACGTGATCTACGGTGCGGGCGCGGGCTGCAAGAGTGGCACGGCGAACCTGGGGAACGGCTTCCCGATCGATCTTCTGTACCTGCAGGGCACGACCGGCGGTCTGGATCGGTCCGTCGCCGTTTCCGTCGGCGAGCTGATCCGCGCCACGATGGTGAAGCCGGGGAGCGGTGGCAACGGGAAGTTCGTGCTTCACGCCAACAACGGCGCCCCGAGCGTTTCGACGGAAACGGATCTCCCGTTCGATATCGGAACCGCGTGCTTCCCGTTCCTGCTGAACGACGGCGCGAGCCCGGTGATCGTCGCCAACAACATCGGCAAGCCCGGCAAGGTGGGGGCGAGCTCGTTCCTCGGAATCGATTGGGATGATCCCGAGCGCGCGACCACCGAGATGGTCTACCCGTCGCTCCCGATCGGGACGGTCATGACGTTCCAGGGCCTCATCGTGGACCCGGCCTCGCTGAGCTCCCGCGCCGTGAGTCTGACGAACGCGGTCACGATGACCGTCGTCCCGTAGCTACGCGAGATCTTCGATCGCAAGGAGAGGCCCGGGCCAAGCGCCCGGGCCTTTCTGGCTTTGTCTCAGACCTACTTCGACCGGGAGCGCCGGTGTCGCTCGGCGCGGGGGATCGTGTCCCAGATCCGGACGGTGAGGTCGCCGGACCCTGATGCCAGCTGCGTACCGTCGGGGCTGAACTGCAGCGTCTTCACGTAGGACGTATGTCCCCGCAGCTCGAGCACGGCTTCCCAGGTCGTCGTGTCCCAGATGCGGATCGCGTTGTCGGCGCCGCCGGTGGCGAGGCGCGTCCCGTCGGGATGGAAGTCGACACCGTAGGTGTGCGTGCCGTGGGGAGGGAGGTCGAGGAGCTTGCGCTTCTCGGGGAGGCTCCAGATCTCCACGTGACCGCTCGGCAGGGTATGTCCCGCGGCGAGCAGCTTGCCGTCAGGACTGAGCGCGACGCCATGGAAGCTTCCCTCAATTTCGAGGACCACCTCGCCGGTCGCGACGTCGCGCACGATGACGGGAGTACCGCTGTGGAAGTCCTCGGCGGTTGCTTGAAGCGTGCCGTCGGCGCTCAGCGTCCAGCCGGGAGCGTATCGGGCGCCCCGCTGGTGAAGGCACGTCGGCGTGAGTGTCGGCTCGGATGGCATCCGAACGTCGTCGGGGTTGCCCGCGACTTCGCCTGTTGCCACGTCGATCTTCTTCCTCCACGCGAGCATCTTGCCGCGACGCAGGGTATCTCCGAGTTCCCGATGGGCGCTCCAGCCGTCGAGGACGTAGAGAGACAGGCCATCCTCGGAGAAGGCGAGGGCGCCTTGCGCTTCCGTGTAGACCTGCTTTACGACGCGGCCCGCATGAGGATCGATGAGGGCTACCCTGTCGGCATATCCGATCGAGGAAGCGGCGAGGTACCGGCCGTCGGGTGCGTACGTGAGGAGGTAGACGTAGCTCACGTCGGGTTGGAGCACGGCTGATGGGCTCATCGCGAAGTCCCAGAAGCGCACCGTCCCGTCGACGCGGTAGGCGACGCCGGTCCCGTCGGGAGGAACCGCGAGGGCTGAGTGGACGTCTCCAGAGAGAGCCATCAGCTCGGCGCCGGTGCTCGTGTCCCACAGTCGGACCGTTCCGTCCTCCGACGAGGAGACGAGCCGCGAGTCATCTGGCGTCCATGCGGCCTGTCCCACGAAGCTGCTGTGGCCTCGGAGGATGACTTGCGTCTCGCCCGTCGCCGCATCCGTCAAGACGATGGAGCGCACACCGTCCCCCTGGACGATGGCGAAGCGGGTCGCGTCGCTCGAGATCCCGTGGGCACGCACCGGAAGCGGTGCCCAGATATCGCCCGTCTCGGGCAAGCGCTCGCCCGTCTTGCTGTCGAAGCGGTACCGGTCGCCTCCGCTCAGGGTGAGGGTCGAGGCCGTGTACCAGGTTCCATCGGGAGCGAATCCGAGCCTCCTCGGCGGGGTGGCGAATCCGGTGACCTCGAGCGGGTGTTGCCGGGTCGGGTGCCCCGGTCGCCACAGGTGGAGGGCGGAAAGGGACGAGAAGAGCAGTCGCTCGCCGGCCGGGTCCCACACGATCTCGACGATTCGGTCACCTTCTCCCTGCAGCTCCAGCCAGCGGTCGGTGCCGAGATCCCAGACTCGAACGCGCCCGTCCTCGGTACCGCAGGCGATGAGCGTTGGCCCTTCGCGAGGGACATCGAGGGCCGTGATCTTTGCCCCGGCGAGCGCGGTGCCGACGCGGACGAGCTCGCCGCTCTTGGTATCCCAGACCGCGATGCGTCCGTCGACGAGTGCGGAGACCAGCCGCTCGCCGTCGGGGCTGTAGGCGATCGGTCCCGTCGATGCCGCGTCGGCCTCGTACACGCGGGCCTGGCGTTCGAGCCGGCATTGCAAGTGCCGCCATTCCCACCCGCGGAGCGACTCGGGCGCCTTGTCGAGAAGCTCCCGGGCGACGTGGGGGTTGGTGTCCGCGAGCGCGCTGGCGGCGGCGAGTCGCGCGGTGTAGGCCTGCTGCAGTGCGCGGCCTTCGCTCTCGATGGCGCGTCTCTCGTTGTCCGTCGCTCGTCTCGCGTTCTCGCCGGCGCGGAGGGCGAAGATCGTGGTGGCGATCAGACCGATGACGAGCGTCAGGACCGTCGCGGCGATTCCCCCGACGAGTGCCCGGTTGCGGCGCGCGAACTTCTGCAGCTGGTACCACGTGCTCGGGGGCCGCGCCGTGATCGGCTCGTCCGCGAGGTGGCGGCGGATGTCTTCGGCGAGCTCGGCCGCGGTCGCGTAGCGTCTGGGGCGCTCCTTCTCGAGGCACTTGCCGACGATCGTCTCGACGTCTCCGCGGAACCGGTGATCGATCGCGCTGAGCTGCTGCGCTTCCTCGTCGCGGATGGCGAGGAGCGAGTCGGGAAGCGATTGCTCCCGGAGGTCGTACGGCAGGCGATCCGACAGAAGCTCGAACAGGACGACGCCGAGCGCATAGACGTCTGATCGCGCGTCCAGCTCGATCGAGCCTCCCGAGGTCTGCTCGGGGCTCATGTACTGAAGCGTCCCGATGAGCTGGTCGGGATCGGTGCGCATCGTCGTCATCTGGACGTCGAAGTCCGTCATGCGCGCGATGCCGAAGTCGAGGATCTTGGGCTGACCGACTTGGTCCGCGACCCCTCCGGCTTGCGTCTCGCGGGGTCGGTCCGCCGCGGTGGTGCTCGGTGGCACGACGAGGATGTTCTCCGGCTTCAGATCTCGATGGATCACGCCCTTCTGATGCGCGTAGTGCACGGCGTCGCAGATCTTCGCGAACAGGGCCAGCCGTTCTTTCTGGCCGAGCTCCTGCTCCTTCGCGTATGTGAGCAGACTGCTGCCTTCAACGAACTCCATCGCGATGAACGGACGGCCGCTGCCATCCAGCTCGAAGCTGCCGGCCTCGAAGACCTGGGCGATCCCGGGATGCTGGAGACGTCCGAGGACTTCGGCCTCGTTGCGGAAGCGGCGAAGCATCTGGGGCGAGACGAGACCGGTGCGGATGACCTTGAGTGCGACCTTGCGCTTCGGGCTCTGCTGCTCGGCCTCGAAGACGATGCCCATACCGCCGCGCCCGCATTCGCTCAGGACGCGATAGTGTCCGATGCGATCGGGAATCCACAGCGATCGCGTCGGCGGCTCGAGGGGGGAGCTGCCGTTGCCATGGCTCTCGTCGTCGACAGCGAGCATCGCGTCGAGCTGCGCGCGCACGACGGGGTCGTCGCATCGCTCGTCGAGAAACGCCGCTCGCTCGGCCGGAGCCTGGCCGGAGGCTTCTTCGAAGAGGGCCTCGAGCCGCTCGAATTGCTCTGGGGTCATCGCACGAAACACCTGTCGCCACGCGTGCGCCGTCGTCGCCCGAGTCGCCCCGGAAATGGACGCGCGTATCGCCGCAAGTGGTTCCCTCCCATGTCTCAAGAGGGATCCCGAGCCATATCCTAGGCGACCTGGCGCGGAAAGGGAAGGGGCGTGATGCGCGCGTTCGGCCAGGCCGGTTCGCCCGCGACCGGTCGGTCACGAGCTCTCGAGGATGGCTGCTTTGGGCCGGGCGGGTAGAGGAGCCTTGCCCGAGGAGGAGGCGAGCCGTAGGATTTCCCCTCGGCCCGGTCCTTTCCGGGTTGCGTCCCTCGTTCCCAATCGCAGGAGATCCAAGATGAAGTCTTCGCTCTTGTTTCGCATCGCCGCTCCTCTCGGAGTGATCTTCGTCGCGCTCGTGGGTTCGGGCTGCGTCATGTCCGGTGGGCTGAGGGACGAGGAGCAGGAGATCTCGATCGCGGAGCTTCCGGAAGGTGTCGTGCAGGCGATTCACCATCACTACCCGGGCGCCGAGATCCTGGAAGCCGAGATCGAGATCGAGGATGGGCAGAAGCTCTACGAGGTCGAGATCGAGCTCGGCAACCAGAAGCTCGAGGTGGAGCTCGCGCCGTCCTTCGAGATCGTCGAGGTGGAGCTCGAAGACGACGACGAGGACGAAGACGGCGGCGAGTAACCCCGGAGCTCGGGTCTGATTCAGATCGATCGGCGACCGATGCAGTACAGCTTTCGCTCGGAGCGGATGAAGATGTCGCCTTCGCTCACGGCGGGCGTGCTGCTGAAGGCGGAATCGTCCCCGTCGAAGGGCGGGTTGTGGCCGAGCAGCTCGAACTCGTCACCGGCCCGGATCACGTAGCTCTCGCCGTTGCGCCTGAACAGGAGGATCTTGTCCCGGGCCGCGACGGGCGAGGAGTAGTCCGAGTTCGGGAAGCTCGTGGCGGCGCCTTTGATGGGCAACCTTTCGCGGTAGGCGGAGCTGCCGTCCTCGGTGTTGACCGCGGTGAAGACGCTCCCGCCGGTCAGCCAGTACAGGTTCCCCCCGAGAAGGAGCGGAGTGCTGATCGAGGACTGCATCCGCTCGCTCCGGAGGTCCGGCGCTTCGCTGCCGGCGCGAGTCGCCATGGCTCGACCCATGCGGCTCCCCATGAGGTAGGCGAGGCCGTCCTGCGTCACGATGCATCCGCACGTGGCGTCGTTGAGCGGCGATTCGAGCGTCCAGAGCTTCTTTCCGGTGGCCGGCTCGACGGCGATGACCTGCTTCGGCACGTGGAACAGAAGCTGCGGTCCCGAGTCCGTTGTTGCGATCGTGGGCGTCGACCAGCAGTTGGTGAACGACGGATCTTCGATCTTCCACGCGGTCTTGCCGGTGCGCCGATCGACCGCGATGAACTGGTTGCCGAGGATCCCGGCGTTGACGATGACGTGGTCGCCGTGGACCATCGGGCTCGCGCCGCCGCCCCAGCGAGCCGGATCGGACTTCGTGCCGAGGCTCGTCTTCCATAGCTGCTTGCCGTCGAGATCGAAGGCGAACAGCCCCGTCTTTCCGAAGAGTGCGAAGATGCGCTCGCCGTCCGAGGTCGGCGTGGCGCTCGCATAGCCGTGCTGGGTGATGAATCCCTTGTACGGGTCCTCTTCGACCGCCGACGGCACCGACGTCCGCCACAGCTCCTTGCCGGTGTTGCGGTCGAAGGCCAGCAGATGTCGCACGAGATCCTCGGCCTTGCCGGGGTTCTTGGCGTCGACGCCGTAGCCGGTGTAGGCGGTCAGGTACACGCGATTGCCGACCACGATCGGTGACGACGTGCCGCTCCCGGGCAGGTCGGCCGCCCACTTGAGATTCGCCGTCGAGGACCACCGCGTCGGGATGTCATCCCCGACGACCCCCGAGCCGTTCGGCCCACGGAAGCGACTCCAATCGCCGGCGATTCCGGCGGTGCAGAGGAAGAGCAGGGTCAAGACGGCGGGGAAGATGCGCTTCATCGTGGGGTCCTCGCAGGTGTTTGGCATTTCGGGCTCGTGGAGCGGACGCTGTGGATGCGTTCGTTACCGGCCTCGCCTCGGATTCGAGGGAATCGGGACTTCGAAGGAGTGGATACCGGACGCGTCCGTCCGCATCCAAGTCCACGGACTTGACGCGCGAGCCGCGCGATTGCGCCAATGGCGGAATCGGGCCGCGCAGGCCCCGTTCCTACGGTCCCGGAAAAGGAGAAACGTGATGCATCCCGACGAGAGAACGAGCACCACCTATCGGGAGGTTCTCGAGCTGCTGGCCCGGTACTACGAGGGGCTGTATCGGTTAGATATCGATTTGCTTCGGGAGGTGTTCTCGCCGAGTGCGCGCTACGCGACCATCCGCGACGGGGAGCTCCTGGAGCTCGGGCTCGACGAGTACCTGACGATCGTGGAGCAGCGGGAGCCACCGAGCGAGCAGGACGCGCCGTACGATTATGAGCTCGCTTCGATCCGGATCGCGGGACCGCATACGGCCCTTGCCGAGGTGCGTTGCTCGCTATTCGGCTACGACTACACCGATCTGCTCTCGCTGCTCAGGATCGACGGGCGGTGGCGCATCCAGTCCAAAGTCTTCGAGGGAGTGCCGGCTCCCTGATCGCCGGAGTTCCGATTTTCTTCCGGACTTTTCGTGCGCGCCCGGGTCGACGGACGGTGTTTCGTGGATCATGGCACCGGTCCTCGCGAGCTGTGGAAGTCTGGAGAGGGTTCGGTATACTCGGGCTTTCCGCGACCCGTGGTACCGAAGCATGAACCAGCCATCCGACGTCGACATCACCGAGTATCTCCGGCAGATCGAGGACGGAGACGAGTCCGCGATCGATCGTCTCTTGCCGTATATCTACGACGATCTACGGCGACTCGCGGGTGCGGTCTTCCAGCAGCGCGGTGCGGCGACCCTGCAGCCGACGGCGCTGGTCCATGAGGCGTACCTCAAGCTCGTTCGTCCTCGGAAGGACGGCTTCACGGGTCGAGATCACTTCATGAGCGTGGCGGCGATGGCCATGCGACAGATCCTCGCGAATCAGGCGCGCGATCGACGTCGACTGAAGCGCGGCGGCGACCACGCCCGCGTGACGCTCGGGCAAGCCGAGGCCGCGGTCGCCGGCACCGATGACGCCCACCAGGTCGACCTCGTCGCACTGGACGACGCGCTGACCCAGCTCCAGGAAATCGACCCGCGTCTGTCGCGTGTCGTCGAGCTTCGCTTCTTCGCCGGGCTCACCATCGCCGAGGCGGCTCGGATTCTCGACGTCGACGGCAGCACCGTGCGGCGCCACTGGACCCTTGCCCGGGCGTGGCTGAGGCGCGCGCTCGATCAAGCCCCGTCGTGAGCGCCGACCACGAGCGCGAGATTCTGCGCATTGCCGGAGAGCTGTTCGAGCTCGCGGAAGAGGAGTGGCCGCGCCGACTCGAGGCCCTCGCACTCCCGCCCGAAATCGATGCGGGCGTGCGGGAGATGCTCGGGTGCGCGGAGCGCGACGACCTCTTCGACGATCCACGGCTCGGAAGCTTCGTCGGGGCGCTCATCGAGGAAGAGCACCGTCGCACCACGTCGGGCGCCGGTGAGTCGTCCTCCAAGCGGAGGACCGTGGCGATGCCCGAGCGCATCGGGCCGTATCGCATCGTGCGCGAGCTCGGACGTGGCGGCATGGGCGTCGTCTACGAGGCCGAGCAGGTGTCGCCGCGGAGACGCGTCGCGCTGAAGGTCATCCTGCCGCACCTCGCTACCGAGGAGCTTCGAGCGCGTTTCCAGCGTGAGGCGGAGGTGCTCGGACAGCTTCAGCACGTCGGGATCGCGCACATCTACGAAGCGGTGCTCGACGAGGAAGGCGGCGAGCCGTTCTTCGCGATGGAGTACATCGACGGCGACCCGCTCGATACCTACGCGCGAACGAACGAGCTGGATACGCGGGGGCGCCTCGCGCTTGTCGCTCGGATTTGCGACGCGGTCCAGCACGCACACATGAAGGGGATCCTGCATCGCGATCTCAAGCCCGGGAACATCCTCGTCGTGGAGGGAGCGGTGGACGAGACCGCCAGCTCCGATTCGACTTCTTCGACCGGGACCGATCGCGGACGGACGCGGCGTTCCGGCACCACGGGTGGGACCGTCGCGCAGCCGAAGATCCTCGATTTCGGGATCGCGCGCGTGACGGATGCGGATCTTCAGACCGTCACGCTGCAGACCGAGGTCGGGCAGATCATGGGGACGCTCGCGTACATGAGCCCCGAGCAGCTCACGGGGGACTCGATCGAGCTCGACACGCGCTGCGATGTGTACGCGCTCGGTGTGATCCTGTTCGAACTGCTGACGGGCAAGCTGCCGCACGAGGTGCGCGGTCGGAGCATCGCGGACGCGGCTCGCGTCGTTCAAGATACCGAGGCGCCATCGGCCGGCGATCACGACACACGACTCCGCGGTGATATCTCGACGATCCTCTCGAAGGCGCTCGCGAAGGAGCGCGAGCGGCGGTACGCGGGTGCTGCCGAGCTTGCGGCGGACATCCGCCGTTTCCTGAACGACGAGCCGATCGAGGCCCGCCCGACCAGCGCGATGTACCAGCTCACGAAGTTCGTGCGCCGCCACCGAGCCCTCACGACCACGGCCGCCCTTGCCGCGGTGTCGACGATCGTGTTGACGATCTGGGCCCTCCTCAACGCGGGGATTGCCAATGAGAACGCGCGGTTGGCCACCGAGCGCGAGCGCGAGCTGTCGCGCCTCTCGGATCGGCGCGAGCTGCGAGTGCTCGATGAGCGGATGGACGAACTGTGGCCCGTCACGATCGAGAACGGGCGTCTCATCGATGGCTGGGTCGAGGATGCGGAGACCCTGATCGCGCGGATCCCCGAGCACGAGGCGACACTCGAGGGCCTTCGGGCGCTCGCAACGGGCGAGGGCGGTGAGACGTTGGACTTCGGCGGCGACAAACGGACGCTCTGGTGGTTCGAGACCCTCGAGAGCCTGATCCGCGATCTGCACGTGTTCGCCGACGAAGGCGTATACGGACGGACGATCGGCGCCATGCGCTCGCGTCGTGAAGTCGCGCGTCGTGTCGAAGCCCGAACGACCGGGCCCGACGTCGAAGAAGCCTGGGCGCGGACCCGGGACGAGATCCGGTCGTCCGATCTGTACAGCGATCTCGACCTCTTGCCGCAACCGGGCCTTGTGCCGCTCGGCGCCGACCCCGAGTCGGGGCTCCAGGAGTTCTGGCACGTGCAATCGGGAGCGCGTCCCGTGCGCGACGAGGCCAGCGGGCGCTACGTGATCGACGGGGACGCGGGGGTTGTTCTCGTGTTGCTGCCCGGCGGCGAGTTCTATCTCGGCTCGTCGGCGAAGCGAGGCCAGCCCAACTACGCCCGCGGGGTCATCTTCAACGAGGTGCCGCCGGTTCAGCTCTCCCTCGATCCGTTCTTCTGTTCGAAGTACGAGATCACGCAGGGGCAGTGGGAGCGTACGATGGGGCGGCGGCCGAACTCCGGCTTGCAGGGGACCAACGACGAGGACTTCCCGCGGCACCCGGTGGCCCTGGTCGACTGGCCGACCTCGGTCGAGGGGGCGCGCCGGATGGGAATGCTCCTTCCGACCGAGGCTCAGTGGGAGTACGCGTGCCGCGCGGGCACGCAAGGAGCGTGGTTCGTCGGCCAGCGCGCGCCCGCACTGGTCGACGTCGCGAACCTCGCCGACGCGACCTATTTGAAGGTCATCGAGACGCAGCTCGGTGGCGAAGACTGGGACGACGGATTCCTGGGAACGGCGCCGGTCGGGGTTCTC
The DNA here is from genome assembly GCA_964597885.1 of uncultured Planctomycetota bacterium. Classification (GTDB taxonomy): domain Bacteria; phylum Planctomycetota; class JACOTG01; order JACOTG01; family JAUIME01; genus CAZQZX01. The sequence goes on from CAZQZX010000063.1 coordinate 27,020, forward strand.
GGTCCGAACGCGTTCGGGCTTCACGACGTGCACGGCAACGTGTGGGAGTGGACGCGCGACCAGTACCAGCCCGAGTACGTCGGCATGGAGTTCGATCCGTCGGACGGCGCTCGCGGAGTCTATCCCGAGTACGGAGAGACGCGCGTCCTACGCGGCGGATCCTTCCAGGCACCCGCCTCGTTCGCTCGCAGCGCGGTACGGTCCCGCCTTCCACTCGACCACACGGATATCGCAACCGGCTTGCGCACGGTCCTTCCGATCGTGGTGCACTAGCGGCTCGAAAGCGTCCGCCTTCCCGCGCTCTGCCTTCGTCTCCTCATATAGAAAAATCCGATGGCGAAGGCGTTATGTTTCTACTGGTCGAATGAGTGCCCACAGCCTATCCTTCGAGTGAAGGTTGAAACCCGCACGACACCACGGGCATTCCGAGGCCGAAGTCCATGAGAGGAACGGCGGCGATTGCCGGCTACGAAGAGTGGAGCACCACGCGACGCGCCGAACGTGAAGCCGCGTTCGAGCTCGACCAGTGGGCGGAGCTCGCTCAGGCCGCGCTGTCGGACGCCGGTATCGGCCCGAAGGAAGTCGACGGGTTGATGTGCACGGGCGTGCGCGAAGCGACGAAGTTCGCTCCGTCGACGCTGGCCGAGTACCTGGGGTTCGATCTCTCGTTTGCCGAGCGTCTCGATCACGGTGGGGCCGGTGCGGTCGGCATGATCGGACGGGCGGCGCTCGCGATCGAAGCCGGTTTGTGCAGCACGGTCGTGTGCGCGATTCCGTGGGGGCCGACGCCCTCTGCGCCCGGCGAGTCGCCGACGCCGCGCTTCGACTTCGGCGCCACGAGTCGAGTGTGGGGCGCGCCCCAGGCCGAGTTCGACGCCCCGTACGGCAACGTCGGACAGAACGCGGGGTACGCCCTCGTCGCTCGCCTTTACGCCGAGCGTTACGGCAGCCCGGAAGCAGCCTCGGCGAAGGCCGTCGTCGATCTGCGCCAGAACGCGATGACGAACCCGGGGGCCGCGTTCCACGGCATCCCGATCACTACCGAGGAGATCCTCGACAGTCCGATGATCGCCGAGCCGCTCCGGCTCTACGACATCGTGATGCCGTGCTACGGAGGCTCGGCGGTGGTCGTCACGTCGCTCGAGCGCGCTCGCGACTCCCGCCATCGTCCCGTCTGCGTCACGGGATTCGGCGAGCGGATCCGGTCGAAGAGTCCGACCTACGCCGAGGACATGCTCGACCTCCCGGCGAAGCAGGCGAGCGCGGCGGCCTTTGCGTCGGCCGGCATCACCGCATCCGACATCGACGTGACCGAGGTCTACGACTGCTACACGATCAGTGCGCTGACGAACCTCGAGGCGGCCGGCTTCTGCGGAGAAGGCGAGGGCGCCTCGTTCCTGGAATCCCACGACCTCACGTGGCGTGGCGACTTCCCCCTGAACACGCATGGCGGGCAGCTCGGATGCGGACAGCCCGGGCTCGCCGGCGGCATGTCGCTCGCGATCGAGGCGGCGCGTCAGATCTCCGGGCGAGCGGAAGGCCGTCAGGTCCGGGACTGCGAGACCGCGTATGTCTCGGGAACGGGGGGTGTGATGAGCGTCCAGGCCGCGTTGATCCTTCAGGGAGATCGAGGGTGACATGACGATTTCACAGAGCCCGATGAGAGCGGTTGCAGGACAGTCGATCTCGTACACGCCGAACAGCGCGCCGTACTGGGACGGACTCCGGCGCGGCGTGATTCGCGTGCAGCATTGTCGTACGTGTCTCGAGGCGTTCTTCTACCCGCGGGCGCGCTGCCTGCATTGCCTCGGGGAGGACCTCTAGTGGCGACCCGTCACGAGGACGCCCCGGCTCGTGTCCTGGACGGCCGCGCATCGCGCGACGTCC
>CAZQZX010000064.1:0-28704 GCA_964597885.1 uncultured Planctomycetota bacterium
CTGTCTTCCAGGTAAGCACCTCCGACGAGCGAATCGCCCGAGAGCGCGACCGACTGTCCGAAGCGGTCGCGCGTGGCGACACCGCGCACGAATCGCCCCGTTTCCGTCCACACGCCCGTGATGCGTTGGTAGAGGTAGAGCGCGCCCGTGTCGGCGTCGGCTCCGTCGTCCCCGAAGACCGCGCCGATGGCGACCTCATCCCCGTCGATCGCGACGGACGTTCCGAACTCGTCCCCCGGCATCAGGTCGAGCGGCGCGATCACGCCGTCGGGGACGATGGCGGTGCCGGTGTCGACGAACGCATAGACGGCGCCGGCGATACCCGGGTCGGCGCGCGGCGCGCCCACCACGATGCGATCCCCGTCGAGGGCGACCGACGCGCCGAAGAAGTCACCGTCGGGCGTGACCGTGGCGGGATTCAGGATCTTCTCGAACTGGACCCACGTGCCACCGTCGTTCTTGAAGACGTAGACGGCGCCGGAGTCCGTGCCGTTCGCGTCGGCGCGCGGGGCCCCGACGATGAGGAGGTCATCCTTGATCGCGACCGCGGTACCGAAGAAGTCACCGGCGGCGGTGTCGTCCGCTTCGAGGCGATCGACGTGCTCCCAGAGGACGTTCTGTCGGAAGACGTGCACGGAGCCGCCGTCGGCTGCCGAGGCCGAGTCGCGCGGGGCGCCGATCGCGGCGTTGACGAGTGAGATCGAGATCGCCGATCCGAAGCGATCCCCGGCGCCGGGGGAGGGCGCCACGAACTTGTGCTCGAACGTCCAGGAGTTCAGCGCCTTGCGGAAGGCATAGGCGGCGCCCGCGTCCGCGACCCCGAGATCGTGGAAGGGCGCGCCGATGACCGCGCGATCGCCGTCGATCGTCACGGACCATCCGACCTGATCGCCGGTCGCCGCGTCGGACGGCGAGAGCGGAGCCTTGGCGTAGTACGTCTGCGCGAGGGCTGCGGCCGGAACCGCGAGCCCGAGGGCCAGAACCGCGATCGCGATTCCGAGCCCTCGCCGAATCCTCGAAGCGAGTGCTTGCATGCGTTCGATCCTACACCGCGCCCGCCGCTATTGCACGGTCATGATCACGGCGTTCGTGACGCTCGCGTTGCGGTTGCTCGTTGCGTCCGGGTTCAGGATGATTCCCTGCAGCGTCCACTGCGTTCCGATCGGGAGATTCACCGGGTCGCCGGTCGGGCGGCTCTCGAAAACGGTCGGCGCGCGACCGGGATCCGTGATGGGAGTCCCGAAGTAGTTGCTCGCCCCGATCTTGTTCTCTTTGCCGAGGTTGTTCCACACGCTGCTCGGCGTGGCGCCGGACTGGAAGATGAAGTCGAAGCACGCCACCCCGAGCTGGACCGGAAGCGTCGTGATCGTTCCCGAATCCGGAACGCCGGCGTTCATGTGGACGACGAACTTCCCGGGTCCGCCCGCGTCGGGAGGATCGATGCCGAGCGTGATCGGTCCGACGAACTCGACGGGGACGACGTAACCGGTCGTCGATCCGGTGGAGCCGTTGACCCGGAGCACGTTGACGTCGTCGATGCCCTGACACTGGCCGATGGGAACTCCGTCGCACGTGATTGTGAGCGTTCCGGTTCCCTGCTCACCGGCGAAGCCGCCGACGCGGATCATGTACTGGCGGCCGGCCGTGACCGGGAACGAGAGCTCGGACTGACGGTTGCAGAAGTCGTCGTTACAGGCGAAGGCCGACTCGGACGTGGGGCAGATGCAGCCCGCGTAGACGGCCATCTTCGTGTCGAACGTGCTTCCGCACAGGCTGACCGTCGCGGTGCCGTTGCATCCGGCCGTGTAGCAGAACCAGACGTCGGATCGGATCTGCGTGTCGCCGCCGAAGTCGCACAGCGTCGGCTCGTCGGGCCCGTCATCGGAGGCGCCGATGTTGTCGAACGGGTACACGCCTTCGGTCACCTCGAGCGCGTTTGCGCAGTCGTCGTTCAGCGGGATCGGGTCGCACGTCACGGTGATCGTTCCGTCTCCCTGCTCGCCCTCGAAGCCACCGACGCGGATCAGGTAGGTCTCGCCGGCGATCGCCATGAAGCGCACGAGCGACTCGAGGCTGCAGCCCGGGCCGCCGCACTCGCAGGTGTCGTCGTTGCAGGCGAGCGGGGTCGTGGTCGGCGGGCACGTGTCGCACCCGTCGTAGACCGCCATCTTCGTGTCGTAGGTGCTGCCGCAAAGGCTGACCGTGATCTCGCCCGTGCAGGACGGCGTGTAACAGAACCAGACGTCGGATTCGATGTTCGTGTAGCCGAGCGAATCGCAGCTGTCCGGTTCGTCCGGACCGTCCGTCGTGGAGTCGAACGTGGTGAACGCGAAGGCGCCTTCGCCGATCGGCGCCGCGTTCTGGCAGTTGTCGTTGAGCGGGGCCGTGCGACAGGAGATGTCGAGGATGCCGTCGCCCTGCTCTCCGGCGAATCCGCCGATGCGCAGCAGATACTCGGTGCCGGCCATCACGAGGAAGGTCACCTCGGACTGACGGCCGCAGAAGTCCTCGTTGCAGGCGATCGCCGACTCGACCGTCGGGCATCCCGAGGTTCCGTCGTAGATCGCGAGCTTCGTGTCGTAGGAACTGCCGCAGAGGCTGACCGTCGCCTCGCCGGTGCACGACGCCGTATAGCTGTACCAGACGTCGCTCTGGACCTGCGTATCACCGAGGAAGTTGCAGGCGTTCGGCTCGTCCGGTCCGTCGGTCGTCGCCCCCACGTTGCTGAAGGGGAAGAGGCCGTCGGTGATCGGCAGGGCGTTGGCGCAGTCGTCGTTCACCGGGTTGCAGCTGACGGTGAGCGTTCCCGTGCCCTGCTCGCCGCCGAATCCGCCGATGCGGATGAGGTAGCTGTTGCCGAGCACCGTCGTGAACGTCACTTGCGACTGGCGATCGCAGAAGTCCTCGTTGCAGGCGATGGCGGCCGAGCCCGTCGGGCAGATGCAGCCGTCGTAGATCGCGACCTTCGTATCGAAGTTGCTGCCGCAGAGGCTGACCGTCGCTTCACCGTTGCAGGAAGCCGTGTAGCAGAACCAGACGTCCGATCGAACTTGCGTGTCGCCGAGCAGGTTGCACAGCGTCGGCTCGTCCGGACCGTCGGTGGTGGCGCCGATGTTGTCGAACGGGAAGGTGCCTTCGACGATCGCGATCGCGTCGACGCAGTCGTCGTTCAGGGCGACCGGCGAGCAGCTGATGTCGGCCGTTCCCGTGCCCTGCTCGCCCTGGAACCCGCCGATGCGGATCAGGTACTGGTTGCCCGGCATCACCGGGAAGGTGACCTGCGAGGCGAGCCCGCAGAAGTCGTCGTTGCAGGCGATGGCGGAAGCGACCGTCGGGCAGACGTTGCCGTCGTAGATCGCGATCTTCGTGTTGAACGAGCTGCCGCACAGGCTCACCGTGGCGTTGCCGGCGCAGGTCGCGGTGTAGAGGTACCAGATGTCGGCGTCGACCTGGGTCTCGCCGTTCTCGTCGCACAGCGTCGGCTCGTCGGGTCCGTCGGTCGTGGCACCCACGTTGCCGAAGGTGAACATCCCGTCACCGACGGCGATCGCGTTCGCGCAGTCGTCGTTCTGCGGGCTGCAGCTCACGTCGATCGAACCGCTTCCCTGGTCGCCGCCGAATCCACCGATGCGGATCAGGTACTGTCCGCCGATGACGGCCGGGAAGCTGATCTGCGACTGTCGCCCGCAGAAGTCCTCGTTACAGGCGATCGCGGACTCGACGCTCGGACACACACACGTGTCGTAGACGGCGAGCTTGGTGTCGTAGTCACTGCCGCACAGGCTCACGGTGGCGGTTCCGGTGCACGACGCCGTGTAGCAGAACCAGACGTCCGCGCGCACCTGCGTGTCGCCGAGGAAGTCGCACAGGCCCGGCTCGTCCGGCCCGTCGGTCGTGGCGCCGAGGTTCGTGAAGCCGGTGATGCCTTCCGAGATCGCGATGGCGTCGACGCAGTCGTCGTTGCCGAGCGGCAGCGGAACGACCACCGCCTGGCTCGCGCTGTCATCCGACGGATCGGGGTCGGCCGGCGTGCTCGCGGTTCGCGTCGCGATGTTCGTGATCGTCTGTCCCTGGGTGCCGACGTTCACGGTGGCCGTGATGTCGAGCGTCACGGCCGCGAGGTTCGGAAGGCTTCCGATATCCCACAGGCCCGTGCCCGAGTTGTAGGTTCCCTGGCTCGCGCTCGACATGACGAAGGTGAGCCCCGCCGGGAGCGGGTCGGTGACCTGCACGCCCGTCGCGTTGTCCGGGCCATTGTTCGTGGCTGTCACGGTGAAGACCACCGTCTGACCCTCGATGACGACGTTGTCGTCGACGACCTTCGTCAGCGAGATGTCGGCGGCCCGAACGATCACGTCGATGCTGTCCGAGTCGTTCAAGCCGTTGTTGTCGGTCTGATCGAGCGCGGTGATGGTCGCGGTGTTCGTGATCGTGTCGCCCGCGGTGCCCGCATCGACCGTCGCGACGATGGAGAGCGTCGCCACCGCGCCGCTGTTCATCGCGCCCACCGCCCAGACGCCCGTGCCCGAGTTGTAGGTGCCCTGGCTCGGGGTGTCGGACGCGTACGAAACGCCGGCGGGAAGGAGATCGGTCACCTCGATGCCCGTGGCGTTGTCCGGCCCGGAGTTCGTCAGGATGAGGTTGTAGGTGATCGACTGGCCCTCGTCGGGCGTCGTGTCGTTCACGAGCTTCTGGATGCCGAGGTCGGCGACGGCGACGGTGATGTCGGCGCTGTCCGAGTCGTTCGACGCAACCGGGTCGCCCTGATCGGAAGCGGTGACGGTCGCGGTGTTCGTGATCGTCGTGCCGGCGGTGCCCCCGTCGACGGTCGCCGTCAGCGTGAGCGTTCCCATGCCGGTGTTGGCGAGCGATCCGACGTTCCAGATCCCGGTGCCGCTGTCGTAGGAGCCGGGAACCGCGTTCGCGCTGACGAACGTGACGCCGGCCGGAAGCTGATCGGTGACGAGAACGCCCGTCGCGGCGTCCGGTCCGTTGTTCGTGAGCGTCACGGTGTACTGGATCGTGTCGCCTTCGTTCGGGCTCGGGTTGTCGACGATCTTGGTGAGGCCGAGGTCGGCGCTCGAGACCGTGACGTCGACGCTGTCACTGTTGTTGCCCGGCACCGTATCGCCCTGGTCGGAATCGGTGACGGTCGCGGTGTTCGTGATGGTGCTGCCGTTGGTGCCGGCGTCGACGGTGACGGTCAGGGTGAGTGTCGCCGACTCGGACGCGTTCAGGCTGATCGTGCCCCAGACGCCCGTGCCGGTGTTGTAGCCGCCCTGGCTCGCCGTGGCCGAGACGAACGAAACGCCTGCCGGAAGCACGTCGGTGACCTGGACGCCGGTGGCCGCATCCGGGCCGTTGTTCGTCAGCGTCACCGTGTACTCGATGGTGTCGCCTTCGTTCGGCGCGGCGTCGTCCACCGTCTTCACGACCGAGAGGTCGGCGTCGGGAACGTCGATCGTCGCGCTGTCGGAATCGTTCGCGGTGTTCGGGTCGGGCTGATCGACGGCGGTGACCGTCGCGGTGTTCGTGATCGTCGTGCCGGCGGTACCCGCGTCGACCGTCGCCGTGAGGGTGAGGGTCGCGTTGCCGCCGTTCGTGATTCCGCCGACATCCCAGATGCCGGTGCCGACGGTGTACGTTCCCTGGCTCGGCGTGTCCGCGACGTAGGTGAGTCCGGCGGGAAGGAGGTCGGTGACCTGGACGCCCGTGCTGTTGAGCGGGCCCGCGTTCGAGACCGTGACGGTGAACTGGATCGTCGCGCCCTCGTTTGCGTTCGGGTTGTCGACGACCTTGGTGACGCCGATGTCGGCGCTCTGCACGTCGATGTCGGCGCTGTCCGAGTCGTTCGTGGAGACGGGATCCGTCTGATCGAGCGCGGTGACGCTCGCGGTGTTCGTGATCGTGTCGCCGGCCGTGCCGGCATCGACGGTGGCGTCGATCGTGAGCGTCGCCGAGGCCGTAGCCGCGAGCGAGCCGACATCCCAGACGCCGGTGCCGGAGGTGTACGTTCCCTGGCTCGGCGTGTCCGAGACGTACGTGACGCCGGTGGGCAGCAGGTCGGTCAGCTGGACGCCGGTGGCCGCGGCCGGTCCGCCGTTCGTGACGGTGACGGTGTACTGGATCGTGTCGCCTTCGAGCGGCGTGCCGTTGTCGACCGTCTTCGTGACCGCGAGGTCGGCGGTGACGCCGCGCACGACCAGCGGTACGGGATCTTCGTCATCCTCGGGATCGGGGTCGACCTGATCGAGCGCCGTGACCCGTGCGATGTTCACGAGGTTCGGGTTGCGGTTGGCGGCGTCGATCTCGGTGACGATCGTGAGCTTCTCGGTCGCGCCTTCGGCGAGCGCTCCAAGGCGCCAGATGCCCGTCGATTCGTCGAACGGTCCGCGCGTCGCGCTTGCCGAGACGATGCCGAGGCCGGCCGGAAGCTGGTCGGTGATCTCGATGCCGGTCGCGTCGTCGGGTCCGGCGTTGGTGACGGTGATGACGTAGGTCACGTGGTCGCCGGGGTCGGCTTCGCCCCGGTCGATGGTCTTGTCGATCTCGAGGTCGGCGAGCGCGATGCCGAGCGCGCGGGCGACGTCGAGCCGCGGGATCGTCAGGCCGGATCGCGCGTCGCGGATCGGCTTGCCGGAGGTCGCGAGCCGCGTTCGCACCGCGGCCGGGTCGAGGAACGTGCCGCTCTCTTCGCGAGCGGCCGCCTGCAGGAGCGCGATGCTTCCCGCGGCGTACGCGCACGAGACCGACGTGCCGCCGAAGCAGCAGGAGACGTCGCCGTCGGGCCCGGTGGTGTACGCGTCGTGCGACGGCGCGAGCAGGTCGAGATCCGCTGACAGGTTCGAGTAGCAGGGAACGGTGTCCGGTTCCGGAGCGAGGTCTTCGCAGCTCTCTTCGCAATCGTTCGAGAGAAGGCCGGTGCCGTCGGTGGGCTCGAGGCAGAACTCGAGCGAATCGAGCGGCTCGTCGTAGACGGCGCCGACCGAGAGAACGTTCGAAATGCACGCCGGCCAGGCGATCGCGTCGTCGCGGCCGTCGTTTCCGGACGAGGCGACGACGGTGACGCCGGCGTCGGTCAGGCGATCGGCGAGATCCGTGCCGAGGGGCGACATGCGATCGCACAGCCCCATGAGGTCCTCGGTGCCGAACGACGTGCTCACGACCTTGAGCGGGGCGTCGGTGCCGTCCGCGAGGTGCGTGAGGCAGCGGTCCCAGGCGGCGAGGAGCGCGTCCGAGCCCGTCGCCACATCGGTGTTCTCGGCGATCTTGAAGGAGAGGAGCTTGGCGCCGGGCGCGACGCCACCGGCGAATCCCTTGGCGTCGTTCGGGCGGCCGGCGACCACGCCGGCGACGCGCGTGCCGTGGCCGTCGCGATCGAGCGGAGCTTCTCCGGCGTCTACGAAGTTGAAGCCGCCGGTGACCTTGTCATTGGGATAGGGGCTCGCGCCGAGCTGCGGGTGCGCGGCGTCGATTCCGGTGTCGCAGAGCGCGATCGTGATGCCCGCGGCTCCGTTGTGGTCCAGACGCGCGGTGTCCGCGCCGATGAGCGAGAGGCCCTGGATCGTGTGGGCGCGCATCGCGTGGACAGGCTCGATCGAGACGACGGCCGGGTCCAGGACGAGGCGGCGGAGCGCTTCGCGCGTCACGTCGGCGGAGAGGGCCGGCGTGTTGTGGAAGCGATGCCGAACCCGGAGCTCGGCGCCGACATGCTCGCGCGCTCCCTCGCGCAGGAGCTCCGCGATGCGCTCGCGGTGCTCGGCGGCCGCCTTCGCGTTCGACCAGTCGGCGAAGGCGAGCGTATCGGCGTCCGCGGCGAACGTCACGACGACGGCAGCGGTTCCGCCGCCCGCGCGAAGCGCCTCGCGGATCGCATCGGGGTGCGCGACCTTGGCGGTGATCGGGGCGTCGGCCGCTCCGGTCGCGAGGGCCACCGTCTTGCGATCGCTCGTCGCGAGGAAGAAAGCGAGGGTCATCAACGCGAGCAGGACAACGGGTCCGATTCGCAGTGAGAGTCGCGGATTCGTCAAAGGTCGGTCTCCGGGTGTTGCGTCAAGAGCTGACGGGGATGTGTCAGAAGATCTCGAGGACGATGGCGTTCGTGAGGCTCGCCCCGCCGGCACTCGCCGTCGCGGGATCGATCAAGACGCCCTGGAAGGTGAGTACCGTGCCGACGGGCAGGTTCACGGGATCGCCCTGAGTCAGCTTGAAGAAGACGGCGCTGGCCGTCGGCGGGTCGTCGAGAGGCGTACCGAAGTACTCGTTCGTCCCGATCTTGTCTTCCTTGCCGACGGTGTTCCAGACGGCGAGGGGAGTCGCGCCGAGCTGCAGGATGAACTCGAAGCACGACGTGCCGATGGCCTTCGGAAGGATCGACAGCGTGTTGAAGTCCGCCGTCCGATCGTTCGCGTGGACGACGTACTTGCCGTTGCCACCCGCGGGGGGCTTCACCATCGCGAGCCAGATGCGGGTGCCGACACCGGCGAGCACACGACGGTCGGCGCCACTACCTGCCGTTCCATTGAGGAAGAGAACGTCCTGGATGTCGTCCGCGCCCCAGTTCGTGTTGCCCTGGTTGCAGTGCTTCACCGGGTTGCCGGAGCGGATCCAGACGCGACCCGCGTCGAGTCCGTTCGGTCCGTCGTCCAGTCGGGCGCCGATCGCCATGTCGGGGAAGCCGTCGGCGTCGATGTCGCCGAGGCGCGCCACGGCGGAGCCGTACTCGGATCCACCGAGATCGCCGGGGATTTGCATGAGCTCGTCGCCGGCGTCGCTGCTGTAGAGATAGGCCTTGCCCGAATCGGCCCCTTTTTGACCGTCGTGCATGGCGGCGCCGACGAGAACATCTTGCTCGCCGTCGCCGTCGACATCGTCCGCGATGGTCACCGCGCGTCCGAAGCGATCGAAGGCGCGCTCGCCGACCTTCGAAAGAAGCGTGGCTCCGGTGTCGCCCGAGAAGGCACGCACGAGGCCGCGCTCGGCCCGGTTGCCCTCGGTGTGGGTCTCGCCGGCGACGAGGACGTCGTCGATTCCGTCGTTGTCGATGGCGCCGCCGCCGTCGACCGCGCTCCCGAAGCCGGTCCCGGCCTCGGGTCCGTCGAAGATCCGGATCGTGGAGGCGAGATCACCCGAGATGAGGTAGGCCCGCCCGGAGTCCGTTCCGGCGGCGCCGTCGTAGCCCGGGGCTCCGATGATCAGGTCGTCGTTGGCGTCGAGGTCGATCCGGCCGGCGCGCGCGACCGCGGAGCCGTACAGATCGTCCCCGGTGCTTCCGTCGAGCGTGTGGAGGAGGTTGCCCGTGAGGCCCGAGCGGACGTAGACGCGCCCCGAGTCGGGGCCGGGGGCGGCGTCGAACTTCGGAGCGCCGATCACGATGTCGAGGATGGAGTCGGCGTCGGTGTCCGCGAGCGCCACGGCGGTGCCGAACTCGTCGAACGAGAACTCGCCCTCGTAGGTCGCGAGGGAGGCGCCGGTGGAAGCGGAGTAGACGTAAACCTTTCCAGCATCGTTGAATGAGGCGACGTCGAAGAAGGGCGCGCCCACCACGATGATGTCGTCACGGGCGGCGAGCGCGGTCCCGAAACGGTCGCCGGCGGTCTCGCCCTGGAAGGCCCGGATCGGCGTTCCGTCCGCCCCCGAGATCAGGTAGACCTTGCCGCTGTCCGCGCCGACGATGCCGTCGAAGGCCGGTGCGGACACGACGAAGTCCCGTATGAGGTCGCCATCGACGTCCTCGATCGAGACCAGTGCGGCGCCGAGCTCGTCCCCGGCCGTCTCGCCGTCGAGCACGTACAGCTCATCGGCGAAGAGGGCAGGGTGGAGGAGCATCGCGGCGACGAGAAGACCGGCGAGAAGCCGGGACAGAGTGCGACCATCAGGGCGATTTTTCATTGCGGGTGTGATCCTGATTGCTGCGTCTCTCGAGGTTTGCGGACTTCGGCGACATCGGTGCCGGGGCGGCACTACGCACGGAGAGACGAAATCGGATCGCGCGGACCGCACTGGAGTGACGGTTGCGGGGGAAGGAGACGGGTCTGGGCTCCGGTGCCGTCTCACCCCGCGCGGGGGCAGTTCTCGTGATCCCTTCCGGCAGCCTGTGGCCCCGGTAAACCTCCGTGTTGACCCCCTTTTAAGACCAAAGGGACCAACTGTCAAGGGGCCGCCCGCGGGGGCATGTCCGGCGGTTTTCTCGAATCCGGCCAGGACCGTTGAACGAAAGCAGGGGTGTAGCCGTTGCGGGACGCCTCCCGTACGGGCTGAGACGGTCGCCCGGCCTGGGAGCACCTACGTCTTTAGCAGGAAGGCGGATGGCAGCCGTGAAGATCGAAGCGCAACAGACGGAAGGCCCGGTCTTTGAGGATCGAGACGGGACCATTCCTACCCCCCTCATGTCGGTAGAAAATCCGGCCGCGTCGTCGGAAAACAAATCTGCCGATATCGAGCAGCAGGCCCTGACGGTCGAGCAGACCTATCTCCGGGACATGTCGCGAATCGACATGCCCACCGAGCACGAGGCGGATGATCTCGCCACGCGACTCGAGGAGAATAGAAAAATACTGCGCCTGCGTGTGTTCGAGACCGCGCCGGCCGCGGAAGAAGCGCTCGAGCTGCTTCGCGCCGTCGTTCGCAAGGACCGCAGCTTCGATCGCGTATTGAAGCTCGAAGGTCGGATCGCGCGCGTCACGAAGCGCACGCTCCCGCTGATCGTCTCCCGCGTGGAGCGTCTGCTCGAAGCGCGCCGCATGATCGCTCGCTCGACTCGAGAGAGCGGCACGCCTCAGTCGAGGCTGCAGGCGATGGAGGCGTCGACGGCATTGCGCGAGGCGATGATCCCGATCTCGCGCATCCTCACTGCCCTGAAGATCGACATGGGCTTCGTCTATCCGATGCTGGACCGACTGGTCCGCTTCAGCGACGAGTTCCGTCGTCTGGACGAAGCCCTTCAGCGCAAGATTCGACGTCGCGGCCAGGGCTTCATCGACCCCGACGCCGAGAACCGCTGGACGGAAGCCTTCGTGTCGGCGATGCAGAGCCCGCATGATCTGGTGCGCACGGTCTCTTCGATCGAGAAGATCCGCGACAGATACCTCAACGTGAAGTCGGAGCTCTGCACGCGCAACCTGCGACTTGTCGTCAACATGGTCCGACGATTCCACAACCAGGGGATGCCCTTCCTCGATCTGGTCCAGGAGGGCACCATGGGGCTGATGTCCGCGCTCGACAAGTTCGAGATCGGACGCGGTCACCGCCTCAGCACCTACGCGACGTGGTGGATCCGGCAGTCGATCCTTCGCTGCATCGCCAACCAGTCGCGCGTCGTCCGCCTGCCGCTGCACATGTCGCGTGTGCTCGGCGTCGTGAAGAAGGCGCGCAACGACGTCGCCGACCGCGAAGGTCGCGATCCGGTGCCGGAGGATCTGGCCGGCGAGATCGATGTGCCGCTCGAGGATCTGCGCGTTCTGCACGCGTTCGTCCGCCCGACGGCCTCGATCGACCGTCCGCTTCGGAACAAGGAAGGCGAGGGCACCGTCAGCGATTTGCTCGCCGACGAGGGCTCGCCCTCGGTCATCGAGACGACCGAAGAGCTCCAGCTCCGCGATCGGATCGACGAGGTCCTGAGCCGACTGCCACGCCAGGAGCGCGAGATCGTCGAGCACCGCTTCGGACTGCACGGAACGACCGAGAAGACGCTGCAGCAGCTCGGCGAGATGTACGACGTCTCGCGGGAGCGCATCCGACAGATCGAGACGAAGGCCTTGGCGCGCCTGAAGTCCGACGAGATCCGCAAAGATCTCGAAGGATTCGCGCCGGCCTAGGCGAGCGCCCCGCGGGACCGGAAGCTAGGATCTTCCGCATGCTCCGAACCGGTGTGCGCGAGAGCCTGGAGGTCCTGCCGAGGCGCGGTGCCGAACGTCGACGGTCGATCGTACGCCCGATCGCGAAAGCGGTCGGGCTGGTGCGCGATGTCGCCATGCGATTGCACGTCGCGAGCCTCGACGCCGTGCTCGTCGCCGTCGTCTGGCAGCAGGTCTTCGCCCTCGCGCTCGGTGTCGCGCTCACGCTACCGGCCCGGCTCATCCTGGGCGCGGCGGTGTGGCTCGCCTACTCGGCGGATCGCTGCTTCGATGCGCGAAGAGCCGACGCGGACTCACTCGTCACGCGCCGGCATCGCTTCGCTTCCCGCCATGCCCGCACGGTTTTCGTCATCGGCTGCCTGCTACTTCCTGCCATCATCGCGCTGGCCGTCCGCTCTCTCGACCCGCGGTTGCTGCGCTCCGGATGGTGGCTTGCCGGTGCGGTCCTCGGCTACGTGCTGTTCGTCCAGTGGCTAGGCCGTCGGTGTCGAGCATGGCCGAAGGAGCTCGCGGTCGGAGTCCTCTTCGCCGCGGGAGTCGCCTGGTTCCCGATCGGGCTCGCACTTGCCGAGGCCCCTGAGCCTGCGAGCCTTCGGGTCACGTTCCTCGGTGCGGGGGCGTTCGCGGGGCTCTGCATGCTGAACTGCCTGGCGATCAGCCGTTTCGAGTACGCGCAGGATCGCCGACGGGGGGAGGCCGGCTGGCTCGATTTCGGGCGGCTCGGCCGGATCGTCCCCGCGGCGGGGCTCGGTCTCGCGGCGCTCGCTCTCGTCGGTTGCGGCTTCGCGCCGAATCCCGGTGCCGCTACGCTCTTCGCATCGATCGCGGCCTCGGCGCTTGCGCTGCTCGCGCTCGATCGCTTCTCGTCTCGCTTCGAGTCCGAGACCCTTCGACTCCTCGCCGACGTCGCGTTGCTCTCGCCGGTCCTGCTCGGGATCGCGATTCGATGAGCGCGCACGCCCCCCGGTATGATCGTGTCGCGCGCCTGTTCCGGCCGCTCGAGTACATCACCTTCGGTCGTTCGCTCGAGCGCGCGCGGGAGCGGGGTCTCGCGGATCTCGCGGCCCCGCGTCACGCGTTGCTTCTCGGCGAAGGAGATGGACGATTCCTCGCGGAGCTCGCACGACGCTTTCCGCGGACGACCATCGACTGCATCGACGGAAGCGGTGGCATGCTCGCGATCGCCGAACGACGCCTTCGAACATCGGTGCCGGATGCCGCGTCGCGCGTGCGTTTCGTCGAAGCCGAGATCCTTACCGGAGCCTGGGAAGGCAAGGACGCGTACGATCTCGTCGTCACGAATTTCGTGCTCGACTGCTTCGATCCGGAGGGAATCGGGGAGCTCGTGAGGAAGGTGTCGCGTCTCGTTGCGCCGGAGGCTACATGGCTGGTCGCCGACTTCGCGAACGGGCACGGCCGGTTTGCGAAGCTCCGCTCGACGGCGTGGCTTTCGATTCTCTACGCGTTCTTCGCGACGGCGACGGGACAGGCGGTGCGTCGTCTGCACGATCCTGACGAGTCGCTCGCGGGTGGGGGTTGGCGCCGCGAGCGACGCACGGCTCATCGTCTCGGACTGCTCCGCTCGGAAACGTGGCGACGCACGGGGCCTCCGAACGCGACCTCGGATCAGCCGTCGCGAGAGCCTTCGACCGGCGCCGGCTCTTCGGACTCACCCGACTTCGCGCTGTCGCCGGGAGGAAGGACGATGTAGCCGAGATCCTCGAGACGAATCATGGTCTCGGGGTCGTCCTTGATGCGTGCCTTTCCGGCGGTCGCCTCCATGATCTTCACCCACTCGGTGAGGAACTCGCGCTGCTGCGTCGCCGCACCCGCGAGATCGCCGACGCGATTGGACGTCTCGCCGGGATCGGTCGCGTGCTCGTAGAGCTCCTCGCGCTCGACGGCGAAGCCGCTCCCCGGATTCTGATTGAAGATGCCGTCGTTGGGCGTCTCCTCTCCGTGGTTCATGATGAACCGGAAGTCGTCCGTGCGCAGGACGTAGATCGGCGTGCGATCCGGGTCGAAGGACATGCCGAGACCGTCGACCTGCGTTCCCTTGGGCACGCGGTCGCGGTCGAGCCCGTGCTCCTCGAGGAATCGCTTCTTCTCGGCCTTCGTCTTGCCCTGCAACGCTTCGAGCGCTTTCGCCGTGAACGACATCGGCGGATGCCATTCGGAGACGGCTCGCCCGCGCGTCGACGGCTTACCTTCCAGCACCGGGACGAGGCTCTGTCCCTGGGCCCAGTCGGGCAGATCGAGCCCGGCGAGCACCGCGGCCGTCGGTGCGATATCGATGAGCTCGACGACGTCGTCTACCACCGCACCGTGCGGGAAGCGATCTCCCGGGGCGCGAATCAGAAACGGCACCCGAAGCACGGAGTCGTACATCGAGCACGAGTGCATGAAGTAATGGTTGCGCTCGTAGAGCTCGTCGCCGTGATCGGAGAAGAAGACGACGAGCGTGTCATCTTCGAGGTCGAGCTCCTCGAGTGCGGCGAGGACGGAGCCGACGCAGCTGTCCGAGGCGTACAGGTCGCCGTCGTAGAGGGCCACGATCGAGTCGAGCTCTTCCTGCGTGAGATCGATCTTCTCGAGCGCGATCTTCTCGAGCGTCGGCCTCGATCCGGTGTACTGTCCGATGGGGCCGTCCTGGAATCGACGCGCGAAGTCGGGCGGCGAGTACGGCCCGTGCGGATTCATGAAGTGCACCCACAGGAAGAACCGCTCGTCGCGATGCTCGCTCATCCAGTCGACGGCGCGTCGCGCGAGGTCGCGGTCGCGATCGTACTGGTTTCGCTTCTCGCCCTCGTTCGAGAAGAAGTCGTCGTAGCCGCGGTGGGCCGCGCGGCTCATGTTGCCGAAGAAGCCGCCGGTCCGGTAGCCCTCGTCCCTCAGGTACTCGGGAAGGCTCTCGTGGACTTCGGCGAGCTCGAGACCGTTCGTGCGCACACCGTGCGTGACCGGATACTTCGACGTGGCGATGGACGTCATCGAGGGCCAGGTCTGGCTGCGATGCGCGAACGCCTGGCGGAAGAGCACGCTCTGCCGAGAGAGCCGGTCGATGTGCGGGCTGGTCGATCCGTAGCCGTAGGCCCCGACGTGGTCGGCGCGCATCGTGTCGCAGCTGACGAAGAGGATGTTGAGACGACCGTCGTCGGGCCCGGTATCGCGGTCGGACGTTCCGCACGCGGGAAGGACGAGCAGGGTGGCGATCAGGATGCGGACAACGGACTTCGACACGGTGTCTTCTCGGGCTCGGATTCGGGGTCGTCGATCTTCGAAAGGCTTCCCCGCAAGCGTATCACAGATCGGGCGGGGGGATCGGGGCGCCGCGTGTCGGCCCGAGCGGGCGGGGGCGCCCGGACGACCTACTCGTGCGGCGGGATGAAGTCGTGGCCGTTTCGCACGTGGCTCCCGAACCGGTCGAAGGTGAGCGTCTGGTGCTGGGCCTTGTCCCCGGCGCTCGGTTCCTTGGAGAGCAGGCGCTCGAGAGGACGGGCCAGGACCATGGCGAGCCCGACGAGAATCGCGACCTGGATGGCGGCGCGGCGACGGACCCGGCGGGCGTGGGCGCGGGTGCCCTTGCGCGGCGAGGTGTCCTTCGCGGACTTCGCGGGAGCGTTCTTGCGGCGGCGGGAGGCCTTTCGCCGGCGCGCGGTGTTCTTTCGGGACGGACTCATGAGGCTCGGCCCTCGAGGTGGGCGGGGGAGGGGTTCTTCCTGAGAAGAATACCCCCGAGAGGCCGATTGGCAACGAATCCGGCGACTTTCGTTTTTCCGGCGACTGCCGCCGACCCTGGCGACGCCAACGGGGAAGCGGGGCGGATGGCGCGAGCCCGATCGGGTGCGCTTCCGCGGACACGCTCGATTTGGGAGTCTTCGGGGCTTGCTGGAGTCGGATTCGTTGGGAGTATCGCTGGGCCACGGGAGTCGAAAGCGCCTCGGGCGCCGGGTGGTCGGCGAACCCCGTACCCGGTGGCTACCGATGTGCCCCGATCCCGAACGTTCGTCCGAGGAGCTGCGCGAGGAGGATCGCGCCCTGGCCTCGGCGTGCCTGCGTGGCGACGCGGGCTCGCTGGAGGTGCTGGCGTCACGTCTGACGTGCGTGCCCCGCATTCTCGCTTCGATCAATCACCGCATGGGCGGTCCGCTCGGCGAAGAAGATCTCGCCGATCTCAGCCAGGACACGCTCATCGTGATCTGGGGCAAACTGGGCTCGTTCGAGGGAAGGGGTCGCCTGGAAACGTGGGCGTATCGATTCTGTTTCCTCGAGTTCATGAATCGGCTCCGTCGGACGGAGCGCAGGCAGCGAGTCGTCGGGGCTTCGCTCGAGTCCCTCGATTCGGTCCCTTCCCCGATCGAGCCGTCTGTTCGAGAGTTCGAGGTGCTGGAGGTCGGGCTCGCGGAGCTCGGCTCGCCGGAGGCGGACGTCATCCGGATGAAGCACTTCGACGGATGGACCTTCGACGACATCGCGGCGCGGCTGGAGCAGGCGCCGAGCACCGTGAAGTCTCAATACTATCGAGGGCTCGACTGGCTGAAGCGTCGGCTCGAGCCCGTGATGCGGAAGGAGGAGCGGCGATGACGCCCGTGGACGGAAGCGACGAACGACGAGACGAGAGCCGTGCGGCCACGGCGGCCCGGCTCGATGCGGCCGCGACGTTCCAGCGCGAGGTCCTCGCCGACGCGGCCTCTCGAGCGTCGGCACCGGGCGAGGGGGATGTCGAGCGCGTGCTCCGTGAGCAGGCCGCCGCGACCCTGCGACCCCGTGTGCGTCCGTGGTACCGCGGGCCGTTCGTCGGGTTCGCGATCGCGGCGGGGCTGCTGCTCGTCGTGGCGCTCTCCGCGCGATCGCTCCTCGGCCCGTCCGGATCCGACGACCCGACGCGAGACGGCGAGATCCGGCTCGGCGGCGGAACCACAAGCTCGATCGTCGGCGAGCAACCGAGCGGCGCGATCCCGGCCGCCGTGTTCGAGGCCGGACCGGAATTCCGCTGGAGCTCTTCCCTTTCGATGCCTCCGGGGGGATACTTCGAGGTCCGAGTCTACGAGGGCACGCAGCCGACCGAGGCCCGCCTGCTCACGCGATCGCGCGAGATTGAAGACGGTCGCTCGTGGACTCCCTCGCCGGAGGACCGAGGATCATGGCGCGGCACCATCTGCTGGGAAGTGAGGGCGTACGGCGCGAGTGGTCGTGTCGGCGTCTCCGAGCCCGTGGTGGTGACGATCGAGTAGCCGCCGACGGTCGGTTGCGGCTCGGCGTCGCGCGCGCTCGATCGCGCGTGAGGCTCCGCTGGATGTTCGTCGCGGCCCTGCTCGTCCTCGGGGTGACGCCTCTCGCGTTCGGCTTCCAGGAGGGTGAGGATCGCGTCCCCGGTCCGGACCGCCAGCGCTACCTGCGCATCAAGACGCTCGAGCAGCAGCTCCAGAAGCAGGGACAGTCGCGGCGTCCGAACGCGAGCGCGCACGAGAAGGCGACCGCCGAGCTCCACCGTCTGTACACCGAGGTTCGCGAGCGGGTCGAAGAGGGCGAGGTCTTCGCGCGGAGCGTCTACTACGCAGCGCGCGCGCTCGCCGATCACGGCGCATCGCCTCCGGGCACGCGACTCGAGTATCTCGAAGCGCAGCACGCGGCGGCGCGTCCCCTCGGGCTGTGGAAGAAGCGCGGCTCGCTCGCCCTCGAGATCGAGGGGTACTACCGTGCGCGGGGCGACTACGAGCTCGCCGAGGACTTGTTGCAGGATGCGCTCTCGCGACTCGCACCGGACGATCCGCGCAACCTCTACCTCCGGCTCGCCATCTCGCAGATCCAGAACCACCTCGGCGACTGGAACGCGGCGCTCGCCACGATCGAGCAGGCCGCGGCGGGCCTCCCGGCGACGCATCCGCAGTACGACCTCGAGCTCGCCCGGCTGAACGGCGTCCGCTCGCAGATCTTCCTGCGGATGGGGCTGCTCGACCAGGCGACCGTGCACGGGGACCGCGAGTGGCGTGCGGTGCGCGCGCTCGAAGGCGCGGTCGAACATCTGCGCGTTCGCGGGCTCATCCATCGGGCGAACCTGCTGAATGCGGTCGAGCGCCACGAGGCGATCGTCCTCGAGGTCGGCACCGAGATCCGCGGCGACGCGCTCGATCGATTCCCGGCCGAGAGGATCCAGCTACTGAACCGGC
Source organism: uncultured Planctomycetota bacterium (assembly GCA_964597885.1). Lineage (GTDB taxonomy): Bacteria > Planctomycetota > JACOTG01 > JACOTG01 > JAUIME01 > CAZQZX01. Next base: position 18,026 of record CAZQZX010000064.1, read on the forward strand.
TCGGCGTGGCGTACGCTTCGCTCGAGCGCCACGACCCTTCGCGCGAGCCGAAGTCGGAAGAGGTGTTCCGCTCGGTCCTCGACCACGATCCGTCGCCGGGCGATCTCGAGCGATGGGCGGCGCGGATCCGGCTCGCGCAGCATCTGCTCGGGCAGGGACGTCTCGAGGAGGCGGACGTCGAGCTCGCCGCACTTCGCGAGCAGGGATCGCAGTCGCCTCTCGAGCAGGCCCACCTGGCGGCGCTCACGGCGCGGCTCGCCCTGCAGACGGGCGCGGAGGACCTCGCTCGAGAAGCGCGGTCCTCGATTCGCGAGGACCTCGACACGACGTACGGGGCGCTCGAAGACGCGTTCGAGCAGCTTCTCGACAACTGGCAGGAGGTCGGGCTTCGCAACGGCGGCGTGGGCTTCCTCCGCTACAACACGGTTCGCTTCGTGCTCGCCGTGCTCTTCGAAGCCACGATGCAGGCGGAGCCGGGTGAAGCCGGACGCGCGCGGGCGCTCGAAGACCTGATCGCGGCGCAGGCGGTGAGCATGCTCGCCCGTCGCCTCGATAGCCCCGAACCATCGATCGAATCGCTACGCGAGCTCCTCGGCGAGAAGGAGGGGATGCTCTTCTACCTGCCCTCGATCGATTCGACGCACGTGTTTGCGCTCGACCGCAGCGGGCTCGTCCATGCGGCGACGGCGTCGCGTCCCGAGACCGAAGCCGAGCGCGAGCCGTTCGTCGACGAGGTGACGCGCTCGCCGTTCGGCCTGGACGACCCGGCCTGGAGCGCGCGCATGGATCGGCTGCGCGACCGCGGCGGCCGCCTGTTCGACATCCTGTTCCCGACGGATGTGCGCGCGTGCCTCGAACGCTGGGACGCGGTGACGATCGTCGCGCCGGAGCTCCTCGGCTACCTCCCGTTCGAGTGTCTGCCCACGTCGGGCGGCTCGTGGCTCGGCCTCGACAAGGCGATCGGGTACGCGCCGTCGGCCGCCGTCGCGCTCGCTCTCGAACGCCGTCGCGCGGCTCGTGCCGAAGAGGCGCCGCCCGCTCGCGATCTGCTGCTCGTCGCCGCGCCGGCGATCGCGGGGGACCTGCCGCCCGAGATCCTCGAGCTCCCCGCCTTGCCTTTCGGAGAAGCGCAGCGCGAGGTGCTCACGAAGGCCTACGCGGAGGAGCGTCTCGAGCTGCTCGAAGGTCCGGCGGCGAGCTTCGAAGCCCTCGACGCTGGCCGGCTCGATGCCCGCGTTGCGCACTTCCTCGTGCACGGCATCCACGACTACGAACGCGAGCGGACCGCGGGACTCCTGCTCGCTTCGGACGAGGGCCGGGACGGGCGCGTGTTCGCGGATCGGCTCGACGATCTACCGACGCGCGGTCTCGCGCTGCTCACCGCGTGCGGCACGGGTCGCGGCCCGGCTCGCTGGGGAGACTCCGGTTCCTCCCACCTCGGCGGAATCTTCCTCGCCGCGGGATCCGATACCGTGATCCTGCCGTACGCCGAGCTCGCTTACGATCCGACGGTCGAGCTCGCCGCCACGTTCCACGCGAGGATTCGACGAGGGGACGGACCGGCGGAAGCGCTGCGTCGCGCGCGTCGAGCGCTGGGCGCCGAAGGACGGCTCGACGATCCCTACTACCACGGGCTGTTGCACGTCCGCGGTCTTCCGCATGCGGCGCTCTTTCCGCGCGTGCGCGGATCGGTTCTCGGGTGGGAGCTCGCGGCGGGCCTGGCTGCGGTGGCCGGCATCGCGATCGTGGTGGCGATCGCGATCAGAAGTCGAAATCGTCCTCCGGCTCTTCATCATCATCGAAGCTGATCAGCGGATCGATCTTCACGATCGTGCTGACCGTCTCCGTGATGGGCGGGCCCTGCTGCAGCGCGGGATCGGGAATCGTGAGCGCGTAGACGGACGCCTCGCTCTCGCCGAGAAGCCAGCCGAGGATCGGTCCTTCCTCGTCCCACTCGACGGTGAACGCGAAGTTCGACGGTGGGTACATCGCGAGTCGTCGGCGTTCGGTATCGTCGAGCGTTACGTACTGGTGCGTCCAGAAGAAGATGCTCGGCTCGGGCGCGGGAAGCGGAATCAGCCCCGTGTCGTAGATCGGTCGCTCGTCGATCGGAAGCAGGATCCGATGCCCTTCGAGGGGCACGGTCGAGGTCGGCGTCACGAGGTCCTGCTTGCGCCAAAGGATGAGCTCGACGTGCGTCGCGTTCTTCGGCACATCGGGCGCATCGCGCAGATGGATCTGCAACAGACCGTCCTGCGGGCCGCCGTTCTGATCGCCTTCGTTGAGCAGGTTGAACAGCACCGGCTGAAGCAGCCGCGGTGCCTGACGGATCTCGTTGACGCGCGCGTTGCGCATCACGAAGATCTCGTTCGTGGACTGGATCGGGAAGAACAGATCGAGATCGCGATCTCCATCGAGGTCGACGACTCCGACGCCGGCCGTGTTGTCGGGGGCCGGCCCCGGGATACCGAGCGGGATGACGCGCGTCCCGTCCGACGTTCCCCGGAACTCCCCGAATCGGTTCTGTACGGCCGCGATCGCGTGCTGACCCGCAAGGCTCAGGATGAGGTCGTCGAGACCGTCGCGGTCGAGGTCCCCGCCTGCGACGCCGACGACGTCGCGGTAGCCGAGGTCGATCGCCGTCGACAGTCCCGTGTCCTCGAGGACTCGCGCCTCGTCGTTGCCCTTCGGGCCTTTCGTGATCCAGACCACGGCTTCGCGACCTTCGCCCATGTGTACGGTCTGGAGGAATCCGCCCGTCGAATCCTGGAAGCCGACGCCGCCGAGATCCTGGTCGTAGACATAGAGACCGGCCGTGGACGCGACCACGATCGAACGCACTCCGGTGCCGGTGAGATCGGCGGCGGTGAGAGCCACGGCGGTTCCTGGCATGCCGGCCGCCTGCTCGTTCCCGAACCCGCCCGAAGCATTCGACCGCATCACGACGACCGTCGAGCCGTTGCCCCGGACGCCGAAGATGTCGCCTCCGTGCAGCCCGTCGATCTGGGCGGTGGCGACCAGGATGGCGTCCTGCCAGACGGGATCGCGACCGAGCGGCCGGACGTCGTAGCTGTCGTTGTCGGAGCGTCGCGTCCAGCCGCGTAGTCCGTCGGGCCCGACGGTGAGCAGCTCGTCGAAGCCGTGCGTGGCGGTGCCGGGCAAACGCGCGATATCATTCGCGAGAACCGGGACTCGAAGCGCGGCGTCCCACGTCGCGGGATTCACGAACAGGATCGGGGCCTGGCCGCGGAGCACGACGACATCCTGGCGGGGGTCGTCGTTGAACCGGCCGGGAAGGACCTCGGTGAACGGGACGGCCGGAGCGAGTCCGAGGGGCTTCACGTCATATCGGTACGTGCGACCGGCATGGAGCGGCGAGCGTTCGACGGGAATGGCCCCCGGCGGCGGCGTCTCTCCGGCGCGTACCGCGCTTGTGATCGCGAGCGCGAGCAGCCAGCCGGCCGCGAGCGAACGCAGAGCGGGGACGGAGGAAGGGCAGAAGGGGCGAAGCGCGCGGCTTCCTGGTCGCATCGATCGTTCCTCGTAGCAGCATCCGAGCCGAGTCGCGGCCGGTTCTCCGAGACCGGACGCAACAGGGTTGGCGTCGCGTCCCGCTCGTAGAGTCTCAGAAAAATCGGCCTCGAGGCTCTTTTTGCGCGAATCCCCGAGCGAGTCCATCATCGCAGAAATGGCCGCGGCCGGGAAGGATCCACGGCGGGCCGGCCCAAATCGTTGCGGGTCCGCCGCTTGGCTAGGGTGCCGCCGGTCGCTCGGGGGTTCCGTCGGGGCCGGCGGTCGGCGGCTCGTCTCTCTCGGCCGACGGACCGTAGCCGTCCCGGAAGCGCACGTAGATCAGCGCGTCGGCGATGCGGCCGTCCTTGAAGACGCGCGCCCGCTGCCTCGACTCGAACGTGTAGCCCGCCTTCTCGAGCACGCGGCACGAGGCGGGATTCCAGTCGATCACGCTCGCTTCGATCCGGACGAACGGGAATCGCGCGAACAGATGCGTCGTGAGCAGGCCGAGGGCCTCGGTGGCGAGCCCGCGGCCCTGGAAGGCGCGCGCAATCCAGTAGCCGACTTCGGCCGTCCGCGAGTAGATGTCGCCCTTGGCCTCGTAGCCCACGCTGCCGACCGGTTCGTTGTCGAGGATCACGGCGAAGTTGCCGGGAGGGCCCTCGCGGGAGACGCCGAGGGAGATCCAGGCGTCGGCGTCCGCGCGCGTGTAGGGGTGCGGGAAACGGTCGGTGAGGTTGCGCCAGATCTCCCGGTCGTTCGCGTGGCGGACCAGCGCTTCCTCGTCCCCGCGCTTCCAGGGCCGCAGCCGCAGTTGCTCGCCTTGTAGGTCCATTCCTCGGTCCCTCCGTGGCAGATCGTAGCTTGCGGCCGCGGTTCGGCCGAATCAGGCTTGTCGGCAGGGGGGAGGATCCGATACGCTTTTGGCAGCATTCCGACCGGTCCGGGAACCCGGGAGGCGTTCTTCTTGACGAAGACCACAGATGAGCTGATCGAGAGTTACGACCGGATCGCCGAGCGTTACGCGACCGAGTTCTTCGACGAGCTTGCGCAGAAGCCGTTCGAGCGCGAGGTGCTCGATCGATTCGCGGCGGGCGTGCGCGAGGGCGGTTCCGTGCTCGATATCGGATGCGGCCCGGGGCAGACGGTTCGCTACCTCAAGGATCGCGGCCTCGCGATTCGCGGTATGGACCTCTCGGAGGGAATGCTCGTCACCGCGCGCGAGCGGAACCCCGACGTCACCTTCGAGCGCCACGACTTCCGGTGCACGGGGCTCGCCGACGATTCGCTCGCGGGCATCGTCGGCTTCTACGCGATCATCCATCTCCTCCGGAACGAGGCGCACCACGCTCTCGAAGAGTTCTACCGTGTCCTCGAGCCGGGAGGGTCCCTGCTGCTCTCGTTCCACGGGGGCGAGGGGCAGGTCCACGCCGACGAGTGGTTCGGGGAGCCGGTGATCATCAACGCCACGTTCTTCCGGGGCGAAGAGATGGCCGGCCACGCTCGCGACGTGGGCTTCGAGATCGTCGAGGTCGAGGAGCGCGATCCCTACCCGTTCGAGTTCCCGGTGCGCCGGGTGTACCTGCACGCGCGGGTCCCGTCGAGCGATTCGAGCCGCGACGATTCGATCAGCGCGCCGGAGGCAAGCGACTGAGGATCTCCCGCCCGATCGCTTCCATCAGGAGGATGCGGCCCGGCGCGTGGAAGTGGCACGCGTCGAAGTAGAGCGTCTCCTCGATGTCGGCGAAGATGCGCGACGCGTCGTAGAACTCGACGCCGCGTGCGGTGAGCCGCTTGCCGGCGTCGCGGAGCTTCGGGTAGCCGTCGATCGCGGCTTCCATCCAGTAGTCGTTGGCCTTGCCGGACGCGATCTCCTCGGCGGTCTTCTTCTTCGCGCCCTCGTCATGAAGCGTGGGCTGCAGCGTGTGCAGGTAGAGGATGTCGCGCGCCTCGCACATCGCGTGCAACGAGAGCGAGCACTCGTAGAACGCGCGCACGCCTTCGAGCATCGGCTGCTTGCCGAACGGGGGGCCCTTCACGTGCGGCGAGTCGGCTTCTTCCGTGAGAAGGACGAGATGGCGCTCGTAGCCGGCCGCCCACTCCGCGCGCAGTCCCTTCAGGTATCCGAGAAGCGCGTGCCCGGCGATGCTGCTCGTGGTCGCGAGTCGAACGAGGCCGGACTCGGTCATTCGCTTCATCCGACTGCGCTGAGCGCTCAGCTCGACGAGCCGTTCGAGCGAAGCGCCCGAGACCGAATCGCGCGAGGCCACCGTCGTCCACCCGGTGAGGTCGGGGTACAGCGGATGCACGCCGCGCCGCGAGTTCGCGTTCGACACCGCGACCTCGTTGAATCCGTCGAGGTTCACCACGGCATCGGGGAAGTGCCCGAGCGCGAACAGGAACGCGACGATCATGAGCTGCTGCGGCTGCTTGTAGGCGGCATGCGTCCAGCGGATCACCTTCACTTGTTTGCCGGCGAAGCGAGGATCCGCGGCGACGACCTTCTCGAGGTGCTCGCGGAACTGACCGCACCCGGCCGCGACCGATCCGCCGAGGAGCAAGACGATGTACGTGTCGTCGCGCTGGCCCGCGGCTTCGATCTTCCGAAACTCGCGACGAACGCGCGGGCCGTGGATCTGCGCCTGAAAGCCCAGATAGGGATGCGGTCGCAGCTCGACCTTCTGGCCGTCGGCGCGGCCCGGCTTCGACTTTCGCTTCGGATCTTCGCTGGCGGGCCCGGCGCCTCCCGGCGGTTCGCCGGGGGTCGTGGCCTCGACCGCGCCTTCGAGCGTGGCCGACATCCGGTCGAGCTCGGCGCGCAGGTCGGACGGCTTCCACGGTCCTTTGCGGGCGACGACGGTGACGCGATGCAGGCTGTCGAGGCCGAGCACGGCAAACCCGAGCAGCACCGCGAGGAACAGGATCTTCTTTCCGCGGCTCACGCCGGGTGACCTCCGTGTCTGTCTATTCGTCCGGCAGCGTGCGCCGGAGGATCTTGCCCGCGGGGTTGCGCGGGATCGCGTCGAGGAACCGGATATCCCGCGGCACCTTGAAATCGGCGAGCCCGGCCGTGCAGTGATCGATCAGCTCGCGCTCGGTGGTTTCGTTTCCTTCCTTGACGACGACGAACGCCACGACCTTCTCGCCGCGAATCTCTTCCTTCATTCCCTTCACGGCGACGTCGGCGACGGCGGGGTGGGTGAGGAGCACCTGCTCGACCTCGGCCGGGTAGACGTTCTCGCCTTTGACGATGATCATCTCTTTGATGCGGCCGGTGATCGAGAGGAAGCCGTCCTCGTCCAGGCGGCCCATATCGCCGGTGTGATACCAGCCGTCGCGGAGCACCTCGGCCGTGTCTTCGGGCTTCTGATAGTAACCGAGCATCACGTTCGGACCGCGCGCGACGACCTCGCCGTCCTGTCCGACGGGGAGATCGCGGCCGTCGGGAGCGACGATGCGAACCTCGACGTCGCGAACGATCGGGCCGACGGTGCCCGGGTGGACGGGCTCGGTCAGCGGGTTGGCGGAGATGACGGGCGAGCATTCCTGCGGGCCGTAGCCTTCGACGATCTCCACGCCGAACCGGTCGCGGAACGCATCGAACAGAGCCATCGGCAGCGGCGCGGCGCCCGACAGCCAGTGTCGGCACGACGCGAGCTCGTAGTCGGCCGGGTTGCACTTGCGCAGGAAGAGCGCGTACATCGGCGGGACCCCGGCGAAGAACGTCACGCGGTGCTCGCCGATCCTCTCGAGGATCCTCGACGGAACGAAGCGGCTTTCGAGCGCGATCGTCGCGCCGAGCGACAGCGGCAACATCATCATCGCGAGCGACGCGTAGCCGTGGAAGAGCGGCAGTACCGTCAGGAAGACCTCGTCGTCGCCCCACTTCTTGAAGGCGCGCACCGACGCGGTGTTCGAGATCAGGTTGCGGTGCGAGAGCATGATGCCCTTCGGCACGCCCGTCGTCCCCGACGAGTACAGGAGCACCGCCATCGAGCTCGGATCGGCGTCGTGGGGGTCGCGCGGCGAGCCTGCGGCCACGACCGTTTCGAAAGGGGTCGCGTCCGAGCCTTCCGGGACCTCGCCGAGCGTGACGAGGATCGACCCGATCGGCGCGCCGGCCTCGCGGGCGGCGACGAGTGCGGGCACGAGCTGCGGCAACGTCACCACGGCCTTCGGGCGCGACTCGACGAGGATCGCCACGAGCTCCGCGGGTGCGAAGAGCGGGTTCAGCGGCAGCGCGACCGCCCCCGCATGATGCGCGCCGAAGTACGCGATGGCGAACTGCGGGCAATTCGGAAGCAAGATGCCGAGGCGATCGCCGGGCTCGAAGCCCATCGAATCGACGAGGGCTCCCGCCAGCCGAGCCGCCGCATCCTGGAACTGGGCGTAGCTCACGCGTTCTTCACCCGCGACGAATGCCGTGCGATCGGTGCCGGCCGCGGGCGAGTCGGCGAGGAATCGAGAGAGGGTGTCTGCGCTCATGGCGCGTATTGCAGCATACGCGCGTCGGGGTGGTCAATGCGGGCGGCGATCGCGAGCGCGGACGCGGGTTGGAAAGCCCTTGCGGGAACTGAGACACTGTCGCGATGAACGACTTCTCCACGAATCGAATCGGAAGCCCGTCGGGGTCGTGCGCCGCGCTGGCGCTCGTCCTCGTGACCTTGGCCTGCGCCTCGGCGAGCGCGCAGGTCGTGCCGCGTCCCCAGCAGCGGACTTCATCGGCGTCGAGCGCGGCGCCGTCCGTCGACGAGGCCCTCGAGGTGCGTCGCGTGCACGTCGCGGACGACTCGCTGCGGCCCCAGGTGTCGGTGCTGCTCGAGGCGCTCGAGAGGCTCGGCGTGGGAGACGCGACGTTCGGCGACGCCGCGAGCCCGCTTCGGTTCGAGCCCGGGAAGCTCCCGGGCGGTTCGACCTATCGGATCGACACTGAGTCGTCGGGAGTGATCGTCGTCACCGCGGCAACGACCGAGGGGGCGGCCCATGCCGTCGCCACGCTCCTGCAGCTCGTCACGGTGACGCGCGGCTCGGCGCGGTGGCCGACGCTCGAGATCGTCGACGGGCCCGACCACCCCTATCGAAGCTTCATGGTCGACATGGGTCGCAATCCCCATTCGCCGGAGACGCTTCGCCGCGTCGTCGACATGATGTTCTTCTACAAGGCGAACTACCTTCACCTGCATCTGACCGACGATCAGCTGTTCTCGTGGCCGTCGAAGGCGTACCCGAAGCTCGGGAGCGCGCGCGCGGGGTGGACCTGGCAGGCGTTCGTGGATCTCGAGTCCTACAGCCAGGCGCGCGGCGTCACGATCGTCCCCGAGATCGACGTCCCGGGCCACTCCACGATCCTGAGGCGCGAGTATCCGGAAGTGTTCGGCAAGACACCGACCGAGCTCGCCACGCGACCTGAGGCGCAGAAGGGCATCGAAGTCCTGCTCACCGAGATGGCGAGCGTCTTTCGGGCGACGCCGTATCTCCACGTCGGTGGCGACGAGGCTTACGGGGTTCGCGAGGAGGCGCAGCGGGACTTCATCAATCGGTTGAACCGACACGTGAAGTCGCTGGGCAAGCGCACGGTCGTCTGGGAAGGCCCGTCGCTCGGACAGGGGCGCAGCGCCGTCGACCGCGATGTCCTCCACATGAACTGGAGAACCGTCAACGTGTTGGCACAGGCCATGCTCGACGCGGGCTACGACGTCGTGAACGCGTCCTGGGATCCTCACTACGTCGTCGATCACTATCCGCGCACGATGTTCACCGCCGTCGACGTGCGGCGCTGCTACGAGTGGGATGTCCGGCGATTCGCACATATCAATCACGACATCGCGACCTTCGCGAAGCCGCACAGGACGAAGTCGGCCCGCGGGATCCTCGGCTTCTGTATGCCGTGGTGGGAGGGCCGCGAAGAGAACCTGATTCCGCTTTGTCTGCCGAGGTTGGCCGCACTCGCGAGCGCGGCGTGGAACCGACGCGGCGAGGACTCCTACGATGCGTTCGTCGAGCGTCAAGCACGCGCGCTCGCGCGCCTCGCGCAGATCTCGGACATCCGGCTGCCCGACCTTCCGGTGGGCGATGCCGCCGAGCAGGCCGGGAACGTGGCGTATCGCGCTGCGGTCCGGGTGTCCGCCGGGGGAGAACAACCACACTTCGGTCCGGATCGGCTCACCAACGGCATCACGGATCGGTTCGATCACTTCCTCGGATTTCCGACGAAGCCTTCGCCGCTCGAGATCGTGATCGAGCTTGCCGAGGTCGCTCGTGTCGGTCGAGTCGTCGTGCACGAAACGGCGGTGGGCTCGAGCCACGAGGTCTACGAGCTCGCCGTATCGCGCGACGGAAAGCGGTACCGCAAGGTCGGGGAAGCGACGGAGGGTAGCCGCGGCGATCGAAGCTTCGTCGAACATCGGTTCGATTCGCTTCCCGTCCGCTTCCTTCGGATCCGAACCGAGGGGTGCCACGGCCTCACCTTCCCGTCGTTCAGCCGCCTGTGCGAGGTGCAGGCGTACGAACGGTAGGCGTACCCGCCGGCGTGCGGATCACCGGAGCCCGAACTGAGGCAGTCGCGCACCGGGTCACGCGGAGAGCTGTCTCCATGTGAGACGGCATCCGCGAAGGGCCGCATCGTGCGCGTCGATCTTCTCCGGTTTGTCTCCCGCCTACTCGAGCTTCTCGAACGGTTTACGCTCGCCATCGCCTGCCGATCGTATCGGGGTCTCGACGTTTGGCGTGCGCTTCGCTCTACGCCTTCCCGATCGACTCTCGGCGTGCATGGCGCCGAGTCCGGGAAGAAGAGGAGCGTGAGACATGAACCGTGAACGAATCCTTCGGCGGGCGATGTGTCCGAAGTGTCAGGAGCCGCTCGAGACGCTCAAGCTGTGTCGTTCCTGCGGGACGCGGTACGCCGCCGATGGCGGGACGCCGGTGCTGATCGCGAACGACCAGAGCTGCCGCCTCGAGATCGACTTCGAGACGCGGCGTGCGGTGCGCGGGGATCGCTTCGCGAGGCGGTTCCGGTACCCCGAGGCGCGCGGCGCCAGCGACGTCGGCCCGTATCACCTCGACCAGGCTCACCTGGACGTTCTCGAGCGTGTGGCCCGAGACTCGGAAGGAAGGCCCGTCTCCGTCCTCGAGATCGGATGCGAACAGGCTGTTGAGCGCTAGCAGCG
>CAZQZX010000065.1:0-28370 GCA_964597885.1 uncultured Planctomycetota bacterium
CGCGAAACTGCAACCGAAGATCCTCGACTTCGGGCTGGCCGAGCGGCGGCCGGACGACACGGCCTGCGTCTTCCGCCAGACCGTCGACGGAGGCGACTCGAGTCGAACCTACGCGCAGCTGGATCGTCGGGCACGGGCGATCGCGTCCTGGCTGCAGCAGGCCGGGATGGAAGGGAAGCCCGTCCTTCTCACGTTCCCACCCGGTCTCGAGTTCGTCGATGCGTTTCTCGGCTGCCTCTACGCGGGCGCGTTCGCGGTTCCCACGGTCGAGCCTCGTCAGGGCGGCAAGGCGCGTGGGCGGGATCACCTGGCCGGTATCGCTTTGGACGCGGAAGCCACGTTGGCGCTGACCACGGACGCCAAGCTGTCGCTCGCGTCCCATCAGGCGTCGACGCGAGCCGAGCTCGGATCGGTCCGTTTCGTCGCGAGCGACGCGGCGCGTGACGACCTCGCCGATCGCTGGAAGCCGCGGCAGCCGGTGAGCGACGACATCGCGTTCCTGCAGTACACTTCGGGCACGACCTCGGCGCCGCGCGGGGTCATGGTCTCGCACGGGAATCTCCTCGCCAACCTCTCGGTGATCGAGGACCGATTCGGCCACGACACGGACTCGGTCGGCGTCATCTGGCTGCCGCACTACCACGACATGGGGCTGATCGGAGGGATCCTCCAGCCGCTGTTCACCGGCTTCCCGGTCACGCTGATGTCGCCGCAAGAGGTGCTTCGTCAGCCGCTGCGCTGGCTGCAGACCATCTCCGAAACGGGCGCGACCGTGAGCGGCGGGCCCAACTTCGCCTACGAGCTTTGCGCGCAGCGGATCTCTCCTGAAGAGGCTGCGCGACTCGATCTCTCGCGGTGGCGGCTCGCGTTCACCGGCGCCGAGCCCGTGCAGGTCGACACGCTGGAGCGATTCTCGGAGGCGTTCGCAGGAAGCGGTTTCGATCGTCGCGCGTTCTATCCCGTGTACGGCCTTGCCGAGTCGACGCTGATGGTGACCGGCGGAGATCGGGGCGAGGCTCCGGTCGTGCGCGAAATCGACCAGGCGCCCCGGGTCGGCTGCGGTGGGGCGGTGGCCGGGCATCGCGTATGCATCGTCGACCCCGACGCGCGAACGACGGTCGCGCCCGGAGAGCCAGGCGAGGTCTGGGTGAGCGGGCCGAGCGTGGCCAAGGGCTACTGGAAGAACGAGGACGCGACCCGCCGCACGTTCCGGAACCATCTTTCGACGGGCGACGTGGGCGTCGCGTACCTGGCGACCGGCGATCTCGGGCGGATCGTCGACGGGCAGCTGTTCGTCACCGGTCGGTCGAAGGATCTGATCATCATTCGCGGGCAGAACCATCACCCGCAGGACATCGAGCGCACGGTCGAGCTGGCGGTTCCCGAGATCGGGCGCTCGGCCACCGCGGCCTTCGCCGTCGAGAGCGAAGCGACGGAAGGGCTCGTGCTCGTGTGCGAGGTCGAGAGGACCCGGCGGCACGACCTCGATGCCGACGACGTTCTGCGACGCATCCGACGGGTGCTGAGCGAAGACCACGAGCTGGCTGCACAAGCGGTCGTCCTGGTCCGGCCGGGAAGCGTGCCGCGCACGACCAGCGGCAAGATCCAGCGGAGCGCCTGCCGCGAAGCGTTCCGGCAGGGCATACTCGAGACGATCGCGGTCTCGGACGTCGCGTCGGTGTCGACGGAGCTGGCGGATTCGTCGGCGTCCGTCGAAATCGATCGCCGCTCCCTCGGGACGATGGAACCGTCGGAGCGCCGGCAGGAGATCGAGGCGTACCTGCTCGGACGCATCGCGGCGATGCGACCCGGGACGGACGAGGGCGTGCGCGCCGACGAGCCGCTCTCCGCCGCCGGCTTCGATTCGCTGTCGCTCGCGGAGCTTCTGGCGCGAGCGCAGGCCGATCTCGAGGTGGACGTCGGGCTCGAAACGCTCGGCGCGGACAGCACCGTCCGCTGCGTCGCCGTTGAGCTCGCGCGCCAGGTCGAGAGCGAGCCGTTGTCCGCGCCCGCGCCCGCACCTGCACCGCGAACGCCAACATCGCGCGAGCTCCCGATGACGCCGGCCCAGCACGACCTGCTCTCGCCTCAGTACGAGAACCCGGCGGGCTTCGTGACCGAGGTGCTGCTCCGAGTGCCGGCCGGTGTCGATGCGGACGAACTGGAAGCTGCCGTTCGCGACGCAGCGGCACGACACGACGCTCTTCGCATGACGTTCGTTCCCGGCCCGGACGGCTACCGCCAGATCGAGCGCGGCGATGGCGCCGCCGTCGACTGGCGATACGAGTCCGCGCGCGGCTTCGACGCCGACGCGATCCGCAACCTCTCCGCGCGACTCACGCAAGAGGCGACCTCCACGATGGATCTCGCGGCGGGGCCGCTGCTACGAGCGACGTACATCGATCGCGGGCCTGTGAGCACCGGGATCCTTCGACTCGACGTTCACCATCTCGTCGTCGATCGGATTTCGCTGATGGTTCTCTTCTCGGATCTCGAGGCGGCTTGGAAGCGTCGTGGGCAACGCGAGACCGGTGGCTCTTCCCGGGCGCCGGCGGTGACGTATCGCAGGTGGGTCGAGGCGCTCGTCGAGCGTGCATCGTCGGCCGAAGTCGAATCTGAGCTCGACTACTGGATCGAGACGTGCCGGGGCATCGAAGATGTGAAGGCGGGGGGAAGCGGGGCCCGTAACGTCTCGACCGTTGCGCTGGAGGAGGAACCGAGCGCTCGGTTGTTTGCGCGTTACCCGACAGCTCAGGCGCAGCACGATCTGTTTCTCGCGGCGCTCGGCTGGTCGTGGTCGCGGCATTCCGGGCAGCGTGAGGTCCTGGTCGATCTCGAAGGACACGGACGCCATTCGATCGGTGATGTCGCGGCGCCGATGCGCACCGTCGGATGGCTGTCGGACCACTACCCGGTGCGCCTGCGGCTCGATCGGGCGGACGACGATGCATTGCCGATCGCGATGGCGGCTCGGGCGAGGGCTAGCGTCCCGAATCACGGGAAGGGTTTCGGGCTGCTCGGTTGTCTCGGTTCCGACGCGGAGATCCGACGTCGACTGGATGCTCTACCGCGTCCGATGCTGGCGCTGACCTTCGCGCCTCGCGAGGCGGAGTGGTTTCGTGCCGAGTCGACGTTCCCGGCCGTTCACACCGGGGTTCGGCTTCACCATCGATGGACGGCCGCGCGCCGCGGGTGGGGCGTGCGCTTGTCGGCCGGTACGCAGGGGCATCGGTTCTTCTGGAGAGTTCTCTACGATCCGAAGCGGGTAGAGGCGGCGGCTGCGACCGCGATCTCGAGCTCGATCCTCGAGATTCTCGGTCGCGAGGCCGCCGTTTGATTCTGGCCGAAAGGCTATCGGACTCGGATCCTAAGTGCTCGGCTGAGCGTTGGCCTCGTCGAAGTTCTGCTCGCTCCCCTGGAACAGGACCGTCAGGCCCTGCCCGCCGGCGACCATCTCCAGCTCGAAGTCGTTGAGCTCGGCCTCGCCGCTGTGGATCGACTGGAGGACGTCCTTGCACTCGTCGACCGTGAAATCGAAACCGTTGGACTTGCCGAGCGCCACCAGGTCGTCGTGGCTCTTCATCTCACCGAACTGCTTCTGGATCGCCGCGTCACTCCCCACGGCATCGCGAAACGCGAGTGCGGATTCCTTCGACATTGCATCCTCCTGTCAGCTTCCTACCGGGTTGATCCTTGGATTTCAGGGCCTCCTTGCCGCTCGGTGAGCGACCGGGCCCACCCGGCAGACGGGATCGACCGGCAGTTTGCGTCAGGAATTTGGAAGGAATTTCAGACCCCGGGCCGCCGGATCGGCGGCAAGAACCGCGAGCTTCGACAGAGGCTACTTGCTCAGTTCCTTCCGCTCCGTGTTCAGGTCCGGCATCTTGGCGCGCCACTCCGCGGCCTTTTCCGCATTCCCGGCGAACTCGTAGAGGCCGCCGATGTAGAAGATGGCATCGGCGGTGTGGGGATGTTTGGGGCCGAGTGATCCCTCGATGATGCCGTGGGCCTCGAGGAGAACCTTCAGGGCCTCGTCGTCCCGTTTTAGGTGGTACAGCGCGATGCCCTGGCTGCGAAGGATGATCCCGAATCGCCAATGGTCCGGGGGGAGCCTTCCGGCGGCCAGACGCTCGTTCTCCAAGGCGACCTCGAGAGCTTCTTCGTACTTCTTCTGCATGGTGAGCAACTGGCAGATGTTGTGCCGCGCCACGATCGTATCCGAATGGTCGGGGCCGACTGACTTCGACATTGCGTCGACGGCCTGGCGTAGCATGGGCTCGGCCTCGTCCAGCTTTTCTTGCGCCATGTACACCGATGCCAGCGTCGTGAAGGCTTCGATGGTGTCGCGGTGCTCGTTGCCCAGCACGCGGCGTCGGCCTTCGAGGACTTCGAGTAGGAGCTTCTCGGCCTGTTCGTACCTCCAGGACATGATCTCGATCTTCGCGAGATTGTTGAGCGCGCGTAGAGTCTCCGGGTCCTCCGGTCCGCCCGTTTGTCGCCGATACTCGAGCACTTCGTTACCGAGCGCGCGGGCTTCGTCGAGCTTCCGCATGGAGCGGTACACGCCGAGCAGGTTGCTCTTGGCGGCAAGGGCGGTGTCGACCCCGCGTCCGTCAGGGAGGGGCTCGCTGAGCTCGATCACCAGCAGGTACGTTTCCACGGCGGCGTCGAAGTCAGCGCGGTCTTTGAGGAGAACGCCGAGTCCGTTCCCGGCCCACAGCGCGGCGCCAAGGGCGTCGGGGTCGTCCGAAGCACGCCCGTCTTCGAGAACTTGTCGGTAGAGCTTCTCGGCCTCATCGAGCCTCTCCGTTCGGCGGAGTGAGGTGGCGAGCATGCTTCGGGCGTTGAGACGTTCGAGCTCCGTGAATCCATCGTGCTCGTCGTGGAGTGCGACGACGCGACGGAGATGCTTCTCGGACTCGGTGTTGCGTTGGAGCTGCTGGTAGGTTCGCCCGAGTGTCAGGCGCACGGCGGCCTCCACGGTGGGCTTGCCTTCGAACCGCCCGCCGGGCTCGGCGGACGTTTCGATGCGCCGAGAAGCCTCGTCGAGGACCTCACGTACGGTCACATCGACTCCCTTGCCGGCCTGGACGGACGGGATGGCCGCGGCGAGCAAGTCGTCGTTCAGGAATCCGGCCACGGCGGCGGCGATCTCGTTCTTCTCGGCCGCTTCGAGCTGCGACTTCCAGGCTCGGACCAGCCCGACCGCAAGCCCGATTCCACCCGTCAGCATCGCGAGGAGCACGGCCGCGGCGGCGATCATGCCGACGCGGTGTCGCCGGACGAACTTCCCGATCCGGTAAGCCGAGCTCGGCGGCCCGGCGGAAACCGGTTCGTTGCGCAGGTGGCGTTCGATATCGGTGGCCAGCGCGTCGGCGCTTCCGTATCGTCGATCGCGATCGGTCTCGAGGCAGCGCAGAACGATCGCGTCGAGATCACCTCGGAGCGCACGCGCGAGCGAAGTCGCCGTCGTGCGCTGCTGACGCGCGATCTCTTCGCGATGGTCGCCTTCTGAGGACACCTTCGTGGAAGGTCGTACGGCCTCCCGCTCACGAAGCGACTTCACGTAGTGGTCGTAGCCTTTCTCGAGCATCGACCGCGAGTCGAAAGGCCTCTTGCCGGTCAGGAGCTCGTACAGGACGACGCCGAGCGAGTAGACGTCGCTCCGGGTGTCCACATCCTGATGGAGCACGCCGGCCTGCTCAGGGCTCATGTACTCCGGCGTTCCGATGATCTGCCCCGCGGCTGTGAGGAGAGACGAATCCGTGAGCGGCTCATTCGTGGCCTTGGCGATTCCGAAGTCGATGATCTTGGGAAGCGGCCCGTCTTCACGCGGCTCCACGAGGATGTTGCTGGGCTTGAGATCGCGGTGGATGATTCCCTTCCGGTGCGCGTGCTCGACACCGCGGCACAGGGCGGCGAACAGCTCGAGGCGCTCCTTCGTCGAGATGCGGTGCTCGTTGCAAAACTCGACCAGCGGCTTGCCGCGGACGAGCTCCATGACGAAGTACGGCCGCCCCGTGTCCGTGCTTCCCGCGTCGAAGACCTTGGCGATACTCGGGTGCTCCATCACCGCGAGGGCCTGGCGCTCGGCCTCGAAGCGTTCGATGACCTGGCGCGTATCCATGCCGAGCTTGATGATCTTCAGCGCGACGTCCCGGCGAACGGGCTGTTCCTGCTCCGCTCGGAAGACGATCCCGAAACCTCCGCTGCCGAGCTTCTCGATCAGCGTATAGTCGCCGATGCGCGTTCCCGGCTCTTCCTCCGGGCCGACGAAGCTCTGGTGGGAGACGGGCGTGCTCGAAGAGTCGATACAGCTCTGGGTTCTCGGACATGGCTGTGGGGCGTATCAGGCTCCTGGGTGAAGGGCCGGGCTCGCTGCCGGCGAGAGGGCATCGTCAATGAGGTGCAGCCTAGCGGAGCCCGGATTCTGCAGCAAGCTCTCAGACGATGCTTTCATGCTATTGATGAGGACCTCGTGCTGCCGGGCGGTTGCAGCCCGCATCGGCGAACCGTAGTATGCGCCGTCTGCATATCTTTCCCCACGAGCCCACGAACCCCTGACGGATCCCGATGAAGAGAACGTTTTCGCTGACTCATCCGAAGATCAAAGCGCCGAGAATGGCGGATGCCGCCAAGCATCAGGTGAACAAGTACCTGAAGAGAGAGCGCAGAAAGACGCTTCCCGACGGCGCCGACTACTGGGATTTCGATTGCAAGTACGGGCAGACCGAGGAGGAGGCCGAGGTCATCCACCTGTCGGAGATCAGCAAGCGGATCGACGAAGCGGAGTCTTCGGGTCTCGAGTCCTTCTACGTCGAGATCGTGGCCAAGCTCGGCTACCGTACGAAGAAGACCGGTGCGCCCGACCGCGACGGCGGTTCATGAGGCAGGAGGCGGAACATGAGCTTCGAGAACGTAGTGGAGAGCCACTGGGCTCCGGATGAGCCCGGCGAGATCCTCGCGCGGATCGACGCGGGGCTCACGAAGCTCGGGAAGAACCCGAGCGACCTCACGCACGACGATCTCCTCGCGGTCGATGAGTTCCACATCCGCGGGCGCGAGGCCACGGAAGAGCTCGCTAGCGTCGCCGAGGTGACGGCTGCGGATCATGTGATCGATATCGGGAGCGGGATCGGCGGCCCCTCCCGCTTCCTGGCTGCGACCCGCGAGTGTCGCGTCGAAGGCGTCGATCTCACCGCCGAGTACTGCCGGATCGCGGAAGCGCTCGCGGATCGGATCGGACTCTCCGAAAGGCTCGGCTACCGGCAGGCGAACGCGCTCGAGCTTCCATTCGAGGACGAGACATTCGACGTCGCCTGGACGCAGCACATCTCGATGAACATCGAGGACAAGGAGTCCATGTTCCGGGAGATGTACCGCGTCGTGAAGCCGGGCGGGCGCGCCGCGATCTACGATCCGATCGCCGGCCCGGGAGGCCCTCTCGAGCTGCCCGTCCCCTGGGCACGCGAAGCTTCGATGAGCTTCCTGGTCGACGCCGATCGCACCCGCGCGACCCTCGAAGCGGTGGGATTCCGGATCGAGTCCTGGCGCGACGTGAGTCAGGAATCCCTCGCGTGGTTCCGACGCAACGCGGAGCTGGCGCGCGAGCGTGGTCCTCAGCCGCTCGGACTCCACCTTCTGCTCGGAGCCGACTGGCCTTCGATGGCGGCCAACATGGCGAGCAACATCGATCAGGGGCGCATCACGGTCATTCAGGCGCTGGCACGGAAGGCCTGAGCCGAGACGCGATCTACTCCTCGCGGGATAGCAGCTCCGTCACGACCGGTTCGATGGCCGCGGCCCAAGCCTCGTAGCCGGCTGCCGTGATGTGAACGCCGTCCGACCGCATCGTTCGCGGGTCGAGCGTGCCGTCGTCCTGCAGGAAGAGGCTTCGGATGTCCAGGTAGCGAACCCGGGAGAGCTCTCCGAGAGGGGCGATCCTCTCGTGGAGGATCTCGCTCTCGCGGCGCGCGCGGCTGCCGATCTTGTTCGTGGGGAAGCAGCCTAGCAGAAGGATGTCGGCCTGCGGCTCGCGCGTGCGGAGCTTTCGAACGACGGCCTCGATGCCGTCCGCCGTGGCCGCGCCGCTATCGCCGTGGTTGATGTTGTTCACGCCGATCATCAGCACGACGAGTCGAGGATCGATCGCGTCGAAGTTGCCGTGCTCGATCCGCCAGAGGAGGTGCTCGGTGCGATCGCCGGATATTCCGAAGCTCGCCGCCTTCCGGCGACCGTAGAAGCGGTCGAAGCAACGCGCACCGTCGGCGCGCGCGAGTCGATCCGCCGAGCCGGTCCAGCTCTGGGTGATGGAGTCTCCGAGGAAGACGACATCCAGATCGGGATTCGCGGCCCCGAGCGCGTTGATGGCCGCGTGCTGTCCCCACCAGGTTCCGCCGTTCCAGCCGGCCGGGCCGCCGCGCCACTCGACACCCGGTTGTGCGCGCGTGCAGAAGCTCGACTCCCGAGGCTCGGTTCCCCGCGCGGACTCGAGGGCCGTCGCCACGGACCGGGCAATCGCCTCGGCGCCATGCGGGTTCGGATGCACGCCATCCGGGAACCAGCTCTTGCGATCGATCAACGCGGTGTGCAGGTCGATCACCTCGCAGTCGGTCCGGTCCGCCACATCGTGGATGGCGGGGACGATCTCCTTGGCGATGCGGACGCGGTCGATCGAGTCGCCCTCGGTCCACGCCGGCGCGGGCGTGCACAAGAAGACGCGCGCCTTCTCGTTGGCCTCGCGGAAGCGCCGGATGAGCGCGCAGGCGTCGGAGACGAAATCGCCGGCGTGACGATCCCAGTTCATGCGCTTCGAGTCGTTCGTGCCGAGCTTGATCACGACGATGTCCGGCTTCCACTCGAGCGCGTCCTTCGCGAGAGCGGTGTCTCGCCACGGTTTGTTGCCGCGCGCGAGCATGGTTGCGCCGCTCACACCGAAGTTGCGTACCTCGAAGCCGTCCGAGAGCAGATGCCCGAGTAGAAGCGGATACGTCGTGTGCGCCCGATCGGGCAAGCCGGATCCGAAGGTGATCGAGTCGCCGACGCACGCCACCTTGACCGCGGGGCCGGACATGCGCGTGGGCGCACCTGCAGTCGTAGCGAGGAGCACGAACAACGCGAGCACGCGCTGGGCAGTGAGGATTCGGTCTGGATTCATGCCGCCAGTGTAGCAGCAAGTCGCCGCTGGACTCGAAGGCGTCCAGCGGCGACGGGTGTGCTTGTGCGGTAGCGGGGCGACGCTCGCCGGCTACGGGCTCACGACGGTCATCGTGACGGCGTTCGTCGTACTCACGCCCTTGGTGCTGCCGGTGGCCGGGTCGACGATCACTCCCTGGAACGTGAGGACGGTGCCCAGCGGGAGCCCGGGGAAGAAGAGCTGCGTGGTGGCGCTCTCGGGGTCTCCGGTCGGAACTCCGAGGAACGCGCTTTCCCCAACGATGTGCTCCTTGCCGATATTGTTGGCCACGATCACCGGGCTCGCACTCGAGGTGAGAAGGAAGGGGAAGCAGGTCGTGCCGATTCCGAAGGGAAGGGCGGTTTCGCTGAGGAAGTTGGGCTCGCCTTCGTTGGCGTGGAGCACGAACTTTCCGTTGCCGCCGGCGATCGGCTTCAGCATGGTGATCGTGAGGAGGTCTCCTTCGGCAACCTCGACGGAGCGAGTGAGGCCGCCGTACGATCCGTTCACGTAGAGCACGTCGGTGACGAAGCCGTTGTCCGCGTTCACGGTGCCGGGCAGGCAGGCCGAGGCGTCAGGAACAACCGACGAGAGGAGATAGCCAGCCCCGATTTCCGAATCGGCCCGATACGCTCCGATCAACGCGGTCGTGTTGTCGAGGGAAACGGCCGCCCCGAAGGTATCGTTTGCTTCTCCATCGCTCGCGACGTACTTCTCGAGCTCGATCCAGCTCGTGCCGTCGAAGTAGAACAGGTATGCGGCTCCCGCCCAGCTGTTCACCCCCGACGCACCGATCAACGCGAGGTCCCCGCTGAACGAGGTGGAGTCGCCGAAGTAGTCGGATCCGGCTCCATCACTTGCCGTGAAGTTCGCGTCCTCGGTCCAGGCGGTGCCGTCGAATCGAAAGACGTACACGGATCCCGGGCCGTCGCCTGGCGCGCTGATCAAGGCCGTGTTCCCTTGAAGCGATACCGAAAGACCGAAACGATCATTGTTGGCTCCGTCACTGGCCACGATCTTCTGCTCGTCTCCCCAGCTCGCTCCGTCGTAGCGATACACGTAGACGGATCCAGAATTGAGGCCATTGTCGCGGTCCCCCCGTGCGCCGATGACGGCCACGTTGTCCTCCAATGAAACCGAATCGCCGAAACGGTCACCGTTCGCCCCGTCACTTGCGATCAGCTGCGTTTCTTCTTCCCAGCTCGTCCCGTCGAAACGATACACGAATGCGGAGCCTACCAGGATGTAGCCCGGCGCTCCGATGAGAGCGACGTTTCCCTTCAAGGAAACGGCACGGCCGAACTCATCGCCGGCGTTGTCATTCAAGAGCTTCTGCGCTTCGATCCACTGCGTTCCATCAAACCGAAAGACGTAGACGGAGCCGGCATCGTCGCCGCCTCGATCGTCACCCGGCGCTCCGACGATGGCGACCGTACCCTCGACGTCCACCGAGAGGCCGAACTCGTCCTGGTCGGACCAATCGCTCGCCCTGAGCTCCTGGAACTCGACCCAGTCCGTACCGTCGAATCGGTAGACCCACACGGCACCGGGGCGATCGCTCCCCTCGGCATCGGCCGGTGCGCCGAGGAACGCCCATTCCCCGCTCACCGAAGCACCCCTCCCGAACTGAGCATCCGCACTCGCGCCTGCCGAGGTGAGCTTCTGAAGGTCGCCGGCCGTGGCGGTGAAACCGGTCGAAAGCGAGATGAGGGCCACGAGGGCCGCTGCCAGGTATCTGTGATTCACTGTGCGCATCGAGAGTCCTCCAGTCTGCAATGGGCTCGTTCATTCGGATCCCCGTGCAGCGTCTCAGGACGTCTTCAAGGCACGGGATACCCCCTCCACGCAGTCTGGATCAGCGATCGGCCAAGTTTTTCGAGGAAAAGGAAGGATCGTCGATCTCGGACGGGTCTTCCCATAGCGGGAAGGCTAGAATAGCCGAGTATGAGACTGACTCCCTGGCGTGCCGTGTTTGTGCTTTGTCTCGTCTCCGGTCTCGTGGCCTTGATGTTTGTGGTCATGAACGCCTGGCGCACAGACTCTGCAAGGACGCTGGCTGAATTGCCGGGATTGGCCGGAACATCCGATCATCGGGAAGAAGAGGATGGGGCCGACACGACAACGCTAGAGCCGGCCGATGCGCCACCGCTGCCGATCACCAAGGGGACGCTGGATCGGGAGGGATCGATCGGTGGGCGCGTGGTTGGTGAGGGGGGCGCGGGTATTGCCGGGGCGCGAGTGCAGGCGATTCGCTACGACGGGCGCTGGATCGCGACTCCGAGAGAGCGAGAGCGCCCCGTCGAGCTGATTGCCTCGTGTCTCACTGCGGTGGATGGCAGCTTCGCGATGGAGGTCGCCTGGGGGGATGTCGTCAATCTTCGCGTCTCCGCTCGGGGGTATGCGACGAGGTCGTTCTCTCGGGCCGCTGCGGGTGAGTGGGTCGAGATCATGCTCGAGCCGGCGGCCGTCGTCGCGGTGCACGCCGTGGATGAGGATGGAGCCCCCGTCGAGGACCTTCGTGTAGAGATCTGGTCGAGGATTCGGCCGGATCGACAGGCACTCCATCGGGAGCACCTCGTCGGGTTCACGAACTCCGAGGGCGACGTCGTTCTGGCTAACGTTCCCTCCGGCCCGAGCGTGATGATCTGCGAGCATCCGGTCCTCGCACGTCATAGCGACTTGATCGACGTCGAGGCTTCGGAGCGAACTGTCGTCGATGTCGTGATGGCGAGAGGGAGGACCGTGCGGGGGCGGGTGATCGACCGCGATTCCGGGGAGGGAATCGAGGGAGCCGCGATCACATCGATCTATCCCCCGACGAACGAGGCTCGTGTCGTTACGGACGGCGGCGGGGAATTTGCGTTTCGAGGTCTTCCCGAATCGCATCGGTACCTTCACGTGTACGCCGAGGATTATGCTCCAGCCACGGTCTGGGTGAAGGATCTCCCGGAGCGTGAGCAAATCGAGGTCCGGCTGGATCGGGGGTATTCGGTGAGGGGCGTCGTTCTCGATGCACAGGGCCCGATCGAGGGGGCGCTCGTCAACGTGCTGGGATGTCGCGGTCGAATGAAGACCTACGAGATCGACGGCCGCGCGGGACGGTCGGATGCGAACGGGGAGTTCATCGTGCATGGACTCGATCGCGAGCTGGAGTACGGACTCACGGTTAGAGCGAAGGATCATGACGAGTTCTCCCGGACACTCTACGGCCCCGATGAAGGCGACGAGGAACTGGGCGAGATCTTTCTCGACGAGGGGTTTCGGGTCTCCGGCATCGTCGTTGACGTGAACTATGAGCCGCTTCGCGACGCTACGGTGACTCTCCATCGGGCCGGGCGTCCGAGCGGCGGCTGCCATGCCGAAGGGGAGGAGCGGCGAACGGACGATCTGGGAAGATTCCGTTTCGATGACGTCGGCAGCGGAAGCTACCGGGTATCGGTCCAGTATGATCAAGCGGAACCCAAGCGGGAATGGATCCACGTTCGCGAAGCGGATTCGATGGACAACGTGTTCGTTCTCGGATGGGGGAAGACCCTGCGAGTCCGTACCGTCGACGAGAACGGTGTCCCGGTGCCCGGAATCCGGTGGTCAGCCTCCTGGCGGATCGGCGGTTCCGCTGGAAAGCTCGTGATTCGAGCGGGGACGAGCGACACCGATGGTGAAGTGCGTCTGCAGGGACTCCCGGCGCGCGAGGTCTCACTCGACGCGCGGGTACCGGACGGCTTCCAGCGGCCGCGAGGGCTTCGCGTCGTGCCGACTGAGGAATGGATCGACGTGCGGGTCGAGAGGATCGAGACCATCGAGGGCTTCGTTGCATGGGCACATGGCGGCCCGGCTTCGGGACTCCGAGTCTCGGCGACGTCCGCAGATCGGCAACGCAAGGTCGGGTCCGCGACGACGGACGTCGACGGTTCGTTCCGGATCACGTGTGCTGCTTCCTCCGGCCCCGTCGACTTGGGCATCGGAAGTCCACGAGGTGCAGGCGCTTCAGATCAGGAGGTCGTGCTTGTCGATCCGCCTACTTGGATCGAGCTTCCGGCTGCGGGTCTGGTCCTCACGGCGGAGCGGCGCACGCTGGATGCCGAGTTGCTGATTCGAGTCGTCGACCCTGCTGGCCGCCCGTGTCCTCGGGCCCTGATCGCGGTGCGGTCGCGCGCGCGGGGCACGGAGCGCCTGGTCGAGGCAGGCGGGGACGGATGGATCCTGGCCGGGGAGCTGGCCGACGACCGGCGGTACGAGCTCCAGGCGTTTCCGACACCGGGTGAGGCGTTGCTGGTCCCGTCCGCGATTCGTGAAGCGCACCCTTCGGACGGCGAGGTCACCCTGACGCTGAGGGAGGCCTTTCGCGTGACCGGGCGCGTGCGGGATCAGAACGGCGGCGCGATGCCGGGCGTTTGGGTACGGGCAGTCGGGCCGCAGGGAGCGGTGGCCCGCGTCATCGCAGGAGATCGCGGACAGTTCGAGCTCGACCTGCCGGCCGGCGAGGAGTATCGGCTCGAGATCACAGCGGATCGAGATGGAACAACCGTGCTCGCCCTGCAGGCCCCTGCGCTTGTCGTCGCGCAAACGGACCGTCTAGAACTGATCGTGACCGACTAGCGGAGCGACCCTCTTCGATAGAGGGCCGCTCGCGCTGAGAAACAGTGTGTCAGGTTGTCTTCTGGGACGCCCGATTCGGGGCCAAGCCCCTCAGTTCCCCGTATCCGAGTCCAGCCCGCGGTTTCGGAGCAGGGGAGCCGTGCTCGGCTTGCGTCCACGGAATCGGACATAGGCTTCCATCGCGGGGCGCTTGTTTCCTGCCGAGTAGACGTTCTCATAAAGCTTGCGGGCGAGCGTGGGATCGTAGATGTTGCCCGCCTCTTCGAACGCGGCGAATCCGTCGTTGTCGAGCACGCCGGCCCACATGTACGTGTAGTAGCCACTGGCGTAGAGCTCGCCGGCGAACGCGTGCAGGAAGTGCGGAGACCGGTGTCGCATCTCGATGGCCTTCGGCACGCGAGCCTGGGCGAGCACGCCGTCCTCGAACGAGTTCACGTCCAGCTCGGCGAGCACGGCCGGGTCGGTGATGCGGTGGAAGGCCAGGTCGACGAACGCGGATGCGATGAACTCGACGTTGTCGAAGCCCGACTGGGCGTTCGACGCCGCTCGAAGACGTTCGATGAGAGCCGTCGGCATCGGCTTCCCGGTCTCGTGATGGAGTGCGAACTCCCTGATGACCTCGGGCTGACGCATCCAGTGCTCGTAGATCTGCGCGGGGAACTCGACGAAATCGAAGTCCACTGACGTTCCCGAGATCGAGCCGTACGTCACGTTGGAAAGCAGACCGTGCAGGGCGTGGCCGAACTCGTGGAAGACCACCTCGGCCTCTCGCATGCTGACCAGCGCGGGCTTGCCCGGGGCCGGCTTGTTGTAGTTGCAGTTGTTCATGATGAGCGGCGTGGAGCCGTCGTCCAGGTGCTGCGTGCGCAGCGCGCTCATCCAGGCGCCGGAGCGCTTGCCGGGCCGAGCGAAGTAGTCGCCGTAGAACAGCCCGACGTGCTGGCCGTCGGCGTTCTTCACTTCCCAGACCCGCACGTCCGGGTGGTAGGTCGGGATGTTGTCGATGGGGGAGAACTTGATGCCGAACAGCCGCTCGGCCACCGCGAACTGCGCGCGGAGAACGTTATCGATCGACAGGTAGGCCTTCACCTCGTCCTCATCGAGATCGTAGGAGGCGGCGCGCGCCTTCTCGGCGAAGTGCCACCAGTCCCACGCGCGAAGCTCGTAGTCGGCGCCTTCCTTCTTCATGATCTCGCGGATTCGGTCCGCTTCGGAGCCGGCCTTCGCCAGCGCCCCGACCCAGACCTCGTCGAGGAGGGCCTTCGCCGCCTGCGACGTTCCGGCCATGGTGTTCGACGTTCGGTACGCGGAGAAGTCCTCGTATCCGAGCAGGCGGGCGAATTCGAGGCGCAGCTGCAGGATGCGGCGGATGTTCTGTTCGTTGTTGAACTCGTCGTTGTTGCCGCCTCGATTCGTCCAGCCGGTGAACAGCTTCTCGCGCAGATCGCGACGCGTGCTGAACGTCATGAACGGCTCGAAGGAAGAGCGCGCCAGCGTGATGACGTGCTTGCCGTCGAGTCCGCGCTCCGACGCCGCCTGGGCCGCAGCGCTGAGCAGGAACTCGGGAAGGCCGGCTCGGTCGTCTTCGTCATTCAGCACGAGGGCGAACGCCTCCGCACTCTTCTGCACGTTCTGACTGAAGGCGGTGTAGAGGCCGGCGAGCTCCTCGGTGATCGCGGCGAGTCGATCGCGCGCCTCGCCCTTGAGCTTCGCTCCGGCGCGCACGAAGCGCGTGTGCGTTCGTTCGAGAACCCGGGACTGCTCGTCGTCGAGACCCAGCGTCGCACGACGCGCGAACAGGGAGTCGATGCGCGCGAACAGATCGGCGTTCAGCATGATCGCCGACGAATGCGCGGCCAGGCGCGGAGCCATTCGCCGCTGGATCGCACGCAGCTCATCGTTCGTCGCGGACGACGTGAGAGCGGAGAAGGTGCGGGAAACCCGTCCCAGGTCCTTGCCGGAGTTCTCGAGCGCCGCGATCGTGTTCTCGAAGGTCGGGGCTTCTCCGTTCGAGCGGATCGCCTCGATCTCGGCGAGGTTCTTCTGCATCGCGGCTTCGAAAGCCGGCTCGAAGTCACCGGTGCTGATCCGGTCGAAGGGCGGGGCGCCGAACGGCGTGTCCCAAGACTGCAGCAGCGGGTTGTTCGTCGATTGGGCGCAGACGGTCGGGAGGAGCGTCGTCAGCACCAGGAGAAGGCTTGTCGCGCCTCGCGCGCAGATCCGTTTGAGGGTCATGATGGCGGTGTCCTGGCTGTGGTTGGAAGTTGGTTTCAGTCTGGTTCTTGGACCAGCAAGAACCGCCCCGAGGTGGGGTCTGAAGGTATGTGACTACGAGGACAACATATCAATGCGCCTAGCGAAGGGCGAGGCCGTACGCGGAGGGGAGCGCTAGCGCGTGGCCGGGCTTCCGACCCGCAGTACGACAGCGTTCGTTACGCTTGCGGCATGGTTCGCAGCGGAGGCGGGATCTTCGATGAATCCCTGTAGAGTGATCGTCACAGGGCGATGCAACCCGCGGGGAAGCTGGAGCAGCGACGAAGGTGCCGGGCTCGAAGGGTGCGTCGCTTTGCCAAGTCGCTTTGCATGTCCGATGTTGTTCCAGATCGCGATTGGCGTCGTGCTTCCGCCGGTCAACGGCGCCGGCTTGCACATCAATCCGAGCTGATGCGGCATGGGCGTGATCGACCCGCGTAAGGGGGGGCACCAGCTTCTGCTGGAGTCGGATGCGCGCGAAGCGGTGGTCCAAAAAAAATCGCCGCTGGTCTCGGGTGGAACGTGACTGCTGTTCCAACCGGCTTGCGAGCATTGGCGCCGACCCAATCACCGACGCGGACCTTGCACCTCTGAAAGCCGCGTAAGCATCCATTCAGGCGCGATCGCCCGACCATACTCTACCCTCACGGCAAGTACATCGCCCGCTTGAACGGTCCGTCTGGCTAACGGGTGGTCGGGCTGCCGACCCGCAGCACCACGACGTTGGTCACGCTTGCCGGCCGATTGGCAGCGGATGCGGGATCCTCGACCAACCCTTGCAGGGTGAGTGTTGCAGGACGGCGCAGGCCACGGGGCAGGTAGAGCAACGTCGAAGGAGCCGGGACCGAGGAGTGCGTCGCCTTTCCCAGCCGCTTCGGATGTCCGATGTTGTTCCAGATTGCGATGGGCGCGGGGCGGCCGCCGGTCAGCGGGGCGGGCTTGCACATCACGCCGATCTGATGCGGCATCGGTGTGAGGGATGAGTCGCTCGGTTTGCCCCGCCAGGCGTACACGGCGAACTTCGCGTTTGCCGGCGCGGAGGCAGGAGCATCCATCGAGACCGTGAGAGGAGACCAGGTCGGGACGTCCACCCGCGAGTACCCGTCGCCAAAGCCGCCGTTGACGCGGAGGAGGCGCGTGATGCGCCCTGCGCCACCGTTCACCGTCCCGAACCGACAGGGTGAGACCGAATAGATACGCGCTGCGCCCGCCACGACTCGGGACTGGCTGTCCCACGGGGCCCCGACGACGGCGGTCCCCTCGGAGGCGGCGACCGGGGGGATGGTACCGAGCGAATCGTCGCTCGCGGGAAGCCGCTGCTCTTCGATCCAGCGGTTTCCGTGCCGCCGGAACACATAGGCCCAGCCGGTGAAGGCTCCGAGTGTGTCGCCGGCCCAACGTTGTGCGCCGACGAGCACCAGATCGTCATCGATTGCCAGCGAGCGACCGAATTGTGACCAGTAACTGCCGTCGCTCGCGTAGATCTTCTGCTCTTGCGTCCATCCCTGCGGCGTTCGGCGGAAGATGTATGCGGCCCCCGGGTTGTCCCAACTGGTTGCACCCACGACCGCCAGCTCCCCTTGAAGGGCGACCGGGCCGCCGAAGTTCTCTTCCGGTGTGGCGTCGGGTCCGCGCAGCCCCTGGTAGTGCTCCCACGCGCGTCCATCGAAGTGGTAGCAATGTGCGATTTCCGGCGCGCTGATCAGGATCCACGGACCGCTAATCGCCACCCAGCTAGCGAAGGAATCTCCGGCCGGACTCTCGATCTTCTGCTCGAGACTCCAGCCAGCCTCGCCTCGGCGATACACGTAGGCCGACCCCGAGGGGGCCGGGTAGTAGTTGACGTCGCTATTGATGACGGCGACCTCACCGTCGAGGGCCACCGACCAACCGAACTGATGGGTGGCGCCGCCATCGGGAGCGGTCAGCTTCTGCTCCTCGGTCCATCGCGATCCGTCATACCGGTAGACATAGGCCGCGCCGGAGTTGTTGCCTAGATCGTCGTCCTTGGGGGATCCGACGAGGAGGGTATCTCCGCACAACGAGACGGAGGATCCGAACAGGTCGCGGTCTTCGGCATCCGATGCGGTGATCTTCTGTGCCTCGACCCACCTCGATCCGGCGCGGACGAAGGCATAAACCGATCCGCTGCGTCGGACACGGGGCTCTCCTGTTGACGGCGTGCCGATCACGGCATGTCGGCCGTCGATCGAAACGGCGGATCCGAACGCTTCTCGTCGCGTTTCGTCGCTCGCACGAAGCTGTTGAACTGGCGCCGGGTCGTCCGATCGGCCCGTCGGTGCCAGTGCGGCAAGAGCGACGATCGTTGCAAGCAGGAACGTCCTCGGTCGTGGGGTGCACATCTCGACCTCCGATCGGGACCTGGCGTAGACCGGTTCTGGGCAGGAGCTGATGTAGAGGGATCGGCCGCGGGCCGGTGGTTCTTTACCCCTTCTCAGATGGATCGAGCGATGCGTTCCCTCGGCGGAGGCTCGGGAGCCACGTCACGAGTGATGGAACCCTTAGTGCGGCGGAAGGCAGTGTAGATCCGGAGTAGATCGTCAACGAAGTGTTCGTGCGGGGCGGGAGTGGTCCAAAAAAAAAATCGCCGCTGGTCTCGGGTGAGTCCAGCGGCGATCTGATGTGTGTGGTAGCGGGGACAGGATTCGAACCTGCGACCTCCGGGTTATGAGGCGATCCAGTTTCCCCGTTCTCGGCCGTAACTCTTCACTTCTGCCGGAACTTCCGGATTCCGGTTCCGATGCCATCGCACGCGATTATACCCGATTGCAGGCTTTGGCGGGTAGGCTACCCGAAATCATTCTCTGCGCGCATCAAATAGGCCTTCTTCATCCCCGCGATCTCATCACTCATCATCGGTCGTTCTCGGATCGAGAATTGATTTGTAGCAAGCCCCGTTTGGCGAGAAGCCGAAGGCTGACCACGCGACCGGGAGCGATGTCGCAATCCCCTGCCTGAACCGCGAAGGGAAGCGTGAACTCGTGATCCAACGCCTTGCCAATCCACGAAACAACGCTGTAGGCTGTTGACTCAAGTCCAGTGGAGTTCACTCCAATGACGCCCCCCGTATCGATCGAGATCGCAGGTCCTCCGCTGTGCCCGGCTGCCATTCGGGCAGTCGTTTCGATGCATGGGAAAAAGCAGACAGCGTTATCGCGTTTGACTGTGTTGAGCTTGCAGATTTCGCCACTGCTCTCGACGAGCCCAAGCCAGGCAGAGAAGTCAACGAGGCGATCCTTCTGCTCGATCTTGATGCGGTTGTTCCGGGCAGGAAAGCCGGTGACGGTAACTTTTTCGCCTACGCTCGGTGATTCAGTGATTGGCAGACACCCGATGGGTGCGATGTCTCCATGTTTGTTCCTCCTCTTGTCATCATGGAGAAACAGCAGGGCGAGGTCATCGTCTAGGAACATCTCGATGTGCTTCACGAGGGAGAAACCAACCAGACGGAACTCACCGTTTCGAATGGCTGCCTGGTCGAGGATCAGCGCACCGCAGTTCACATCTATGTCGTCGAATGGCCTTGCAGTCGCGATGTCCCGGGCACGTTCGCTCTTCTCGTCGTCGGTGAGTGGCGTGTCGCAAGATTGAAGCCTGGTGTAGCGTCGTCTGGCAATCATGAATGGCTCAAATACATGGGCAGCCGTCGCATATAGGCCACGGCCAAGAGGGAAGCATGATCCGAGTAAGAACTCGGGAACGCCGCTCTCCGTCATTGAGAGTAGCGGAAAGACCACGTCGTATAAGGACAACTCCCTACGCTCATCGAGGAACGAATCTTGGAGCTTTACTTGCCTCATCACTCCCGCAACATCTCCCTTTCAAGCGGCTGATTGTTTGGGTGCGGAGTACATCGGCACCTGCCGATACGTTTGAATTCTACGAGCTAGCCAAGCCCGATGGGTCAAACTACCAGTGGCGCGGATGGATCCCTGCTAATCCGATTCCTTCCTTAGATCCCTCTTGGCGAACTCGTGAGCGAGGAAATCAATCATCTCGCCGGCGTCAGTGCCATGAAACATGGCCCGAGTCTCATTGAAGTTGAGCGTGGGTAGATTGAAGATGATTGACTCGTCTGGGAGGGAGCCGAGCAGCTCGTCCGGTAGGCCGTCGTTCGGTTTGATTCCGCGTAGCATCTCTGCGCTCAGTCTTAGGCTTCCGGCAAAGAGATCAGCAAGCTGCAGCCGTCGATCATCCCGGGAGTCCGCCATGTCTGCGCCCGAGAACCTGAGCGGGAAATGCGTTCTCGTGACGCT
Source organism: uncultured Planctomycetota bacterium (assembly GCA_964597885.1). Taxonomy (GTDB): domain Bacteria; phylum Planctomycetota; class JACOTG01; order JACOTG01; family JAUIME01; genus CAZQZX01. The sequence goes on from CAZQZX010000065.1 coordinate 20,305, forward strand.
CGAAACCTCAAAACCTCTGGATTGCTCGATCTCTGACAGTGCCGCCAGCTTGTCCAATTTCTCGCCGATCGCCTTATTATTGTCGTGAACGATGCGGTAAGGTGACTCGGTGCGTTCTTCCATCCACGATACGAGCCCTGTTACCAAGGCGTAGGAGATGTCTATTGTGCTGTCGGGGTGGAGTAGCGATTCGATCACGTCGCTGTCCGCATTCATTGCAGGTACGAAGAACTCAGCGCAATCACACCCTTTGATGGAGCGAAGCGCTTCGATCAGCGCTTTGACGTCTTCGGGAGACTTGGATCGTGATGCACGCTGGTAAGCTGCGAGTATCCGTTCGGTGCGTGCAGCTCCCCAGAAGGTAGCTGATGTAAAGAATAGCAGGCTTGCGAATGACCGGTTCCAACCGTTCTCGTAGAACGGTGCGCCCAACCTGTGGCAAACTGGCTCAACGCAGTCATCAAGAAGTTGGAGCCATAAGGCGTACCGCTTACAGAATACGTAGGATACGGCCCCAAGGTCCTCTGCGACGGCTTGGAGGGCGCCAATGATCGCCTTTCGATACCGAGGCCGCCGGACCAAACTACTTAGCTTGAGCTCGGGGGCCTGGACAGTGCTGAAATACTCTTCGACGATCTCCTCCGCTCGAGCTTCAGATTGCCGAACGGCAGCCGCAGCCTGAAATACCTGGTCGGCATTCAAAAGGTCGGCTCCGGTATAGCCGGACTCGTCTACGAAAACGGAATCCATCACTTCGCGCTTTCTCGTGTCAATTGGCAACCCCATCAATCAGCCGAGTGTCCTGACGAGCCCCGCCGCGATCTTACCCGGGGAAACCTTCCTTTCCAGATCGAGCCCCGGACGATCGCAGACAGAGCGGCGAATTCTGCTGTCGGCTCTGGGGTCATGGTCAGGCCGGGGGGGGGGCGTGCGACGTAGGCAGACCGTTGCGGCACGGCTCTGTCCGGCCTGCGTTACGACGCCAATAGTTCGAGAAACTCGTAATCGTCGCCTCGTGACGCTTGTAGCTTGCCGAGGGCAGCGAGCCACTCCGGCTGGTGCAGGTTTCGAGACTCTTCCCTCAGCACCACACTCTTTGCTCCCATGCGTCCGAACAGGTTGTTCGCATCATTTAGGACTGTCTCTGCGAAGCGGGCGCAGTCCACCGAGACGGTACTCGCATCCGCTATAGACTGGACGGCCTGACAGATTGCCATGACAAGGTGCTTTCCTGCTTCCCAGCGCGACCAATCCGCTGTCTGGAATGTAGTTGGAGATAGCACAGACGAGAACTCCGTAGTCGTCAGGATCTCGTCTAGGAACTCTGCGGGAATCGTAGCCAGTTCATCAGGACAGACCACCGTGCCCCAAAGTGCCGTGGAGAAGAAGCGTGGCGGTGCGTCCCCGCCGCCTCCGTTTCCCGCGGCCGGCGCGAAACGATTGCGGTTGAACTGCCACAGGGTTTGCGAATGACCAATTCCGGCCGCCGAAGCGCCGAAGCCGAGAGACAGGAGTGCCATAGGACCGGCGTATGCGTGGAATACGGGTTTGCCCGTTGCAGCGAGCGTGAGGCAGGCATCGCCGCATCTGACGATGTTGCCCCTATCGCGGGGGATGCGGTCTTCACTGAATTCGTATGCGAAGTACCAGCCGTCTGCGTCGAGCCCCGTCGCATGCGCCAAGACTGATGAGATCTCGCCTGGAGAGACAGTCACGGACTGCCCCAGGACGATCGTTGCCATTACGGGTCGCCCTAGCGATTTGGCTGCCTTGCTTGCGGCGGCGAACAGCTGACCATTCAGTTCTAGGATATCGGGCCGATTCGCTTCGTATACGACAGCGGGAGCAAGCACTGCGACCGTCCCGAGTCGGGAGTTGATCTCTTCGATCGCCTTGCTCAGCAAATTGATCCCAGTCGACGTGAGGTTCTTGAGCGTTGAGACGGACTCCCTGACTTCGTTGCCGGGATATGAGATCAGTTTCGCGTTGCTGAATCCCGGGACGTAGATCTGATGGTCGTATAGGACGGACGCGCCCAAGTCTCGATACTTCTGGCAGTACTCTTCGGCGTTGTTGAAGGCCAGATCCCTGGGGCTGACGACAACGCCTACGCCAGCGCCATGCTCAAGCTGATCGAGTACTTGTTTTTGACTTCGATCTCCGAACTGATGCCAGGCTCCTCTTCGAATCATCCTCGTTCTCCTAGTTTCTTGAGGATACTCGCGACCTGCGTAGGGTCGTTGATTCGCTTGGGTCTGTCTTTCTGCAAAAGCTTTGCGACGAGTAGTTGCCACGGTCGTGGAAGCGTCGTGAAGCGCTCATGCTTCAGATGCTCTTCGGAGTTGCAGACGCTGTCTCGAAGTTCGGGTAGCGAAGCTCCGTCCCTCAAGAATGGGTGGCAGCCAACGAGAGCTGTGTAGAGCAATATGCCCGCAGCAAACAGATCGGTCCTGTGATCGATGTCGTACTTCGTGCCCGTGAACTGTTCGGGGGCGAAGTATGCGGGCGTACCTAAGCCCGCTCCCTGTGCCGTAAGCGTCAAGTCTGATCGATTCAAGTGCCTCACTAGGCCGAAGTCGATTATCACAGGGTGGCCGTCAGTGTGCACTCGAACGTTGGTGGGCTTTAGGTCGCGATGTACTAGCCCGTTCGCCTTGAGTTCAGCGAGTCCCTCGAAGAACTGTATGAAGAACTCGGCAACCCTGCCGAGGTCCCAGGGATCGCCGGTGAACAGTTCGGACAAGTCGTTTCCTGGGACGAATTCCTCGATTATGTAGTGCGACTGCGAGTCCCGGGTGACCCGGAACGCGTACTCATGAAAACGAACGACGTTCGGGTGGTTGACAGCGCGAAGTGCGGCAATCTCTCGCTCGAGTCTGACGGCTTCGTAGTCCGGTGAGATAACCTTGAGGCAAAGATCCAGACCATCGGAGTCTTGTACGTGAAATGCGCACTTCTGCATGCTCGGGGTCAATGCACACTGGAATCTGTATGAAGTGAACATCTCCGCGGCTTTCTCTTGAGGGATAGAGAAGACCATGTCACAGCTCTCCTATGCGGCTGCGGCCTATTGCGAATGCCAGCATGTAGTAGTACTGCCACAGGGCAGGCTTTCCTCGCGCGGCTTTCCGTGAGACTTCGGCAGAGTTGTCTTCGGATATTGAGATGATGCCGATGCCGTTCTCGCGAAAGATGTTCTCGCCTTTCACGCGACTGGCCACACTAGCGGGGAATGCTACGTAGGATCGGTGGACGAACAGCTTGTTGCGAAGCGCTTGCAGTGCAGCGTCTCTCCAGCGCGTGGCCTTCGCCTCCACTGCAGTTACTTCGGGAAGGATGTCCTTCCATTCGTCGGCGAGCAAGTACTTGCAATTGGTCTGGGAGAGCGCCCCGGCTTCGCTAAGGTCACCAAGGATTGATTCGAATTCTTTCTGTTCCAAACCAATGCGAGACATGATCGTGCTTGGTCTTACTTGGTGCTTCGTTCGTAGGTAGGCGAGCAGGCGTGCATGTCGGCCACGGAAGCGGGATGAGCGAGATGCAGCATCCCGATACGCGATGGCGAGAAGGTCAGGCTGGCCGGCTCCGATGGGAAGCGAGGTTGCCGCCCAGCGGGGATGTGATGAGTCGTTGAAGAGGGAGGGCCAGAACTTGAAGAGGGCATCCATTAATACCTTCTCGGGGCCTGGCTTAATGGGCCGAAAATGTAGGACAGATTCTGCCGTCTCGATTTTTCGCGCTGCCCGTGGTCTTGCGCCAGTCATTCCGGGACTTGCTCGTTTGGGTAAGCAACCGTCGGATACTCGACTCCCTCAGTCTTGGATCAAGTCTATGACTGCTCTAGATAGCAGGCAAGTGGTGGTCGATGTGCATCGTGAGCGTTCGATTGAATCGCGTAGGGGAATTGGACTGCGGGGTGAGAGATGGGGGTATCCCGAAGCGTCAGGTAACCAGCGGGCCGCCAAGCTGTTCTCGCTCAGTCGCGCCCGTGAGTTCGCCGCTTCCGGACGGCTGGCGCCCGTTGGCTGACGATCTATGAACACGAGGGAACTCCGTACTTGGTCACGCAATGGCCAACTGGGTCCGAGTTGACGCGAAAGCTCTCGAGGAACGGGAAGCGTCTCGGTGAGGGGAAGTCAAACGGGGAGTACCTGGAGATACTGCCCGGCAAGAGGCTTCGTGTTGGCGGCGGTGGGTCGATCACGCTTAGGCCGCCGATCGACGAGTAGGGAGTCGTTCGGTCTCACCAGTAGCCCGCGGGTTTTCCTTCCAGGACGTCAGATTTCAACCGATCGTGAGGTTCGCGTCTCTTCGTTCACGCAGTCCTCGTCCAGGCCCAAAGCACTGGCCTGAAGGTGGAGGTCTCTTGAAGGGGCTGTACTTCAGTGGATGGGGTCGACCAGTCGAATTGTGATCTCCCACTCAGCGCTCAGTCGATCGCTCGTCAAGGGGCGCTGGAATGGAGTAACGAAGCGAGGGGATCTTCTAGACGGCGTAGAATCCGACTTGCCAAGTGGGGACGGCCGAGCCGGTGAAGCATCGCCCGGATTGCTTGAGCGGACGGAACACCGTCTCCCCGTTCTAGTGAGGCAGCCTTCTGGAGCTGGAGCCCGGCGAAGCGCAAGTCATGGTTGTATACGATCCGCTGATTCCTTCCCCAGTGGGAAACGTGGGGGCGCTTCCGATTCCCATGCCCTCGTAGAAGACGACCGAGATGTTCACGAGAGAGAGAAGTATCGAACTCCTCGAACACGAACAACCGGCCGAAGAATCTCTTCCAACACTCGGGGCCTATCGCAAGGAGGTCACCGAGTGATCGGAATTCGAACCTCTTGCACTGGTTGGCGCCGAGCATGCGGATTTCAATGTGACAGACGTGACCGCTTCGCTTCTTCTTGTCCCCGTACACGGCGACGCCAGCAGTCCGCCACCGTCGTCTTCGAGTGTACTTGGTCTCTTCGTAGAAGGTTCCTATCGGACCCCTTAGGTGAAGTTGAACCAGCCTTTCTTGTACCCAACGGGTCAGCACCTCTGCGTCCGTTGCGGTCTCTACAACGATGTCGAAGGACACGTCGACGCGGATCGGGATGAGGTCCGGCCGTTTCCGTTCGAACTCCAGGAGAGTTCGAATCGTGGATGGCGATGGCTGAGTCAGGTCGAGTCGAGGATGACATCTTCCCGAGGAGGGGTGGATCTCAAGCCTGGTCGTTTCAGGGAGTGATCTCAGATATCTCTGTAGCTCTGAGGTCAGCTCAACAAGTGAGGACTCTCTATCATTGACCCCTGAATCAACCCGCGAGGAGCTGGTTTGGCTCCGCGGGCACCGGAATCCACGAAGTAGGAGCTGTACGGTATCTGGATAGATGTCGAGGCCGATCGCGGGCACGGGCAGATCAACGTGCATGCCGCTACGACCCATTTGTGAGAACTCTTCCCTTCGGTTCGTTCGGAAAAAGCTCCGAATCCCCTTGGAGGACTTCGACTACGAATGACTGGGCGTGTTTGCTTCCGCGCTCTGTTTGGAGTTTCCGCAAGAGGTTCGAGTTGCGCATGAGGCTTCGCTCTAGATGAGCCTCATAGCGCTGCAGTTTCTGGAGCCTTCGATTGTCGGGCAGGACAGTCAGGTCCCGGATCTGCTCATCGGTGAGTGACATGAGGCCCCCGTTCAGTAGTCGTGCTCGCGTAGCGAGATCCCGCGCCACGTCCGCGGCTGCCCATTCGTAGCGGGCAACCCTTCGCAAGCGCCAGAAGAGGCACGCGATACGCTCGGCGAGAAGCGTCTCCACCGCGCCAACAGGGTCGAGATCGTCAAGAACCATCGACCGGTGCCTGCGCCAGTCGGCGGGACATTCGTCATCCAGGACGGGAAGTTTCGAGAGAATCCCATGCAGCGTTGCGTTTCGAGACGATCGCGCCTTGCCTTCGACAGTCCGTGGTCCGGTGCTGACGAGTGCGTTCTGTCGGTTTGTCGTTCGTCGGGGTCCTTCTGTCGGCGTGTCTTTGGTTTCAATGCGCTCTCTCTCCATCTCAGAATCCCTCCGATTCGAGGTACTCTCTCGCTTTGTCTGGACCTGAAAGTCGTTGCCTCGTCTTTTCCGGGTGTTGTGGTGAGTCCGAGTGATCTTGCGAAGTAGCGTGCGACTGGAAATGCTCTTCGTCGGCCTGGGCGACGAGTTCGAAGAAGTGATCGAGCCACTCCCTTCGGACGAAGATTCGACGCCCTGCACGGGCGCAGCGTAAGCGGATCCGGCGGCCATTCCTGGCAAGAATGCCCACGCGGCACCACCGCCAGACGGATGCGACATGTGGTCGGCCTGGGGCGGCCCGCGCGCATTCGGCCAGCGACAGATATTGTTCCGGGGTCCGTTGAGCTCTCTCACGTTTGTTCATGTTGACTCCCTCGCGTTGGTTCACATCGAGTTTCATTCGCTTCTAGTCCTTGTATACGAATGAGCCCTCTGCGCCTGGCGAGTGGACGCGCGGTGACGGAAGGCCAAAGCGTGCTGGAGTGAGGTTTTCGTTCTGAGAGCGGGGATGATGGCCGCCCCGTAGGGGAGGTAGGGGAAGGTCCCGATCGTCGATTCTACGACAGAAACCGTGGCCTTAGAGCGGGGGTTTTGACTGATCTCGGGCGGGGGCGGACCAGGATGTGGGTCATCCGCCCCTCGTTTGCCCGAGATAGATTTTTTTCTCTAGCCGACTGCTTGCGCGATTTCGCGTGCCTTCTGGGTGCTGATCTCGGCGTAGATCTGAGTCACATCTGCGCGTCGGTGCCCCAGGATGAGCTGTGCTGCCTCGAGCCCCATCTCTTTGCGGATTCGGGTGGCTGCGCTGTGACGAAGTTGGTGAGGGTGCCATCGAGGAACCCCCGCGAGGTCGCACCCCCGCTGGATCGCTCGCCTGTAGCTGTCGGTTGTGTAGCGTTCGCCTGCCGCGCGTTTGGCTGTCCGCGAGCGCTGGACGTTCGTTTGGGTGCGGCGCGGAAGAGGCGTCTTCCGAGCTTGCCTCATCTTGGCTCGGCGCTCGATTTCGGCTTCACGCGGGCTGAAGGCGAACGTATCGTCATCGCGGTCGCTGAAGAAGGGCTCGAGAGTCTTCGTGGCTTCGGGTCCAAGGAAGATGGTCCGCTCGTGATTGAGGTGAGCGGTCTTGTGCTCTCGGGGGGTGTACTCCCATGGTTCACAGGAGCGGTTGACATCGCGCGGGCGCAGGATGACGATTTCGCCGGAACGGGCTCCCGTATGGAGCTGGAGGAGAACCATAGCCCAGACTTGCCGGGAAACGAAGGGACGAATCGCGTGGACGTGTTGTGAACAGACCGGCTTGACCGACTCGGTCTCGCGTGCTTCCGAACGACCGTGTTTCAATCCTGGGACCGCGTCGAGCGCCTGCGAGACCTGCGGTGAGATGAGTTCTTCCGCGACCGCCCACTTGAACATCCGCTTGATTCGCGAGACATGCTTGTTGATGTAGCCTCGTGAACCGCCTCGCTCGATCATGTCTTGTCGAACGGCCTTCAGGGCCCTTGGCCCGAACTCGGTCGCCTTCGAGCTCCCGTACATGGACTTCACCGGCCTCAGGGCGAGTCTGATATTCTCGGGTTCATTCGTGCTGGAACCGTCCGGCCTGCGGTAGTGAAGCTTCGCGTAGTCCCAGAACTTCGAGATCAGCTCGTTGACCGTGATCTGATCGGGCGTGGTGGGAAGCGTCTTCCCGTTGGAGAGCCATTCCCCGACGGTCCGACGGTACTTCTCTTCGGTCTCGGGGAGTCCAAACCGACCGAGGTACTTTCGATATCCATTCAGCTCGACGAATCCCTGGCCGCTCGGCTTGTGGTGGCGAAGCGAGGGAATCCTCTTGCGACGGGGGCGATCGGGTGGGGTGGTCCTGCTGTTGGGCATGGCGGCCTCCGTACCAAAGAAACCGGGTAGTGCCCCGTGCTAACGGTTACACTACCCGGTTCAATTGTGCGGTTACGGCCGCGCCACCCTGAAGGTGGGTATCGGAACTACCGATTCGGCAGCTAGTTCTAATGGTAGCGGGGACAGGATTCGAACCTGCGACCT
>CAZQZX010000066.1:0-28368 GCA_964597885.1 uncultured Planctomycetota bacterium
GAACTCCTCGTCGTCCGTGCCGCCCTCGTCGTTGGTCATCGTGTTGCGATGGAATCCGGTGGCGAGGATCTGATCGGTCGTGGCGTCAGGCAGCAGATCTCCCGCGAGCTGCTCGATCGTGAACCGATCGAACGGGAGATCGCGATTGAAGGCACGGATCACCCAGTCGCGGTACGGCCAGATGCTTCGACGCCCGTCTTTCTCGTATCCCATCGAGTCGGCGTACCGTGCGAGATCGAGCCACACGCGTGCCCAACGCTCGCCGAATCGCGGCGACGCGAGCAAACCGTCGACATACCGCGCCCAGGCCTCGTCGGTCGGATCGCTCGCGAACCGATCGGCGGCGGTCGGATCGGGGGGCAGCCCCGTCAGATCGAGGCTCGCGCGTCGCGCCAGGACGAGCGCCTCGGCCGGCTCGGACGGTCGCAGGCCGTGCTCCTGCATGCGCGCGAGCACGAACGCGTCGATCTCGCTTCGGACGAAATCCGTCGACGACGCCGGCAGCTGCGGAGGCGTCTTCGCGACCGGTGGGTCGAGCGACCAGTGACGCGCGTAGGTCGCGCCCGACTCGTCGATCCATCGGCGGAGCACGTCGACCTCTTCGTCGGTCAGCGGAGCGCCGCTCCCGGCCGGGGGCATGCGATGCTCGGGATCGCCGGCCGTGACGCGATCGATCAGCAGACTGCGCTCGCTCGCACCCGGGACGATGGCTCGTCCGCCGCGGCGCGCCCGCGTGGCTCCGGAGAACGTGTCGAGCCTCAACCCCGCCTTGCGTGCGGCGGCGTCGTTCCCGTGACACGACAAGCAGCGCTCCGCGAGCAGCGGACGCACGTTCTCCCGGAACGTCGCGCGCGCGGCGGCGGGATCGGCCACATCGACGAGCTCGAGCCCGTCCGCGGTCGCGTCTGCGGCTTCCGGCTCTCGTCCTTCGGCACGGCCCGTCGTGAGAGCGTCCTTCGGCATCCGATCGACGAAGCCGCGGATCACGGCGATCTGTTCCTCGGTGAGCGGGTCCTTGCCCTCGGGCGGCATCCGATCAGGATCGTCCGCGGGGAGCGTGATGCGCTCGACCAAGGAGCTCGACGCCGCATCCCCCGGAACGAGGAGCTCGTGGGAGGTGACGGCCGCCAGCACCCGATCGAGCGAGTCGAGCCGCAGCCGCGCCTTGACTCGCCTCGGACCGTGACACGCGCCGCAGTGCTCGACGAGGATCGGTCGGACGTCCTCGTCGAAGCTGCGGCGCCACTCGTCGTCCGGCACACCGGCCCGGATCGGACGAGCCGAGAGGTGCAGGATCGAGAGGAGCAGAATCGAGAGGACACCGATCGCGATGGCCCAGGAACGCCGTCGATCGACGACGCTCGGCGCGCGCAACGCGTACGGCGAGGACAGGGGCAGCCCGGATGTGCGCCGTTCGAACATGGAATCTCGGCTCGCTCAGACCTCCCCACCCTCCTTCGTCGCGCCCATTCTAGCCGGTCGAAGCCGCGTCGCAAGGAGGCGACCGCGTTTCGAAGGGTTCGCGGCTCGCGGGAGCTTGTATGGCCGATTCGTTTCGCCTAGACTCGACGGCGTTCGCGCGGTCCGGTCGCCCGCGAACCCAGGACCTGGAGCCAGCCGATCCCGATGCCCGACGCCATGCCGAAGACCTCTCGCCGCATCCGCGGCCAGGCGCTCCTCCCGCTGATCGGCCTGGCGCTCGTGATGCTCGCGATGGGCGTCGCGATCGGATTCCTCATCGGGCGCCAGCCACTCGATCCGGCGCTCCCCGAACGCTCCCCGGATCCGGACGCACTCGCCGTCTACGAGCCACCGGAAGCCGAATCCCGCGAGCCCGAGCCGGATCCCGAGCCCGAGCCCGACAAGGGAGAGGAGCCGCCGGCGCGAAACCGCGGCGACGACATCTCCGACGAGGACTGGGAGTGGATGCTCGAAGCACTCGAGGACGAGAAACTGCGCCGTCGACTCGCCGAGTTCTCGGACGACGACACCGGCGGGGACACCCTGCGCAAGATCCTCGAGCACGGCTCCGACCCCCGCCCCTTGTTCGAGGGGTTCGATCGCTTCAAGAAGCCGCTCGAGAAGCGGACCGCCGAAGAGACGGTCATCCGCGTCACCCCCGACAACATCGACTCCGTCATCCGCGACACGATGCGGGGAAAAGAGCTCGCCGAGAACACGGTCTTCGTCTTCGGGCCCGGCGAGTACGCGTTTCGCGGGTACTTCCGATTGAGCAACGTGTCGCAGGTGACTCTGAGCGGCGCCGGGATGGATGCGACCACGCTCAAGCCGCAGAGCACGTTCGTGATGGCCGACGGCGTCGACAACGTGACGATCGAAGGCCTCACGATCGACGGAACCGAGCGCAGCGACGGCATCCTCGATGCGCGCGGCGCCGGCGCGTCCCTCATTCGCCGCGTCCGGACGCTCGGCTTCGACGCGGGCGCCGGGTACTCGTCCGCGATCGGCGTCGGCGCCGGGACGTACGTCGCTTGCGAAGGGTGCGAGTTTCTCGGCGGATACGGTCGTAGCCCCCTGGACGGGCACGCCGTCTCGCTAAGGGAACGCGGATTCGTCTATTTCTACGACTGCACCTTCACCGAGCTCGAGTCCTTCCTGCGCGGGAGTACGCGGGTCGCGGATGGAAGCTTCGTGAAGGCCGAGAGGTGCCGCTCGATCGCCAGCCAGCGCATCGCGTACTTCGATCCCGGGGTCACCCTGGCCCTCGTGGACACGACGTTCGAGGGCCTCGTCTACGATGAACCGCCGAAGGGAACGGTGATCGATCTCGGCGGGAACTCGTTCGCGAAGGCCGACCCCGATCGACTGCCGAGCCTCGTCGACGTGATCGACCAGCTCGAATCGCTGGGAACCTTCACGCTCGAGAGTATCGAGATCGAAGAAAGCCGATCACGCCAGAGGCTCGACGCCAGCTACACGAAAGTCCGGAGGATCGGCGACGTCGCGGTGCGCGAGCTCAACTACTACACGGCTCCCGGAGCGTCGCCGGCCGAACGGCGCTCGCATCGCACGTTCCCTCTCGGGCCGCTGCACAAGAAGATCCTCGGTGCGTCGATCGTTCCGATGTCGCACGCAGCGCGCATCGCCATGGACTCGTTCACGGGAGGCGGCCGGCCACGGCTCGAGTCGATCCAGCTCGGGGAAGCCCAGGATCGCCTCGTCTACGTCGCCAAGCTCAACCGGACCGAAGTCCGCATCGACGCTGCGACGGGCGTGCCCATCGAGGACTGAAGCAGGTGGGGGCTCCGCCTAGTCGTTCGTGCGGCCCGCGAATCGCCCGAGGACGGACTCGAGCGCGGTACGATCGATCGGCTTGGCAAGGTAATCGTCGCAGCCGGAGCGCACGCACTTCTCGCGATCTTCGCCGCGCGTGTTCCCGGTGAGCGCGACGATCGGTCCGCGGTAGCCGGCGTGCCGGACCTGGCTCGTGGCGGCATATCCGTCGACGACCGGCATCAGCATGTCCATCAGCACGAGGTCGAACGGCTTGCCGTCGCGGTCCGCATCCAGGATCGCATCGACGGCGGCGCCGCCATCGCCGACCGTCAGGATATCCACGTCGTAGCCCTCGAGGATCCGCTCGAGCAGCGTGCGATTCAGGACGTCGTCCTCGGCGACGAGGATCTTGCCCTCGAACAAAGCGTCCGTCCCCTGCTGCGCCTCTTCCTGCTTCGCCACGGCCTGCTCGTCGACCATGGTGGCATCGCCGATCGAGCCCGGCGGGATCGCGAGCGTGAAGGTCGTGCCCACCGCCGGCTGGCTCTCCACCCACAGATCGCCACCGAGGCACTCCGCAAGCTGCTTGGAGATCGCCAGACCGAGTCCCGTGCCCCCGAACTTGCGCGTGGTGTCCGACGCGGCCTGCTTGAACGGATCGAACACGGACTGCACCTGCTCTTCGGTCATCCCGATGCCGGTATCGCGGACGCCCAGATGCAATCGATCCGGCGTCTCCATCCACGCTCGGATCTCGACGAAGCCCTGCTCCGTGAACTTGATCGCGTTGCTCACGAGATTGACGAGGATCTGCCGCAATCGAACGGGGTCGGACTCGATGCTCTCGGGGATGCTCCCGCAGATGCACATGCGGAGCGAGATGCCGCGCTCCTTCGCGCGGATGTTCATGAGCCGGCGGACGTCGGTCAGCAACGAGACGATGTTCACCGGGATCCGCTCGACGTCCATCTGCCCCGCTTCGACCTTCGCGTGGTCGAGGATGTCGTTCACGAGCGCGAGGAGGTGCTCACCGCTCGCCTTGATGATATCGACGTACTCCCGACGATCTTCCTCGCTCGTCTTCGAACCGCCGAGCAGATCCACGTAGCCGAGGATCGACATCATCGGGCCACGGATCTCGTGGCTCATGTGCGCGAAGAAGTCCGCCTTCTGGTCCGCAACTTCGAGCGCGGCCTGGCGCGACCGCTCGATTTCGCGCGTGTACTTCTGGATCTCCTCGCGCGCGCGAAGCTCGCTTTCGACGATGCCGGCGAGGATGGCGAGCGTCTCGCGGTGCTGCTCGCCGAGATCGCGAGGCTTTCGGTCGATGACGCAGAGCGTTCCGACACGATGCCCGCTGCTCGTGCGGATCGGCTGCCCCGCGTAGAAGCGAATCCCGGGATCGCCCGCGACCAGAGGATTGTCTGCGAAGCGCTCGTCTTCCGCGGCGTTCTCCACGACCATGAGGCCGGAGCCCAGGATCGCGTGTCCGCAGAAGGAAACATCGCGCGACGTCTCCGTCACGTCGAGCCCCTGAATCGACTTGAACCATTGGCGGTGCGCGTCGACGAGGCTCAAGGCGCAGATCGGGACGTCGAGAAGAAGGGCGGCGAGCTTCGTGATGCGATCGAACCGCTCTTCGGCAACGGTATCGAGGATCTCGAGAAGCCGAAGCGCTTCCAGTCGGCCCTTCTCGTCTTGGGGGATCTCGGGCGTCTTCATCGCGCAGGCGCTCCTGGACGAAACTTCAGTTACGAAATGAGGATCGACCAGGGACGATCGCGACCTTGAGATCACCGGTGGCGCCCGGAGGGCACCCGAGAGGGGGAGACGCCGATCCCCCTGCGGGACTTGCGCTTGCCCTAGGCGCCGCCGGCCTTCCGAAGACGGCGGAGAATCGCGCGACCCCGCGGCGACAGCCGGTAGCCCACCTTCAGGCTCTCGGTGAGCCCGAGCGCTTTCAGCTTCCGCACGTTCGGTTTGAACCAATCCCGTTCGTGCCCGAGCTTCGCCGCGAGCTCGGCGGCCAGGGTCGACGGATGCTCCTCGATGATCTCGAGGAACGAGCGCGTCCACGCACCGCGGCGGCTCGACGCGTCGTAGCGCGCCAGCCGATCGAGTACCTCGTCAGCCTCGCTCGCGGATACCTTCGAGCTCGCGCGCAAAGCGATCCGAGGGTCCTCGCCTTTGTAGCTCAGGCGGATCCGGTAGAGCTCCGTTCCGGCAACCCCTTCGCCGATCGCATCGAGAAGCTCGGCACGCGTCGCGTACCCGGCGGCCTTCGCCTCGCGCGCCGTGATCGCGCTCTCGCGGACGACGTCGACGCTCTCGATGGACAGCACGCCGACGGCAGTCTTCAGCTCACCGCCCGCCTTGACGGTCGGTCGCTTCCAGCGGCGGAACGCGAGCGTGATCGTCCCCTCCATGATCTGATCGAGCTGGGCGCGACGGATCAACATCCCCGGGACTCCTTCAAGGCTTGCTTCCAGTCGAGATGCATCTGCCGCGCCGGGCTCGAGATCTCGAGCTCGAGGTACAGCTCCGATCGATCGACGGCCGCGCCGATCAGCAACCCCGCAAGCGCCAGCCACGCCCCGATCCCGCCCGCCGGCATCGCGATCCACAGGACGAGCGGCAGCACGAGGCCGACGCCGAGACGCACGGCCGCGAGCCCCCCTCGCATCGATCGCCCCGAGGAGGCCGCGCCTCGCTTCCGCGCGACGTATCCCGTTCCGATCAGCAACCCTGTCGGAACGAACAGCCACGGCAACCCGACGGCGATCCCGACGAGGAGCAGCCCGCTCCACAACACCTGTCCGGAGTGAAACCACGGACGTCTCGGGAGCGTCACCCGGTACACGGAATCGATCGCGTGAAGAAGCATCACGCCGACGCCCAGGCACACCCACCGCAACGCCTCGCTCTGCATGCCGGTCCATGCGTGCAGCGCGAACACGGAGAGGAAGGTCGAGTACAAGAGGATCTCGCGACTCAGCCACGAGCGCCGCCAGTTGAGGATCGCCCGCCAGGCTCGTGTCTTCCGGCCGAGATGCAGGGTGCTGATCCCCATGCCGAGGACGCCCGCCCCGACGAGGACGAGCGGCGGGATCGCGAGCGCCGGCGCCGCGGCCGTCGGCACCGCCGCGAATCCCACGAGGAGCGTCGCCAGCAGCGAGAAGACCACCAGCGTCCATTCCGAGCGCAATCCGATCTTCGAAGCCGGCGCCGGGTCGAGCGTATGCCCGAGCGTGCTCGCGCTCGGCACGACGCCGGGGCCTGCCGTCTCCCCCACGAGCGAGCTTCCCCCGTCACGCAGCGGCGTGAAGCGGATTGCAGGGTCGAGCCCGGTACGCGGAAAGCCGAGATGCTCGGCCTCTCCCAGGGTCGGATCGTGATCGCCGAAGCCGAGCGCGCCGGTCGGGCAGCTCGTGACGCAGGCCGGGCGCAGCCCCTCCGCGAGGCGATGGTCACAGAACGTGCACTTGTGGATCACACCCGCGCCCGGCTTCACCTGCGGCGCGTCATACGGACAGACCCACGTGCAGTACTTGCACCCGATGCACTTGTCCTCGTCGACGGTGACGGCGCCCGTCACCTCGTCCTTCGAGTACGCGAGCGCCGGGCAGTACTCCATGCACGGAGGCTCCGCGCAGTGATTGCACGCGAGCGAGAGATGGAAGACGGGGACGCCCGGCGCGTGCGCCGCGTTGAAGGTGTCGACCTGACGCCAGCTGGTCTCGTGGTCGAGCTCGTTCTCGATCGTGCACGCGAGCTCGCACGCCTGACAACCCGTGCAGCGGTTCGCATCGAACAGGAAAGCCTTCTGCGTCACGCGGGCTCCACCTCCACGAGATTGTCGTGGAACGCCGCGCCGTGACCCATGTCGGTCTCGCGATCGGCCGAGCACAGATTGACCGCACCGCCATCCGTGATCCACCATCCGTTCGTCAGCGAGACACAGCCGCGGCGGATCCCGGGGTCCAGCCGGACTTTCACCTCGAGCCGACCGCGATCGTTCCGGATCCGGATGAGAGACCCGTTAACGATACCGCGGGTCTTGGCGTCTTCCGGGTGGAGATCGGCCACCGGCTCGGGATTGAGCCGCCGGATCATCGCGAGGTTGTTGAACTGAGAGTGGATCCGGTTCTTGGTGTTCGGAGTCATCAGGTACAGCGGATAGTCCCGTCGCTCGGCGCCTTCGAGCGCGGATTCCTCGGGCACGCGGAAGTCGGTGATCGCATCGACGCCCCATCGCTCGGCGGCCTCGTCGCTTCTCAGCTCGATCTTGCCGGATGGAGTCGGAAACTCGAGAGACGCGAACGCGACGTCCTCGCTTCCCGGCGCGACGATCGGCCCTTCCGCGAGCGCCTCGAGCGTCACTTCGGGGAACGGTTCGAGCCGCTCCTCGAGGAAGGCGCGAACCTCATCGTCCGACGCGGGAAACTGTCGCGCGAGCTCGGCTTCGTCGGCGTCGATCCCGACCCGGCGCGCCAGCAGCCGGTAGATCTCGGATTCGGGCTTCACCTCGCCCGGCGGATCGATCACCTTCTGTCGCAGCTGCAGGTACGGATGCCAGTACGCGCCGATCACGTCCGATTGCTCGAACAGGGTCTTCGCCGGGAGCACCAGGTCGGCTTCACGCGCCGTGTCGGTCAGGAACTGTTCGACCACGACCCGGAAGTCGAGCGCACGGAATGCCTCGAGCACGCGCCCCGTATTCGGGTTCTGCGGAATCGGGTTGCCACGCTCGACCCACGCCATGCGAAGCGGCGGATCGCACTGCTCCATCATGTGGCGGCCGAGCTTCGTCGTCGAGATCGAGACACGGGCCACGCCGTCCGGATCCTCGGGCGGATAGAACGCGACCGGATCCTTCACGGTATCGAACACCGCCGATTGCAGGTTTGCGAACGCCCACCCGGCGCCGGGCTTCCCGATGTTCCCCGTGAGCGCGAGCAGCGCGATCATCGCCCGCATCGTCTGGCCGCTGTTCGTGTAGCGCTGGATGCCGTAGCCCGCATTGATCGTGACCGGCGGCGACGTGCCCATCCACTCGGCGAGCGTCTCGAGATCGGCGACCGGAACGCCCGCGATCTTCGCCGCACGCTCGAGGGGGTACTCGGCCGCGCGGCGCGCGAAGTCCTCGAAGCCGAGCACGTGACGCTCGACGAAGGCGCGGTCGACGTGCGCCGCCTCGATGAGCCGATGGGCGATGGCGAGGGCGATCGCCCCGTCCGATCCGGGCTCGGGCTGGATCCACAGGTGCGCCCGCTCGCAGGACTGCGTCCTCCGGGGGTCGATCACCACCACCCGCGCTCCCCGCTCGATGGCGCGATCGAGGAACACCGTCTGGTGGATGTTCGTCTCGGCGGCGTTCTTGCCCCACAGCACGATGAGCTTCGCGTTCTCGAGATCCCACGGCGCGTTGTGGCGGTTGTCACCGAGCGTCAGCCGCGTCGCCTCGAGCCCCGCCGGCCAGCACAGGTCGCCGTACGTCGTCGTGTATCCGCCGTACGCGCGAAAGAAATCGGCCCCGACGCGATTGAGCAGGCCCTTGGTTCCGCTCGACGCGTAGTAGAGGACGCTCTGGGGGCCTGGATCCTCGCGGTACGTGCGCAGCCGCTCCGCGATCTCGTCGAGCGCGACCTCCCAGGAGATCTCCTCGAACGAACCGGGAGCACCGCCCGGCTTGCGACGGAGCGGCCGGAGGATCCGGTCCTTCGAATGCGTGCGCTCGACGTAGGAGAGCCCCTTCAGACAGGGCCCCTCGGCCGTCGCCACGTTCCCGGCGTGCGGCTCGATCCGGCGGAGCTTCCCCCCCTCGACGTGCACCTTCATCGCGCACGTGCTGTAGCAGTTCCGGGGGCATGCGGTGGTGAAGACTTCCATGACGTCGGCATTCTACCGAATGGGACGCCTGCCACCACGCCGACGCCGACGATCGATCCCAAGGACGGATGAAAGAAACCGGGGCGAGGGACGTATGACCGCGGCCAGGACCGGGCACGCTTCACGCCATCACGATCAGGAGGGACAGAACATGCACGCCACGCTGACCTTACCCCGATTCCTCGTCACCGCTCTCTTCCTGGTCGCGGCCGCCGGCGCGACGACCGCCGAGGAGACCGCGCACCATCCTTCGCCGCTTCTCGCCGGCAACGAAGCCGTCTACGTGATGAAGATCATGGAGACGGAGTGTGGCCGCGAGACCGTCACCCTCACGGCCGACGGATGGTCGGTGAAGGGCGACTACGACCTGCTCGGGACGCGCACGGGCAAGTACGAGGGTGGTTTGGTCCGCAAGGACGGAGCGCTCGACTACAAGATGAGCTTCGAGCTCGAAGCCGGCGGCGTCACGCGCAAGCCCGTCGTGGTCGCGTCGTGGAAAGAAGGCAAGCTCGCGCTCGAGGTCACCTCGGCCGGGCGGACCCAGAACCTGTCCGCCGACCTCGCGGCCGAAGGGACCCCGGTCGTCTACGAGGATCTCGTCTGGGCGGGCATGGTCGACATCTGCTTCGAGCAGGTCCGCCAGCTCGAGAGCGGCAAGCTCGCGGCCGGCAAGACCCACAACACGCTCGCCGTCTCGGGCCTGCGTCACCTGCCGCTCCAGATCAAGTCGGTCGAACGGTCGACGGTGAGCATCAACGGCAAGAACACCGAGATCTGGACGATCGACCAGTCGCTCGGAGGCACCGTCGACACGACGGTCGTCCTCGGTCCGAAGGGACTGCTCCTGCGTCTGAAGATCCCGTCGCAGGGGCTCGAGATCTCGCTCGACGGAATCGAGATGTCGTCCGAGATCGGTGAACAGGAACGCCTCACGCTCGTCGACAAGGGCCCCTGGCGATCGGAGCTCTCGCAGCCGACGTACGAGGTCGTCCAGGAGACGAAGATCATGGTGCCGATGCGCGACGGCGTGAAGCTCGCGACCGACGTGTATCGCCCCGAAGGCGACGGCCCCTTCCCCACCATCCTCGCGCGCACTCCCTACGACCGAAACACCGAAGGCGCTTCCAAGGGCAACTACTGGGCGCGTCGCGGCTACGTGTTCGTGGCGCAGGATGTCCGCGGGCGCTTCGCGAGCGAGGGCGAGTTCGCGCCGGGCCGCCAAGAGGTGAACGACGGCTCGGACGCGATCGACTGGATTGCCGCGCAGCCGTGGTCGAACCAGAAGGTCGGCATGATCGGCGCGAGCTACGTCGGCTGGACGCAGTGGTACGCGGCCAAGAGCGGGAATCCGCACCTGAAAGCCATCGTGCCGCAGGTGGCGCCGCCCGATCCGGACGAGAACTTCCCCTGCGAAGGCGGCGTCTTCATCCTGACCGTCGGATGGTGGGCGAAGGTGTGTCAGCACATCGACGGCGACGGCGGCAGCCTCTCGGAGCTCCCCGAGCTCGACTGGATCGAGGCGTTCTCGACGCTCCCGGTCGGCGATCTCGACAAGGCGCTCGGCGTGGACGACGGAGGCTTCTTCGACGAATGGGTCGCGCATCCGCCGGTCGACGAAGCCTACTGGGGACCGATGCGCTACCAGGACTCGTTCGCCGCGATGGACATCGCCGCGCTCCACATCTCGGGATGGTTCGACGGGGATCAGCCCGGCGCGGTGCAGAACTTCGCCGGCATGCGACGCCAGGCCAAGACGCAGAAGGCGCGCGACTCGCAGTATCTGATCATGGGAGCGTGGGGCCACGCCTTCAACACGACGAACCAGGTCGGCAAGCTCGATCACGGCGAGGAAGCCGTCGTCGATCTCGACTCGCGCATCCTCCGCTTCTTCGATCGCTACCTGAAGGACATCGACAACGGAATCGATCGCGAGGACCGCGTGCTCACGTACTCGATGGGCGAGAACACGTGGCATTCCGATAACGAGTGGCCGCTCACCAAGACGGAGTTCACGAACCTCTATCTCGGGAGCGACGGCAACGCGAACCGACGCGACGGGAACGGCAGCCTCGCCCTCGGCAAGAGCGCCGGTAGCGCTGCCGTCAGCACCTACCGCTACGATCCGCTCGATCTCCCCGAGACGAACGTCATCTTCAACGACATGACGGGCGAGGAGAACAGCCTCGATCAGTCCTCGCTTCCCGATCGCGACGACGTGCTCGACTTCACGTCCGCACCGCTCGCGGCTCCGTGCGAGATCACCGGGCCGATCCGCGCCGTGCTCTCCGTCTCGACCGACGCGCCCGATACCGACTTCGCGGTCACCTTCAATACCGTGAAGCCCGACGGCCGGGTTCTCCAGTGGCTCGGCGGCATCCAGCGCCTGCGGTATCGCAACAAGAAGGACGAGCCGGTGAAGCCGGGGACGATCGTCCCGCTCGAGATCGACGTCTGGGCCACGGGCCTTCGCATGGAGAAGGGCGACAAGATCCGCATCGAGGTCCGATCGACGCTCTTTCCGGGCTACTCGCGAAACCTGAACACGCTCGAGCCGGTCGCGACGGCGACGGCGAAGGACGCCCGGGTGGCGACCAACCACGTCCACCACACGACCGAGCACCCCAGCACCCTCGTCCTGCCCGTCATCCCTCGCGAGGGGGCCCCGGGGCTGACCTTCGAGACGGCCGGCGCGGGGAAGGAGCGCTGAGCCCGGGGGCGCTGCGCGAATCGTTCCGGTGAGCTAAGCTGCCCGGACTCCCATGAGCCCTCAATACGACGACAGCATGCCTCCGCCGTCCCCCGAGGACGGCCCGCTTCGCCCCGCGCCCCCGGATCCGGTGGGCCCGCTGGTCGAGGGCCGGGACTACGTCATCGGCGAGGACGGCTACCTGGTCTTCACGGCCGAGTACCACCTCCGCCGAGGCTACTGCTGTGAGAGCGGCTGCCGACACTGCCCGTACGGCTTCGAGCCCCCCCCCGCGTAGCCTCCCCGGCCATCTCACTTTCCTCGAAAGTCCGTGACTCGCGCGCAGATTCGACGCTCGATGGATCCCTTGGCCATCTCGGCCTTGTCGCGCCGGCCGCCATCGGTTAAGTTCCGCGCTATGGATGAGATGTGGGGGCCCTGGGCCGACAGATTTCGCTGCGATCGACGCCGGATCCGCGCCGGAAAATGCGCGCTGTTCGGCGTCGTGGTGCTGGCCGTGGGGCTCGCGGGCTGTCGGCAGCCGTACTTCCACGACGACCCGCGACTCGCCCCCGGCTCCGACTCCCTTTTCCGCGAGATCGAGTCGATCGATCTCGAAGAGGAATCCGAGACGGCACCGGTCCATCTGGACCAGGCCGCGCCCGCCGACCCCGATACGTACGTGGTCCCCGCCGACGCCCCCACGATCGAGCTGGTTCTGGACGAGGTTCGTGAGGCAGCTCTCGCCAACAACCTCGAGCTCGCGGTGGCCCGCTTCAATCCGGACATCGGTCAGGAATCGCTGGCGGCCGAGGAGGCGAAGTTCGACGCCGTCCTGACCGCCCTCGGAAGCGTGACGAAGATCGACACCCCCGTCAGCGACAGCAGCGACACGACGTCGCTGCGCTACGCGCTCACCCCGGGAGTGAACATCCCGCTTCGAACCGGCGGGTTCGCGCAGCTCTCGTTCCCCTGGACGCGGTTCGACAACGACGTTCTCACCTCCAGTGAGGTCGAAGGGACGGACGTCTCGCTGTCGATCTCGCAGCCGCTTCTGCGCAACGCCGGCGTACCGGTCAACACCGCTTCGATCCAGGTCGCGAAGCTGCAGAACCGCCAGCAAGAAGCGCAGACGAAGGTCACGGCGATCCGCGTGCTCGCCAACGCCGAGCGGGCGTACTGGGCGTACTGGGCCCGCGCCCGCGAGGTCGAGACCCGGCACGATCTCTATCGCTCCTCGCTCGAACAGCTGAGGCGCGCTCGCCGGCTGGCCGACGCCGGGATCGTCGCCGAGATCGAGATCGTACGCTCGGAGGCCGGCGTCTCCCGGCGCCTCGACGGCATCATCCGAGCCGAGAACCAACGTCGCCGCGCCGAGCGGAACCTCAAGCGCATCATGAACCGACCGGACCTGCCGCTCGAAGGCGGGCCGGCGCTGCTGGCGATCACCGAACCGAGACCGATGGGCATCGAGCTCGACGTGGAGAAGCTCACCGAGCTCGCGATCCACCACCGCATGGACTTGCTCGACATCGAGCTGCAGATGGCCGTCGACGCCATCGCGATCGGGATCGCGGACAACCAGACGCTGCCACTCGTCGCGCTCGACTTCAACTACTCGTACAAGGGCACGGGCCGCGAGTTCAGCGACTCGGTCGACCGCCTGCTGGACTACGACCTGCAGGACTGGTCGGCCGGTGTCAGCTTCGAGATCCCGATTGGCAACCGCGCGGCCCGGGCGCGGCTGCGTCGCGCGGTCCTGCAACGGGCCCAGACGCTCTCGAGCTACGACGAGCGCGTTCTCCAGATTCGCACCGAGCTCGGCGATTCCCTCAACCAGCTCGAGGAAGCGTGGCAACGGATCCTCGCGTCCCGGGTCGAGACGCTCCAGGCTACCCGAACCCTCGCCGGCGAGGAGCGTGTGTTCCAGGCCGGCATCCGGACAAGCACCGAGGTCAACGACGCGGCCGAACGCGTCGCCGATGCCCAATCGCGCGAGATCAGCGCGCTCGCCGAGTACCAGATCGCCTTGGTCGATGTCGCCTTCGCCACCGGGACTCTCCTCGGACACAGCCGCATCCGCTGGGACGGATGAGCCCGGAACGGACCGACGAATCATGACTCTCGAAACGCTACTCACCGCCGCCGCAGGTCGATTCGCGGTGCCGGAATCCCAGCTCGAGTGCGTGCGGCGAAGAAAACCAGTGACGCAAGAAGGAACCGATCCCCTTACCAAGGAAGAGAGCGGACAGCACGATGCGCAAAGTCCTGTACATCCTGGGTGAGCTCGAAGAGTCCGACCTGCAGTGGATGGTGAGCGTCGGCCGGGCCCGTCGTGTCCCGACGGGCGAGGAGATCGTCCGCGAAGGGACGTCGCTCGACACGCTCTTCATTCTCGCGGACGGTCAGATGGCCGTGAGCCTCGCCGGGAGCACGGTCGCCCGTCTCGGCGCCGGGGAGGTCTTCGGTGACATGTCCCTTCTCGATTCGCGTCCGCCGACCGCGACCGTATCCGCAGCCAGCGACTCGATCGTGTTCGGGATTCCCCACACGCTGCTGCGCGCGAAGCTGAAGAGCGATCCGCCGTTTGCCGCTCGCTTCTACCGGGCACTCTGCATCTTCCTCGCTAACCGCCTCGGCAAGACGACATCGATCGCGGCCCAGCAGGGAGTCAACCTACCTCAGGACGAGGACCAGTCCGAACCGGAGCTGTCGCCGGAGCTCCTCGACAACGTCTCCCTGGCCGGCGCACGGTTCGATTGGTTTCTCGACCAGATCAAGGAACGATAGGCGGAGGCACGCGTGGCCGACAAGAAAATCTTTCGTCAGAAGTCGCTCGAGAAGCTCTCGACCCCGGAACGTCTCGACGTGCTCCTGCGCATCGTCAAGCCGAGCAGCTGGATCCTCCTCGCGATCGTGGGCGGCTTCCTGGGACTCGCCGTGACGTGGGGATTCGTAGGACGCCTTCCCGAGACGGCCCAGGGCTCGGCGTTGTTCGTGTACCCGCGCCAGGTCGTCTCGATCCAGTCGCAGGGTTCCGGCCAACTCGTGTCGTTCAACGTCCGCGTCGGAGACCGCGTGGAGGCGGGCGATGTCATCGCGATTCTCAATCTCCCCGATGTCCAGAAGTCGCTCCTTCAAGAGCGCAGCAAGCTCGAGGCGTTCCTCGCACGCGACCGCACGAAGACCGAGCTCGACGTCGAGCACGCCCGGCAACAGAAAGAGTTCATCGCAAAGCAGATCGGGCTGCTCGAGAAGCGGAAGGAAGTCCTGACCGCGCAGGCCGAGGCCACCCGCAAGAAGAACGAAGCCTACAACGCCGAACAGCGAAAGAACCTCGAGACGACGCGCCTACTCTCCGCCGAGCTCGGAGTCGCGCTCCAGGGACGCTTCGACACGTTTCAGACCCTGCGCGAAGAGGGGCTCTCCGCGGACGACGCGGTTCTCAACGCGCGCCGGTCCCACGTGGAGAACATGATCCGCCTGGCGGACCTCGATGTGCGCCGACTCGAACAGGAGCTGCAGGAGATCCGCGCCGAGGAATCGTACGCGAAGGCGCTCGACCAGATCGCCGACCTCGACATCCGCGCGCAGGAGCTCAAGCTGCAGGAGACCAAGCTCGAGCAGAGCCTCGTGGAATCCTCACTGCAGGGTGAAGCCCAGGGCGATCAGATCCGGCTCGAGATCGCACGGCTCGAGTACCAGCTCGAGACCCGCGGCCGCATCGTTGCCGACCACACCGGAAGGGTCCTCGAGATCTCGGCATCGGTCGGCGAGCTCGTCCGGACCGGCTCGCGGATCGGATCGATGGAGGCCGAAGATCCGAACAGCGCGCTCACCGTGCTCGCCTACTTCTCCATTTCCGACGGCAAGAAGATCAAGGATGGCTTGAAGGCACGCATCAGCCCCGTCACCGTCGAACGAGAGCGACACGGCAGCATCCTCGGCGTGGTGGAGTCCGTCTCCGAGTATCCCGTTACACGAGAAGCCGTCGCGAATCAGATCGGCAACAACGAAGTGGCGGAAGGGCTCACCCAGAACGCTCGGGGAATCGAGGTTCGCGTCCGACTCGAGAAGGCCGACACTCCGAGCGACTTCCGCTGGACCTCCGGCAAGGGACCGGATGTCAGGATCACGGCCGGTACCACCGCCGTCGCTCGCATCACGACCAAGGAGATCCCACCGGCCCAGCTCGTGATCCCTGCGATCAAGTCCTGGTTCCAGGTCGATTGAGATGACGTCGACGCCCCCTGCCGCCAAGACCCCGAAAGCAACGCCTCCCGAGCCCGAGAAGTCGAGCTCGCGCAAGGGATGGCCGCGCCGCGTCAAGACACCGACCCTGCTTCAGCTCGAAGCCGTCGAGTGCGGCGCGGCGACGCTCGGCATGATGCTCGCGCACCACGGGCGGATCGTCCCCCTCGCCACACTCCGGCAGGACTGCGGAGTTTCGCGAGACGGCAGCAAGGCGTCGAACATGGTGAAAGCGGCGCGACGCTACGGGATGAAGGCCGGCGGTTTCAAGAAATCGCTCGAGTCGTTGCGGGAGCTTCCCCCGCCCTACATCGTTTTCTGGCACTTCAACCACTTCGTCGTCGTCGAGGGCTTCACGAAGGACAAGGTCTGGCTCAACGATCCCGCGAGCGGACACCGCACGGTGAGCTTCGAAGAGTTCGACGAGGGTTTCACCGGCGTCGTGCTCACGATGGAGCCCGGGGATGAATTCGAGAAAGGTGGCAAGAAACCGAGCGTCATCGACGGCCTCAAGACGCGCCTTCACGGTGCGTGGACACCCATCTTCTTCTGCATCCTCGCGGGGTTCCTTCTGGCCATTCCGGGACTCGTCATCCCCGCTCTCTCGAAGGTGTACATCGACGAAGTCGTGATCAAGTCGAACGAGGGATGGCTACGGCCGCTCCTGCTCACTCTGGGCGTAGCGGCTGTTGCGCAAGCGGTGCTTCGGTTCCTGCAGCTGCGCTACCTTCGAGAGTTCCAGATGACGCTGTCCGCACGCCTCTCCGCCGGCTTCATGAAGCATCTGTTCCGACTACCCACCGCGTTCTACCAGCAGCGCTTCGCGGGAGAGATCGCCGGTCGGACGCAGCTCAACGACTCGGTAGCCGGCGTCTTGGGAGGACAGCTCGCCACCACGGTGATCGATGGCTCGATGATGATCTTCTACGCTGCGCTGATGCTGTCGTACGACGTGACACTCACGCTGGTCGCCATTGTCGCAGCCGCCGCCAATCTGATCGCTCTGCGCTTGATTTCCAAGTACCGCGTCGAAGCCAACATGAAAGTCGGCGTCGAGTTCGGGAAGCTCTACGGTGTCGCGGTCTCCGGACTTCAGCGGATGGAGACGATCAAGTCTTCCGGCCAGGAGAACGGATTCTTCTCGCGCTGGGCCGGTCTCTACACGAATGCGTCCAACGCGCGCCAGCAGATGGAGGTGTCGAACCAGCTGCTGAACGCCCTTCCGTCGTTCTTGCAGGCGCTCGTCACGATGACGGTTCTGGGGCTCGGTGGTTGGCGCGTGATCGAAGGCGCCCTCTCGATCGGGAGTATCGTCGCGTTCCAGAGCCTCCTCGGAAGCTTCATGGGACCCGTCTCGACTCTGATGTCCCTCGGGACGAGTCTTCAGAACCTGCAGAGTGACCTCAACCGGCTCGACGACGTACTCGCACAGGAGCCGAAGCGCTCCGCCAGCCCCGAATCCGAGGAGGACCCGGACGACGACGACCTCGAGCGCGCCCGGCTGCGCGGCGAAGTCGAGATCCGGGGGCTCACGTTCGGGTACAGTCGCCTCGATCCACCGCTCATCGAGGGCTTCGATCTCCGGATTCGCCCCGGTGAGCGCGTCGCACTCGTCGGCGGAAGCGGTTCGGGCAAGACCACGGTGGCTCGACTGCTGACCGGGCAATATGAACCCTGGGAAGGCGCCATCCTGTTCGATGGTTCGATCCGCGAGGAGGTCCCGCGGCACCTGCTGTGCAATTCACTGGCGCTCGTCGACCAGGACGTGACGCTGTACGGCGGATCGACGCGCGACAACCTCACGCTCTGGGACGAGACCATACCCGACGACAATCTCGAGCGTGCATGCCGCGACGCCGAAATCCTCGACGTGGTCCAGGCACTCCCCGGCTCGTTCGACGGAATCCTCTCCGAGGGCGCCGAGAATCTCTCGGGCGGACAGCGCCAAAGGCTCGAGATCGCACGATCCCTGGTCAATGATCCGACGATTCTGGTGCTCGACGAAGCGACGAGCGCGCTCGACGCGGAAGTCGAGTACCGCATCTCCGAGAGGCTTCGGATGCGGGGCTGCACCTGCGTCCTCGTCGCGCACCGGTTGAGCACGATCCGTGACTGCGACGAGATCCTTGTCATGGAGAAAGGCAAGGTCGTCGAACGAGGCACCCATGACGAGCTGTGGAAGCTCGGCGGCGCGTACGCGCGACTCCTGCAAGCCGACGAGACCTCCGGAGCCGAAACGTCATGAGCTTCGACGCTCGGAACGCATGGCGATCGATGGCTCCCGAGCTGATCGGCTGGAGCGCCAACGTCCCTCGGCTCCTCGGCGACGAATCGAAGGCGTGGCTCGTCCACAGCGGCGCGGTGGCGGTGTTCGCGGCAGAGGTCCGTGAGGGCGCGCCCGTCGGGCCGCGCCGTTTTCTGTTCCGGCTCGGAGAGGGGCGCGGTTTCGTCTCGGCTCCCGGGACCTCGGAGGGGATGCGGCTGCTGATCGTTCCGGTTGTCGACAGCGAAGTCCGTGAGCTTCCGCTCACCCGCGTGCACGAGGAAGCCGCTCGGCAGCCCGGGGTCATGCGGCCCGTCGACGAGTGGCTGGCCTCGATCGCCGAGCAGCTCGCGGACCCCGGCGCCCCCGAGATCGAGGTGAAAGCGAACGGGGCAGACGAAGTCACGCTCGAAGGTGGCTGGTCCGTCCGAGCGGACGACGAGCGAGTGCTCTGGGTCGATCCCCGGGACGCTTCGTTGCAAGCGCTCGGATCCGAACGCCCATCCCTCCAGCTTGCCTCGGGATGGCGACCGCTCGCCCCCCGCCAGTGGGCGACCGCGTCGGGGGAGCTTCGCGTCGCAACGCGGAGCACCGATGCCCTGCCCGACCTGCGCTCGCTCGAAGACGGGATCGCGTGGCTTCACGCCGCCGTGCTCGACGAGCTCGACCTGGAGGCCCGCAAGCGCGACGAGGCTGACCGCAAGCGCCTTCTGGAGTCCGCAAGACGGCAGCGCAAGCGCGAAGATGCCGCGCTGATCGAGCTCGCGTCCGTCACGACGCTCGAGCAAGAACCGCCTCTACGCGACACGGATCTCGTCACGGCCGTCGCTGCGGTCGGCGAAGCCATGGGAGTCGAGATCCAGGATCCTCCTCGATGGGAGGATCCGTCGAAAGCCAGCGACCCCGTCGACGCGATCGCGCGCGCTTCCCGGATCCGCACGCGTCGAGTCCTCCTGGCCGGAGAATGGTGGAAGCACGACTATGGACCGCTCGTCGCTTTTCGCGAGGACGGGCACGAGGTGATCGCCGTCCTCCAGGATCGCCGGGGCCGCTATGAGGTCTTCGATCCGAGGAGCCGCTCGAGACGACGCGTCGACGCCTCGGTCGCCGCAGAGATCGCGCCCGAGGCCGTCACTCTCTACCGTCCGTTCCCCACCGGAAAGCTGACGCTCTTCGGGATCATGCGTTTCTCCGTGCGTGGGCGCCGAAAAGATCTCGTCATCGCTCTTCTGATCGGAGTCCTCGTCGCTCTCCTCGGGATGGCGACGCCGCAGGCCACGGGCTGGATCATCGACAAGGCCATTCCCGACGCGAATCGCAAGCTGCTCGTGGAGCTCTCGCTCGGATTGACGGCAGCCGCGTTCGGTATCGTCGTATTCACGGTCTCGCAGTCGCTGGTCTTGTTGAGGGTCGGGATCGGATCCGAGGCCGCGCTCCAGGCCGCGCTTTGGGATCGACTGCTGCGGCTGCGACCGTCGTTCTTCCGGCAGTTCTCGAGCGGCGATCTGCAGCAACGGGTCAGTACCGTGAGCACCGTAGGACGCGAGCTGAACGGCGCCGCTCTCTCGGGGCTGTTCAGCGGCATGATGGCGCTGCTGAACGTCTTCCTCCTCTATTACTACAGTCCGAAGCTCACGCTTCTCGCGATCCTGCTCGTCGTCATCACGACGGGGATCACGCTCGTCTCAGGCTATTTCATCCGGAGGCTCGCCCGCGAGCTCTTTGAAGAGGAAGGCAAGTTCGCCGGCTTCGTTCTGGAGCTGCTCCAGGGCGTGACGAAGCTCCAGGTCGCCGGTGCCGAAGGCCGGGCCTACACGAGATGGATCCGCCGCTATACGACCCAGCTTCGACTGCGTGTACGAATGGAACGAATCGAAGACTGGATCACGGTGTACAACCAGGTGCTTCCGACGGTCGGATCGCTCTTCCTGTTCTCGATCGCGGCAAGCCTCCTCCTCGTACCGATATCAGGCGGGCCCGCGCCGTCCATGTCCGTCGGCAAGTTCATGGCATTCAACGGGGCCTTCGGAACCTTCCTCGGCGCCGCGACCGGACTCAGCAACACGATCGTCGGCCTTCTCGATACGCTCACCAAGGGGCAGCGCATCAAGCCGATCCTCGAAGCCGATCCCGAAACCGATGACGACAAAGTCGATCCGGGTGCCCTGACGGGTCGCATCGAGTTCCGCGACGTCGAGTTCCGATACCGCGACGACGGACCGCTCATCCTCGACGGTGTCTCTCTCCGCGCCGAGCCCGGAGAGTTCATCGCCATCGTGGGTTCATCGGGAAGTGGGAAGTCGACACTCGTTCGATTGCTGCTTGGATTCGAAACGCCGGCGTCGGGAAGCATCCTTCTCGACGGTCAAGATCTGGCGACCGTCGACGTGGCGGCTGTGCGTCGCCAGTTCGGCGTGGTCCTGCAGGGGGGCGTGCTCAACCAGGGGTCGATCTTCGAGAACATCTCGGGGGGGCTCGCGGTGCCGATGGACGACGCGCAGGAGGCGGCCGAGGCCGCCGGCTTCGCGGAAGACCTCGCCTCGATGCCGATGGGGATGCACACCGTGGTCAGCGAGGGCGGCGGAAACCTTTCCGGCGGCCAGCGGCAGCGGCTTCTGATCGCGCGCGCGCTCGTGTCGCGGCCCAAGGTGCTCGTGTTCGACGAAGCGACCAGCGCCCTCGACAACCGCACCCAGCAGGTCGTCAGCGAGAGCCTCGAGGCGCGCAAGGTCACCCGCGTGGTGATCGCGCATCGGCTGAGCACGATCCGCAACGCCGACCGGATCTACGTGCTCGATCAGGGACGCGTCGTCGAGTCCGGAGGATTCGACGAGCTCCTCGAGACCGACGGAATGTTCTCCCGGATGATGAAGCGCCAGATGACGTAGCCGGGCCCCGGCCCGTTTCAGGAGTCGGCGAGGATCTCGGCGAGCGCCCGGCTGAACTCCGAGTCTTCGGGCAAAGGCGGCGTGTCCTCGAGCAGATGCGCGCGCATCTGCGAGCGCCGTCCCTTGCCGATCAGGATCGGGAGATGCGGCATGAGCACCATCTCGTTCTCGATCGGAGAGCATCCGGAATGCAGCCCGAACTGACCGGCACCGATCGGTGCGAGGATCGTCGTGAAATCAATCGGCGACCAGCAGTTCAGCAGCTCGCCGATCTTGCCCTCGCGGACAAGTCTCGCGGGCTGCGGCGAGAACGCGAACGAGGACGAACCGAGCAGAATGACCCGCCGGAAGCTCGCCTCCTCGAACATCGTTGCCGCGCGGAGCACGACTTCGGCCCCGTTCGAGAAGCCCACGGCGTCGAGGATGAGCTCGCGCTCGGATCCCGATTCGGCATGGGCGCGCACGATCGCATCGGCCGTCTCGGCGATGAGGCGCCCGGGAGCGACGCTTCCCCAGTTGAACCACACGCCGGTCGGATCACTCCAGTACGTCACCGGCAGTCCGATGACGCCGTCCTCGAGAAGCTCGGTGCGAAGACGACGGCTCCACGGCGAGCCGAGATCCTTCAGCATGCCGTGGCAGATGAACACGACATGGTGCGGGTCGAGCTTGCCGCTCTCGAGATCGCTCTCGAGCCGGTCCGAGACCAGAAGCGCCGCGCATCCCGGCATCCCCGCGACGAGCCCGAGGACGACGAGCAGGTATCGTAGCCGCACGGTCGGAGCGCCTCCTTCATCCGGCCGCATCATCGCGGCGCGGAACGACCGAGGCTACCGCTCCCGACCGATGGAATCAAGGATCCGCGAGAGCGCCCCCTCCCTCGCCCTAGGCGCGCTTCGCCGCCTTCTTGCTCGGCGTCGAAGGATTCTTCATCTGGAAGCGATGATCCTCGACGAGGCGAAGCAGATCGAACGAGCTCAGCACGCCGATGACCGACTTCTCGTGCGTGACGACGACATGGTGGATGTGATGGTTGCGCATGACGCGCGCCGCGACCGAGATATCCGAGTACTCCGGCACGGTGTAGACCTTCTTCGTCATCGCGAACCCCACGCGACGATTCTCGTTCCCCTTGCGAAGAAGATCCGTCGACGTGATCATCCCGACCGGCTCGCCGTCCTCCACCACCGGGATCGCGTGAATCCGCCGCTCGTTCATGATCCGCTTGAGCTCGAGCGTGTTGTCGTCCGGGCTCGCCGTCACGACCTTCTCCACCATCAGGTCCTTCACCTTGATGTTCATGCGATCTCTCCATCCGGTTGCCGTTTCACGAGCGACGCCGCTGCGCCGTCCGGATAACCCGGAAGCAACTCGCGTTCCGCAAGCGTCACAGCCTCAGGAATCGTAGAGAGGGCCCGGATCTGTACGACTCGCGAGACGGAACGCCGGCAATTCGCATCGATGGAACACCTCTCGGAAAAACCGCAGGTTGCAGACCCCTCGCGGATTCGGTTCAATGGAGGCGCTGCACGAATCCTTTTCCAGGCGGACTCATCCGGTAGGCGGACCGCACGAAGAGGAGACTCCGATGGGCATCCTACCCCGCGCCTTCGCGCTCGCCGTCACCACGTCGTTGCTGCTCGCGCTCTGTCCCCGGCCCGCGTCCGCCCAGTTCGGCGGCGATCGCCCGACCGGCACCACGCGACCCAGCCACGTCGAATCCGATCTGCGCGTCTCCGGCGAGCACATGTACCTCGGCTTCACGACGAACGAGCCCGGCTATTCGGAGCCGCGCCTCGTGTCGTCGCACGACGCCGGCAAGACCTGGGGAGACGAGATCGGCTTCGGCGACCTGTCGTCGATGCGGTTCGACGCCGACGGAGAGATCGTCGTCGCCGTCGCCAACGATACCGTCGGCGGCCACGGAGGAAGCGGCCCCGATCGGCTCTTCCTGTTCTCATCGCAGGACGGCGGTTCGAGCTTCTCCGAACGTACGATCCATACCTCGAGCTACTGGGATTGGGTCACCCCGCCGACGGTTCGCGTTCAGGGCCTGCGCGCCGACGTCTTCTGGGGCGAGCGCGATCCCGGAGCGAGCGTGAGCTACTACCAGCAGACCTCGTTCGACGGAGGTGTGACGTGGCTCCCCGCCCCGATTCCGTCGATCCCGGTCGCGGAGAAGTACTTCATCGCCGACGGGACGACGTTCCACTCGTTCCGCATCACCCCGGATCCGAGCCCGACCGGGTACGAGCAGATCGAATACCGCCGCTCGAATGACGGCGGACTCTCGTGGACCCCGGCCGTACGGCTCGACTCCCTTCCGAACGACCGCGTCCTGTGGATGAAGCCCGAGCTCGAGGACGGCGTCCTCTCGCTCGCGTGGCGCGAGCTCGAGGATGTGCCGGCCGGCCTGGACCACGCGGACGCGTACCTGGTGCGCTCGACGGACGGTGGCGTCACCTGGAGCAGCCCGTACCGCCTCAACAGCAACTTCCCCGCGGACTCGGGTGATCTCTCCTCGCTCGGCTTCGCGATGGACGGTTCGCTCGGGGTCGTCGCCTTCACGTTCAACGAGAACCCGGGACCGAACATCTACGACCTCTACGTGACCACGACGAACGATGCGGGCGCCTCCTGGACGACTCCCGAACGACTGAACCCGATCGCCTCGACCATCGGACGACCGATGAGCGACGCGCAATGCATGGCGACCGGCGACGGTCTGTACGTCACGTGGGTCGACGCGAAGATCCGATCGAACGGGGGGCGGCTCGTGGCCTCCTGGAGCTTCGACCAGGGAACGACCTGGCGGAGCCCCGAGGCGCTCCGCAGTGTCGACGAGGCGTTCACCGGCACGTACATCACCGCCGACGATCCCGCGGCCGGATGCCTCATGACCGTGTGGACCGACAACCGGACGGGGCTGACCGAGCTGCACTCGAACGGCGGATGCCTGTCGCAAGGCGATGCGATCGCCTGCCGCGCGGGCAACGTGAACGCGGGAGCAGGGAGCCCGGTCGATATCCTCCGCGTCAACGGCCAGGCCGGCAGCGGCGCGACGCGGCGCATCGACCTGACGCCGAGCGAGACCCTCGACATCACGCTCGATCGACCGCCCTCGCTCTCGGGCGAGCCGGGCCCGCTGCCCTACGTGCTCTACACGCGCATCGGCGTTCCCGACGCGGGCACCGTCCGACGCATCCGGGCCGGCATCGGCGATGTCTGCATGCCGATCCCGTTCACTGGCGGAATCCCGCAGCCCACCGACATCTTCAATACGTGGGGATTCGTCGGCAAGCTCGGTGAGTCCACGCGCCCGACTCGCGAAGCGCCCGGGACGATCGTGCGGGCTCCGGGGGGCGTCGGCCGCGAAGTCGTCTTCTGGTGCCAGGCGCTCGTGCCCGATCCGGCCAGCCCGAGCGGTATCGCGGCGGTGACGAACGGCCTCGAGGTCCACGTCGAGTAGACGCCCGACGCACCGACATTCGACACAGAGAAAGACAAGAGGGAAAAACAAAGCCGCCCGGCGCTCTCGCACCGGGCGGCTGTTCTTTTTCTGGTACTTCGGCTCGCTCGACCTAGCCGTCGCAGTCTCCCTCGGGAGCGTTCTTCACGTCCTGCAGGTAGGTGATGAACACCGGGGCGAATCGCGAACCGGGGCCGATCGGCACCGAGCACGACGTGTGGATCTGTCGTTCGGTGTAGACGTCACCGACCTCCGTCACGAAGAGCGACTCGTTGTAGAGTCGGCCGTTCGCCCACACACAACCCTTGGCGAGCGAGTGCACGATGACGTAGCCGGGATACGCTTCGATCGACGTGATCGAGAGCGCTCCGTTCGGCGTCGAGATCGGGAAGGCCGGCGGGTTGTCCGGATCGAACGAGAGCGCGACCTCGCCGAGGGTATCCTCGGGATGGTTGGCCCGCGAGACGCTCGTGGAGATATCGACCGGGAACGTCCCGTCGTAGTGCACGACCGTGTAGTATCCGAGCCGACGAACACCGGCGTCGCACGCGGCGCCGCCGCTCCCTTCCGCGCACATCACGAACTGGTAGCCGTTCGAGATCCCGAAGCCGTTGGGCGCGGAATCATCGCGGGTGAGGAACTGATAGGCAATCGTCTCGCCGAGAAGCGCGGGGTCATCCGGAAGCGCGTCCCACAGGGTCGCGAAGCCGTTGCCGCTCAGCCGGCCTCGAGCGATCGTACGGAAGCCGGGGCCGACCTCCAGGCAGAACGTTCCGACGCCGGGAATCTCGGTCGGACCCGCGCCGAGCGAGGTCATGAGGCGGTAGGGGCTGCGCGGCGTGCCCGCCAGCTTGAACTTCAGCGGGGTTCCCGGTTCGCAGCTGCCCTTGATCAAGAGCGTGGCCGTTCCCTGTCCCTGGCACTCGGTATCCTGGGCCAAAGCGGCACTTCCGAGGATGGCGAGCATTCCGGCGGCGATGAGACACGGCACGAGGTTTCGAATCTTGCGAGTCATGGCTAACTCCTCCTTCCTTTCGCCCCTGAGGTGCCTCCCGGGGCTCGAGAGTTCCATGATTCCTCTCGGCACCCGTCTCGGGACCTCGTTTCGGGCAATGTGGATCGCCAGAACCGCCCCCAAGGAGGTCGCGCCGGACCGGATCGTACGAGCTTTCTCGCGAAAGCGCCCGACTGCTAAGATTGCCCTCTTCATGAAGGACGACGCCTCGAATCGAGCGGCGCCCGGTGCAGCCCGCCGGATCGGCCGCGATGTCGGCGCCCTGCTGCTCGGTCGGCTCGTGGGAGCGGCGCTCGGCGTGACCGCGCTGGCGCTCCTCACGCGCGGGCTCGGCGTGGCGGGATTCGGCGGCTACACCTATGTCGTCGCGCTCTTCAACGTCTTCGTGATCGTGGTGGGCTTCGGCGGGAATGCCATCGCCACCGCCGACATCGCACGCACACCCGACCGCACCGCCGACGTGCTCGGCGCGCTCCTCGGGGCACGCATGATGACCGCGACCGCGGGCGCACTCATGCTCGCCGGGATCGCAATCGCGCTCGAAGGCCCGTCGACGCGAACACCGCTACTGCTCGCCGCGCCCTTCCTGCTCGCGGCCGGGCTCGGCGCCATGGAGTCGCTCTTCCATGCCAAGCAGCGCATGGTGGTGCCGGTCACCTCGCGCCTGGCCTCGCAAGCCGCGTTCGTCGCCGCGATCGCGATGCTCGACGCTCGCGACGAGCTCACCCTGACGAACGCCGTCCTCGCCTTCGGCATCGCCGCGCTCCTCGATCGCGGGCTCACGTTCGTGCGCGGCGCCCGCATCGTCCGGCCGAGACGACCGCGCGACTTCGCGCCGATCCTCGACTTGCTCCGCAGGTCGGCACCCTACGGGCTCGCGACGCTCTTCGGCTTGCTCTACTTCCACGTCGACACGCTCATGCTGAAGCCGATCCGCGGCGACGTCGAGACCGGCTACTACGGAGCGGCCTATCGCCTCTTCGCGTTCCTGGTCGTCGTGCCCGCGCTCCTGGCGACGCCGATGCTGCCCGAGCTGGCCCGCGACCGAACAGCCTTCGCCCGCATCTACGCGCGCACCTTCCAGCAGGCGCTCGTGCTCGGGCTCTCGGCGGTCGCAGCCATCGCGGTTCTCGCCGACGACATCGTCGCGGGACTCTACGGCCTCGAGGACTACGCGCCTTCGATTCCGCTCTTGCGCCTCCTCGGGTTTGCCTTCGCCGCCGTCTGCATCGGAACGCTCGGCGGAACCGCACTCGTCGCGCTCGGCCGGCAGACCTCGTGGGCGAAGATCACGGGATCGTGCCTCGCCCTCAACCTCGCGCTGAACGCATGGCTGATTCCCGGGCACGGCGCGCAGGGAGCGGCGATCGCCACCGTCGCCACCGAGCTTCTCGCGGCGATCGCGGCCGTGTGGGTGATCCGCCAACGCGAAGGATGGCTGCCGTTCTCGCGGCCCCAGCCCGATCTCGTCTGGCTTCCGCTCACGGTGCTCGGGGTGTCGTTCGCCCTACGGCCGCTCGGGATCGTTCCGGCCGCGGTCGGTATCGCGGGGCTCGGCGCCGCGTACTTCGTCCTGCGCACGCGGTCGATCCTCGAGGAGTCCGACGCGGCGGATCAGTCCGCGGGCAGGTAGACCCACTGACTGGGACGGCCGACGTTGCAGTGCACGGCTCGCCCGAGGAGCCCGAGCCCGGCCCAGGACGTGTACAGCGCGAGCCGCGCGGCGTGCCACGCGCCGAACGTCGGTCGGCACTCATCGAGCCGGCGCACGCGCTCATCCACCGAAGGAATCGGATGGAAGATCGTCTCGATCCACCTCCCGCGCTGCGGCTCGTCGTCCTGCAACGTGTCGAGCCGTCGGATCGCGCAGCGAAGTGCGTCGTGCGAGATTCCCGCTCGCAAGGCCAGCTGATCGAGCGCGAACACCGAGCGGCGTCCGAGCGACGGCAGCACGAGGAGGCCGACGAAGCTCCACAGCGTGAAGCCGAGCGACAGCATGATGAGCCCGGCCGCGGTGCTGACGGCCGCGCCGGTAACGAGCGAGGCGAGCACGAAGCCCGCCGCGTTCCAGCCGAGCGCCACCAGGATGCCGGCCGTACGCGCGCCGCTGATCGCCGCGAGCCGACGCCGGTGCACCATCGCCACGATCACGTCTTCGGGGAGAACCTCGCGCCATCGGCTCGGGAGAAGCACGCGATGCTGCCCGGGCAGCCCCGCGATCCCGCCGGTGAACGCGGCGTCATCGGTATCGACCCAGGCCACGGACGGCAGCAGCGGATCCGGGGTCTCGGGGAGGCGAGCAACGAAGCGCGCGATCCCCTTCTGGAAGGCGACCAGGACCAGGCTCGAAAGCAGGAACGCGACGAGCGCGCCCGCGAACCCGAACGCACGGCCCGCCACGAGCAGCGCGCCGCCGATCGCGAGGAGGACCGACGTGTGGATCAGCGCCCCGCGGAGCCAGCGCATCATCCAGGCCCCGGTGGTCGGAGCCGGCCGATCGAACCGGCGAGGCAGCACGACGCCCCCGAGCCAGTCGAACGGGAGGGAGAGAACGGCGATTCCGACGAGGAACAGGGCCACGAGCGAGAACTCGCCACCCGAGTCCGCAGCGAGCCGGTACGGCAGCCCCGTGAGGAGCGCCGCCACCGAGAGCGTCACGAGGGGCCCTAC
>CAZQZX010000067.1:0-28096 GCA_964597885.1 uncultured Planctomycetota bacterium
CGCGCCCGCTACTTCGCCGGAGATCTCGAAGCGGCCGGCCGTCATGCCGACGCCGCCGAGCGCGCCGGGGCCACGCTCCCGACGCTCTTCCGCGCGAACCTCGAGCGCGCCCTCACCGGCACGCCCGCGCCGAGCGCGCCCGTCGCGGCTTCGACCCGCGGGACCGGCCCCAACATCGGCCCGCAGGTTCGCGTCGATGTCGGCGGCGGCACCGCGGCCGCGAACGAAACCTCGATCGCTTCGTCGGACTTCGATTCCGATGAGGTCGTCGCGAGCTGGAACGACTGGCGAGACAGTGGCGGCAGCGAGACGGTCCGCACCGGCGTGGCGCTCAGCCAGGACGGCGGCACCACCTGGACGGACTTCACCCTCCGCCCGCCGCTTCCGAACCAGTCGAACGTCGAAGGCGATCCGATGACCGCCTACGATCACCGCACCGGCGCCCTCTGGGTCGGCGCGATCTCGTTCACCACGAACGGTGGCCTGTACTCGGCCCGAAAGGATGCCGGCAGCGCGACCTTCGAGCCGTCGGTCCAGATCGGCCAGCTCTCGTTTGCCGACAAGTGCTGGATGGCGGCGGGCGCCGCTCCCGGCAACCCGAACGACACGCGCGTCTACATCGCGCTCAACGAAGGCGTCTGGCGCTCGTCGGACATGGGCGACAGCTGGCAGGGCCCGGTGAACGCGGGCTTCGGCGGCGGCTTCCTTCCGCGCGTCGCGCCGGACGGCACCCTGTACGTGACGGTGTGGGACTTCAACGCCACGCACTTCCTCGCCACGAGCACCAACGGCGGCCTCACCTTCACGCAGACCAACATCGTCACGCGAATGGACACCTGGGGCACGCAGGACGGCTCCCGCTTCCCGGGACTGTTCCGCGTTCCTTCGTTCGGCACGCTCGCGATCGACCCGAACGACGGCAAGCTGTACTTCGTCTACTTCGACACCACGTCGCAGCAGGGTTCGAACCGCGACGTCGACCTCTACCTGATGACGTCGACCAACGGCGGCTCCACGTGGACGACCCCACAGGAGCTCGGCTTCGACAACGTCAACGACGGCGACCAGTTCTTCCCGTGGCTCGAGATCGACGCGAACGGCGTCCTGCACATGGTGTACTACGACAGCCAGAACACCTCGCAGAACGACAACGACGCGAACGGCTTCTTCGACGCCTACTACGCCTTCAGCGCCGACGGCGGCAGCTCGTGGGAGACGGCCCGTCTGACGCCGAACGCCTTCAACAGCATCAACGACGGCCTCGACCGCGGTTCGTCGCAGTTCATGGGCGACTACCTCGGCCTCGCGTACGGCGACAACCGGATCTATCCGTGCTACCCGTCGACGCAGAACGGCGATACCGACATCTTCGTGCACCGCATCGAGAGCGGTGAGCCGACGGCTCTGTCGCTCGTCGACCCCAACCCGGGAATCGCGGGCCAGAACAACACGTTCCGCGCGACCGGCGCACAGCCGGGAGACCCGGTGTTCTTCGTCGCGAACCGCAACACCGGATCCGAGATCATCCCGGGCTGCCCGAACATCACGCTCGGCATCAACAACCCGAAGAATCTCGGCAACGTAAACGCCGACGTGAACGGAAACGCGTTCCTCAACTTCCGCGTTCCGCGCCGCGCCGAGGGCCTGCGGGTCTTCTTCCAGGCGTATCAGCTCTCGAGCTGTCGGAAGTCGAACGTGGTGGAGTACACGTTCCCCTGATTCGCGGCCAAGCCATACGCTGCGAGTGAGGTCGCTGCAAAACAAAAAAGCCCGGCCGGCGCGAGATGCGCCGGCCGGGCTTTTCTTTTGGCGATCCGGTGTCGCCCGCGCCGGCTCGCGCTGCCGTTGCCGACAACGCGCGTGTGCAGAGGGTCCGTTGCGCAGACGTCCGGGGGTCGGTGACTCTAGAGCACGCGAAGCTCCGCGGACTTGGCCTTTCGGCTCTTTCGCTTGCGGGCTTCTTCTTCCTCGAGCAGGCGCAGGATCTCGGCCTTCGAACGATCCGAGTGCAACAGATCGATCAGGTCGCGGCGCGCCGATTCGTTCGACTGCTCGACCGCCTCGATCTGGCGCTTCATGATCGCCTTGAGCACCTCGTCGCTCATCTCGTTCCGGTTGACCTGGGCCGACTCGAGCGCCTTCTTCAACGGGATGATCTGTTGCTGGTGCTCGCCACGCATTCGATCGGTCTGCGAGAGCAGCTCGACGAGCTTCGCTTGGAGCGCCTTCGTGCGAGCTCGTTCCTTCGCGAGCTCCGCCTCGAGCTTGGCTTGAGCCGCCTTGAGATCGTGCTGCACATGTTCATTCTTCGCCTGCTGCGCGCGAATCTTCTGCATCGCGGCGATCTCGCGATCCCGGGCGCGCATCTCTTCGGCTCGCGCTTCTTCGATCGCGCGAAGCTCGTCGTACGCCCGGCGCTTCTGATCGTCGCGACGCTGTTTCTCGGCAGCGCGGCCTTCCTCGATCGCGCGAAGCTCGTCGTACGCCCGGCGCTTCTGATCGTCGCGACGCTGATTCTCTTCGTAGGCGCGACGTTCGTTGTACGCGCGCTTCTCTTCGTAGGCGCGCTTCTCCTTGTACGCACGCTCCTCGTGCGCGAGGCGTTCCTCGAGCTCACGCTGCAGATCGTGCAGGTGCGCTTCCCGCGCGCGGATCTCTTCGTGCATCCGACGCTCGCGCTCCGAGATCTCGCGCTGCAGGGCTTCCTCGCGGGCGCGGATCTCTTCGTGCATCTGCCGCTCGCGGGCTTCGATCTCGCGAGCGAGATGCATCTCCTTGGCTTCGATCTCCCGCGCGAAGTTCCTCTCACGCGCTTCGATCTCCCGCGCGAGGTCCTTCTCGCGCGACTCGATCTCGCGAACGACCCGCTCGCGGGCCTCGAGCTCACGGGCGAGATCTTTCTCGCGCATCGCGTCCTCGATGCGGGCCCGTTCGCGCCTCTGGAGCTCGCGAGCCTTCTCCAGCTCGAGGATGACGCGCTTGTTCTTCTCGCTACCATGCTCGTCATAACGCGCGCGGGCCTCGTCGAGCTTGGCGCGAAGAGCCACTTCGTGGAGCTGCAGCTCGCGCACTCGCGCCCGCTCCGCCTGCATTCGTTCGAAGACTTCCGCCTTCTTCTTGTGCTCGGCGAGCACCTTCAGCTCTTCGGCGATCGCGGCCGCGCGCGCCGCTTCGGCGGTTTGCTTCGCGACCATCGCCTGGCGAGCTTCCAGCTCCGCCTGCTTTGCGAGCATCAGGTTCTCTTGCGCGGCCTTCTCGGCGAGGATCAGGTTCCTCTTGGCGGCCGCGATCTCTTCCTTCGCCTTCTCGTTCTTTTCGGGGGGGCAAGCCACGGCCGGTCGCATCGCGACGAACGCGAGTGCGGCCACGGCGACGAGCACCAGCGGCACGGCCCAGCCGACCGCTCGGCCGGCGGAGTCGCGCTCGGCGCCGACAATCCGTCGAATTCTCTTCATCAGGGGTCCTCCAGTCGATGACATGGCCAAACGGTTCACGGGTCCGGTGTGGGGGCTGCGCAGCCCGTCCAGCGTCAAGAGTGCCCTCGCGTAAGCAAGAGCCTCGCCGCGGCGTCCCGCGGCGGCATCGTCACAGCAGTATTCGCGTTCCACCCGGATGCGGTTCGAAACCCACCACACGGCCGGATGGAAGAAGAACGTCGATTCGAAAGCAGCCTGCACGAGATTCACGAGCCCGTCGTGCCGACGCACGTGGGCGAGCTCGTGAAGGATCACCGCGCGGAGCTGCTCGGGAGGGAGCGCCGTCAGAGCGCTGGCCGGAAGCAGGATCACGGGACGCAGCCAGCCGACGACGATCGGCACGTGCGTGAGGCCCGACTCGAGGACGCGCACCGGCCGCGAGATGCGCCATCGCCGCGCCGTCTCCCGAACGAGCGAGCGGACCGCGGCCGGAGCCACACGTACGTTCTTGCGTCGAAGTCGAAGCGCGTAGGTCCAGTGAAGCACCACTCGCACGTGAAACAGGATCGCGCCGGCGCCCCAGAATGCGGTGAGCATCGCGTAGAGCCACGGGATCTCACGCGCGCCTTCGAAGCTCTGCGTCAAGAGCGCGAGCGATTCCTCGCCGAGCGGCGGGACGTCAGCGACCGGCCGGACCGAAAGCACGAAGAACGTCGAGAGCGGCGCGAGGATCATCGCGATCATCGCCGCGAGCGAGACGGCGTAGCGCGCTTCAGGCGTCGATCGCCGGAGCAGATGGAGGCCGAGCGCGAGCACGGCGGCGATCGCGGTTCCCTGCCACAGGAAGTGCAGGAACGTCAGGCCGGCGCTCTCGACGAGCGAGCTCCAGTCGATGTCGAAGTGAAGGGTCGGCATCAGTCTTCCCCCTCGCTCTCGAGGCGATCGAGGAGATCCCGGATCTGCTTCCGCTCATCCGAGCTGAGCTTCCTTGCCGAGAGCGCCTGGAGCACCAGGTTCCCGGGGGAGCCACGGAAGAGCCGATCGAGGAGATCGCCGACGTAGACCTTCTCGGTCTGGCGGCGTGTCCGCGAAGCTCGGTAGACCTGCGGCCGCACCGAGTCATCCTTCTCGAGGATGCCCTTGTCGGCCATGATCTGCATCAGCTTCAGGACCGTCGTGTACCCGATGTCGTGCTCCTCCTCGAGGGTCCGCAGAACCTCGCGCACGGTGCTCGGTCCGCGATCCCACAAGACCTGCAGGATTCGCAGCTC
This sequence comes from uncultured Planctomycetota bacterium, assembly GCA_964597885.1. Classification (GTDB taxonomy): domain Bacteria; phylum Planctomycetota; class JACOTG01; order JACOTG01; family JAUIME01; genus CAZQZX01. The sequence goes on from CAZQZX010000067.1 coordinate 4,688, forward strand.
GGCGTCCGTCGGGCGTCCTCGATCTTTCTTCATGGCTCAGGCTCCTGGATGACGGCAGGGGTATACGTCCGTCGACCGATCCAGTTTGACGTAAGTCTTCGTCATTTTCACGAAGTTTTTCGTCATTTGTGGGCGGGGTCTTGAGCGCGGATCTCGGCCCGACGCCGCACCGGGTACGGGGCGTGGACGTAGGTAAGGCGTCAGAAAGGTCTTCCGTCGTCGATCCCGAGGCGTGGATCAGGTCGTGCAGAGCGAGCGTCGCGCGAGGATCTCGCCGCCGATCGCCCAGGCTCCCACGCCCATCGCGAGGAGGACCGCCATATCGCCGGCCGGAAATCCGTTGCTGCTGAGGACGTTCGCCGGCTGGTAGTAGTCGAGCACGCTCAGGAACACGACGTGCTTGGCGGGCTCGAAGAACTGCGCGATGAACTTCAGGAGGAACGACGCCACGACGAACGTCGTCACGATACCCACGGCCTTGCCCCGACGATCCGAGAGCGCCGACACCAGAAACGCCGCGCCAGCCACCGCGACGAAGACGCAGTAGAAGTTCAGGTAGACGACGATCACCTGCATGCCGCGAGGTCGGATCTCGGGCGGCATCGCCGGCGAGGCCACGAGATGCCCGAGCCAGCCGCAGATCATCAGGAAGACGCCCGCCGCGAGCACGTAGGCCGTCTCGGTCAGGTACACCGTGCGGCGGCCGATCGGCCACCCGAGCAGGATGTCGATGGTGCCTCGATCGACCTCGCCGGCCGGCGTGCGCGTGCAGAACACGATCACGAAGCCGAACACGGTCGTCAGGATCACCGGATGCACCCACAGGATCGCCTGCATCATCTGCGCCGAGAGCGTGTCGCCGATCTCGGTCGAGAGCAGCGCGGACACCATCCGTCGCGCGATCGGGATCTGCTTGAAGATATCGCCGAACCCGTCCTGAAGCTGCGGCAGGATGTACGTCAGAAGCGCGGTGACGGCGAAGAGCGCGGCCGCGAACAGGCCGGTCATCGTCGAGGTCTCGCGCCAGATCTTGTAGACGAGGCCACGCATCAGCTCGCCTCGCTTTCGGATTCGGTCGTGTAGTACTGGCGGAAGAGGCTCTCGAGGTTCGGCGATCCGATCGTCATGTCTTCGATCGATCGAGTCGCCGCCCAGCGGATGAGATCCGAGCTCTCGCCCGCGAGCTCGCACCGCCACTGTCGCCCACCGCGATCGAGAATCCGCAGGAACGGGGGCACGTCCACACCCGCCGCCTCGCCGTTGTCGAACAGAAGCGTCACCGTTCGGCGCGCGCGCTCCCGCAGCGACCGCAGCGACTCGTTCGCCACGATGCGCCCCTCGCGGACGATCGCGATGTGATCGCACAGCTGCTCGACCTCGCTCAGCGTGTGGCTCGAGAAGAACACGGTGTGCCCGTTCGCCGCCATGTCGCGAAGGAGATTCGACAGCTCGTCCTGCATCAGCGGATCGAGGCCCGACGTGGGCTCGTCCAGGATCGCGAGCCGCGGCTCGTGAACCAGCGCCATGATGAGGCCGAGCTTCTGCCGCGTCCCGCGCGACATCTTGTGGACGTGCACGCTCATGTCGAGCCGGAATCGTTCGGCGAGCTCGACGCCCTTCTTCGTGAGGTCGCGCCCATGGATCCCGCTGAGGATGCGAAGCGCCGCGTGTCCGTTCATCCAGGTGTACAACCGCAGGTCGCCCGGCACGTAACCGATCTGCTTCTTGATGGTCGCGCTGTTTCGCCAGCAGTCGAGCCCGAACACCTCGGCGCTTCCCGACGTCGGCTCGAGAAAGCCGAGCAGGATCCGGATGGTGGTCGTCTTCCCGGCGCCGTTCGGTCCGAGGAATCCGAACAGGCTTCCCTCGGCGACCTCGAGGTTCACCCCGTCGATGCCGAGCCGGCTGCCATAGCGGCGCGTCAGTTCGAAAGTAGAGAGGACTTTCATGATCTTCGTGACGCCACGCTACGCCGCGCTTCCTCGGCCATTCGCTTCTTTGTGGCCGTCCACGAGCAAATCGGGCACGTGCCGAGGTCGTGCCCCCGCGCCGGACAGTGCTCGCGGCCGAAGTAGATGATCTGCAGGTGCAGCGCGTTCCAGCGGTCGCGCGGAAACACGCGCTTCAGGTCGGCCTCGGTGCGCTCGACGGTCGTCCCGCGCGAGAGTCCCCAACGCGCGGCCAGCCGATGGATGTGCGTGTCCACGGGAAAGGCCGGCACCCCGAACGCCTGCGCCATCACGACGCTCGCCGTCTTGTGGCCGACGCCCGGCAATCGCTCGAGCGCCTCGAGGTCGGCGGGGACGATGCCGTCGTGCTCCTCGAGCAGGATCTCGGAGAGTCGATGGATATTCTTGGCCTTCGCGGGAGCGAGCCCGCACGTGCGGATGTGGTCGTGGATCTCGGCGACGGACAGCTCGACCATCGCCTCGGGGCTGGACGCACTCGCGAAGAGCGCCGGCGTCACGAGGTTGACGCGCGCGTCCGTCGTCTGCGCCGAAAGCAGCACCGCGACGAGCAGCGTGTACGGATCCTCGTGGTCGAGCGGGATCGGCGTCTCGGGGTAGAGATCGTCGAGGATCTCCTGGATGCGCTTGGCCTTGGAAGCCCGGTCCATGCCTGGGAGTCTAGCAGACACGGCAGGCCCCCGAGGACGTCAGCCGGCGACGTCAACCGACGACGTCAGCCGCGAGAGGCCCCGTTCGTCGGAACGAGCCCGAAGCGCCGCTCGCGTCCGGCGAAATCGCCGAGCGCACGATCGAGCTCTTCGCACTCGAACTCCGGCCACATCGTCTGCGTGAAGTAGAGCTCCGCGTAGGCGCATTCCCACAGCAGGAAATCCGACAAGCGACTCTCTCCGCCGGTCCGAATGACGAGGTCCACGTCCGGCGCCGGCTCGGGCTCGCGGTACACGGCGGCAAGCGCCCGGGCGAAGCGCGCGTGCTCGTGGGCGCGGGCGTCCGAGCTCGCGTCGGCACCGTTCGTAGCGACGTCCTGCGCGCGGCCGTTTCCGTTCGTGGGCGTTTCCTCGGCCAGGCGTCGTGCGGCAGCGAGGATCGAGTCGCGCGAAGAGAAGTCGACGGCGATGCGAAGCAGCATGCGATCGCCGTGCGCGGTGGCTCGCTCCACCTCGCGGATCAGCGCGACGACCTTCGCGGGCAGCCGGTCGCGGTTGCCGATGACGCGCAGCCGAACGCCGCGCTCGATGCAGCGCTCCTTCTCGAGACGAAGGAAGCGCCGTAGAAGCTGGAGCAGGAAGCTGACCTCACGCGGCGGACGCCGGAAGTTGTCCGCCGAGAGCGCGAACAGCGTCACGGTGCCGATGCCGCGATCGAGTGCCGCCTCGACCGCTCGACGCGCCGTCGTCGCGCCGGCGCGATGTCCCTCGAAGCGCGGAAGTCCGCGAGCATTCGCCCAGCGGCCGTTGCCGTCCATGATGAACGCCAGGTGCATGCCTCGCAGGTTGTCGCTCCAGGGTGCTCTCTCTATCATGATGTCTCCCTGATCGGGCCCGGCTCGGCGCGGTGTTCCTCGGCCGCCGGCCCATCCGTCACGGGCCCCTTCTCGCCCGTACCCTTCATCGGCCCTTGATTATCGAGAACTTTACATTGCAAAGCAAGAGCTTTTCGGCTCGCCTCGCATGACCACGCAAATCCCGATTTTCCAGGTAGATGCGTTCACGGACCGTCCCTTCGGTGGGAACCCGGCAGCCGTGTGCCCGCTCGAAAGCTGGCTTCCGGACGACCTTCTGCAGAAGATCGCCCTCGAGAATCACCTATCGGAAACCGCGTTCCTTCTACCCAAGCAAGAAGACTTCGAACTGCGTTGGTTCACCCCTGCCGTCGAGGTCGATCTCTGTGGGCACGCCACACTTGCAGCCGCTTGGGTCGTCTTCGAGAAGCTCACCGAAGGGCGCTCCGAGGTGCGATTTCACACGCGCAAGAGCGGCACCCTGACGGTGACGCGCGACGGGAGCCGGCTCGTGCTCGATTTCCCGAGCCGTCCGCCGAGCCCGCGCGAGGGCGATCTCGACGCGGTGGCGGAGGCACTCGGCGCCCGGCCGACCGCCCTCCTCGAGTCGCGGGATTGGGTCGCGGTATTCGAGCGAGAGACCGACGTCGCCGCGCTCGCGCCCGACATGCAGCGCGTGACCGACCTCGGCTGCTTCGCGATCATCGCGACCGCGCCCGGCACCGATGCGGATTTCGTCTCCCGCTTCTTCGGTCCGAGGGCCGGCGTCCCCGAGGACCCGGTCACCGGCTCGGCGCACTCGACGCTTATCCCCTACTGGGCGAAGCGCCTGGGCAAGAGCGATCTCTTCGCGCGGCAGATCTCCGCCCGCGGTGGCGAGCTCCACTGCACGGATCGCGGCGACCGGGTCTCGATCGCCGGCGATGCCGTCCTCGTCCTCGAGGGGACGTTCCTTCTCGACGGCGTTGCGGGCTCATGACGGACCCGTCCGACCGCTCCGAGCCCATTCCCTTCGACCTCTCACCGGAGGAGATGCGCAAGCTCGGCTACGACGTGATCGACCGGATCGTCGAGCACTTCGAGACTGTCCGCGAGCAGCGCGTGACGCAGAAGATCACCCGAGCCGACGCCCGCGCGCGGTTCGCCGAGCTCCCTCCCGAGCACGGCGCCGACGCCGCGTCGATCGTCCGCGAGACCGTCGAGGGCGTGCTCGCGAACGCGATGCGACTCGACCATCCGCGCTTCTTCGCCTACATCCCGAGCCCGCACAACTACGTGAGCGTTCTCGCGGAGGCCCTCGTCGCGGGATTCAATCCGTTCGGGGGAACCTGGCAGGCAGCGTCCGGTCCGACGTCCATCGAGCTTCTCACGATCGAATGGCTGCGCCGGCTCGTCGGGCTTCCCGAGTCCGCGGGCGGGATCTTCGTGAGCGGCGGGTCGATGGCCAACCTCCTCGGACTCGCCCTCGCCCGACACGCTCGCGCCGGCGGCGTCACGAAGGACTCCGTCGTCTACACGTCCGATCAGACCCACTCGTCGATCGATCGCGGTCTTCGCACGCTCGGCTTCGCGGACGACCAGCTCGTGAAGGTCGAGAGCGACGACGCGTTTCGCATCCGTGTCGATGCGCTCGAAGCGGCCGTCGCCGAAGATCGGGCCGCCGGCCGCCGGCCGCTCGCCGTCGTCGCGAACGCGGGAACGACGAGCACCGGAAGCGTCGACCCGATCGCCCGGCTCGCCGATCTGTGCGACCGCGAAGGGCTCTGGCTTCATGCCGACGGCGCCTACGGGCTCGCGGCCGTTCTCTCGGACGAGGGTCGACGGGATCTCGAAGGGATCGAGCGCGTCGACTCCTGCTCGTTCGATCCGCACAAGTGGTGGTTCCAGCCGATCGAGACCGCGTGCCTGCTCGTGCGGGACGGTGCCGGGCTTCGTGACGCGTTCCGGATCCTCCCGGCGTACCTCGAGGACACGCAGGGCGCCGAGGAAGAAGTGAACCTGTGCGACTACGGCGTGCAGCTCACGCGGACGAGCGCCCGCGCGCTGAAGCTCTGGATGTCGATCAAGACGTTCGGCCTCGCCGACTTCCGGCGCGCGATCGATCGCGGACTCGAGCTCGCGCGCCACGCCGAGGCTCGGATCGACGCATCCCCCCGATGGGAAGTCGTGTCCCCGGCGCGCCTCGGAATCGTCGCCTTCCGATACCTCCCCGACGGGACCGGACGCGAGGACCCGGCCGATCTCCACGCCGAGATCGTGAAGGAAGTGTACCGCGAGGGATTCGCGATGCTCAGCTCGACCGTGCTCGCCGGCCGACCGGCCCTGCGCCTGTGCACGATCAATCCGCGCACGACCGAGGACGACATCGACCGCACCCTCGCGCACCTCGAAACCGTCGCGGCGCGAATCCTCGCCCGTCCGGCTTGACACCGAAGCCCGGATACGAGACACCTACGAAAAGCCGTTCGGTCGCTTACCCGATTGATCGGTCGCCCCTCGGCGAAGGGATCACGGGAAAGGAGTCGCTTCGCATGTTCTACCGCTCGGATCGTATTCTCGCGCTGGCCGTCGGCCTCGCGTGGCTCGCGCTCGCAACGCCGGCCCGCGCCACCGACGAACCCGCCGCCGGAAAGCCCGCCGACGACTTCACCCTGACGTGGTCGCCGTCTTCGCTCGTCGCTCCGGATATCTCGTCTTCGAACGGACTCGCGCCGAGCGCGAAGCCCGCCCCGGAGCCGGCTCCGATGCTGCAGCCGGGGAACCCCTTCGTCATGAACCCGGAGTCCAGCTTCGGCGGGTTCTTCCGCACGAACCTGTGGCTGCTCGACCTCGACGGCGACATGACCGTCGAGCAGCGTGAGTCCGACGTCGATCTGAGCTTCGGGGATACCTTCGGCGACACGGATTTTTCCGGGCAGATGGTTCTCGACCTGCACGGCGCGCAGATGGGTGTCCTCTTCGACATCACGTACATCAGCTTCGACACCGACAATCGGTTTCAGGGCGTAAAGACCGAGATCGACGCGGACATGTTCCTCGCCGACGTGACGTTCAAGTATCGCCTCGGCGGCGACGAGAAGTCGCGGCTCGATCTCCTTCTGGGTGCGCGCTACCTCACCATGAAGGGCGAGTTCGACGGCGGCGCCCGCGGAAGCGAGACCGAAGACTTCTTCGATCCCGTGGTCGGCCTTCACCTGCGCATGCCGGCATCGGATGCCTCGATCTTCGACCTGCGGGCCGACATCGGCGGCTTCGACATCGGCGAGGGCGACTCCTTCACGTGGCAGATCTCCGGCGTCATCGGATTCGTCGTGAAGCAGGGCATCTTCACGGTCGGCTATCGCTACTACTCGATGGACTACGAGACCTCGGATTCCGATCTCGGCATCGACGCGAGCCTGCACGGTATCCTCGTCGGCTTCGAGATACCCTTCTAGATCAGCGCCCGCGGTCGCGATCGAGCCCGGACCGCCGGGCGACGCCCGAAGCCTCGGTCCCCCTCGACCGGGCCTCGGACGCCGCCCCCGCAACCGCCCCCTTTGCGACGGACATCCCCGACCGTCGCGATGACGCGCTCTTCGTTCGATCAGAGCACGCCCTCCCCCTCATTCACGATGCCGGCAGCGATTCCCGCTCCGTCGCGCACGTGATCACGGATGCGCGCGCGGCCTTCGTCGTTGTCGACCAGGCCGAGCGCGTAGCGAATCATCGCGCGTGCGATATGCGGCGCTCCGCAGTCGACGCGGGACAAGATCCAGTCCACGTCGGCCGCCGATCCCGCTCGCGCTCGCTGGCGGAGCTCCTCGAGGGAGATCTCCCCGGCTCGAAGCACGCGATTCATGACGTCACTCCTTCCGTCCAGATGGCCGGCCGGAGGAGCGACGCCCCTCCGACCGGCCGGTCAAAGCAGATTCATGACGCGATCGGCGAGACCCTTCTCGCCGAGGAGAACCTGGAGGTTCGCCTTGTCGAACAGCTTCTCCAGGATCTCGAGCTCCCGAAGCCGCATGAGCGTCGGGTTCGCGTCGAGGAGCCGCGCGGTGTTCACCTGCGACCGCGCGGCCGCCACTTCCTCCCGACGGGTGATGAGCGCGGCCTCGGCGGCCTTCTGCGCTTCGGTCACCCGGTTCAGGAGGACCTTCATTTCACCCGGAAGCACGATGTCACGGATTCCGAGCGAGACCACATCGAGGCCGAGCTTGTCGACCCGCGCCTTGAGGATGCCCTCGAGCTCTCCGGCCATCTCGTCCTTGCGGGCGAGAAGATCGTCGAGCTCGCGGGTCCCGATCACGGCACGGAGCGCGAGCTGTGCCTCCCGGTACAGCGCCTGGTTGCGATCCCCGATCTCGGTCACCGCCTTCACGGCGTCGATCACGCGGAACGCGACCACGGCGTTGAGCCTCAGCGAGACCTTGTCCGCGGTCATGATTTCCTGACCGGAAATATCGAGAACCGACTCACGGACGTCGACGATCTCGAGGCGCACCTTCCCGGCGAACGCCCAGAACGCGTGCCGACCCGGTCGGAGCGTCGCCTGGAGCTCTCCGTCGCGGAAGTACAGGCCGACGTGACCCGGCTCCACGAAGTACTGGTTGATCCACGCCTCGGCCTCGCCGGACTTGAGGATCACCTCGAGCGACTCGTGCTCGAACCGCGGCTCGCGTGCATCGAAGATCTCGATCTCGACATCGCGGAACGCGGTCCAGAGGACGGCGAGCCCCGGACCGGCGATGCGATCGAATCGACCGTCGATCCAGACGATCGCCCGCTGCCAGTCGCCGAGGTCGATCACGCGCACCTCGTCGCCGAGCGCGTCGGACTTCACGATGACGTCGAGCTTGCTGTGCTCGAGCCACGGTGCCCGCACCGACACGACGTCCACGCGGACGCGGCCGAACGGATCGAACAGCCAGTGCACGCCCGGCTGCATGACGCCCACGAACTCGCGGTCCTCGAACCGCAGCCCACGCTCGAACTTCCGAATCTTGATTCGCTTCAGGATCATGGTCTCGTCCTCCTTTCTCCCGGCTGCCGCGGCGTCATTGCCGCGCACACCGAGGTTCGGTTCTCGTGTCCTTCCATCGGTCTCGATGACACCGCGCCGTCGAGTGCGGTAGAGCCTTCAGGGGGCGGACCGTCTTGTCCGCCACACCTTCGTACGCGGAGCGCAACTTGAGCCCGCGGGCGAGCCTCGATCGTCACCGACGCGGACGACACCCGGCGACACCCGGGACACGCATCGCTGCGTTTCCCGAGCTCTTCGGGGTCGAACCACGCCACGCGAGCGAGGTCGCATCGCGAGCGGTATCCGCGCGCTGCAGGGCGCCGTCGCGTGCTGCTACGGGAATCGATCGCGCCGGTCGCCGCCCTCGGTTCGAGGCACGGCGGCCGCGGTCACGCTTCCCGGAGCCGGCCGATGCGACGGTCGCCCCCATCCGGCAACGTGGAGATTCGTGCGGTACGAATGCAGGAATCGAACCTGCGACAGCCAGATTCAAGTTCTGGTGCTCTACCCATCTGAGCTAATCCGTAGGTCGCCTCTTCAGAATCCGTCACTCGGAACACGCCTTCGCAATCCACGCAGGAGCGAAAGCGCGCCGCCGGCTCGGCGTTCATCGATCATGTTGTCGTGTGTTCGGGGTACCGTGATTCGGATTCGCCGGAGGGTATGGACGGACCCTCTCCGCAAAGCCTCTTCACGGCTCTTCGTTCTCCTTCAGCGTTCGCTCCGCCTACAAAAAAAGCCTTCCCGGGCATCGCCCGGGAAGGCTTTCGAGTTCTACGAGAGTGTCTCGATCAGTCTTCCGGAGGGCATACCCCATGCGCGTTCGCGTCGTACATGAAATCGAACGACGCGGGCCGACCGCTCAGGCGGTCTTGCCTCGCTTCACTGCCGTTGATGATGTCATGTCGGGTTTGCACGAAATTCAAAGCTCCGAAAAACAACCGAGCCGCAGATGATAGCGGCTCGGGAATCGAAGTCAATCGACTTCTTTCATTTTTCCGCTCGTTGAGACGGATGAGCGTTCGGAAAGGTTCGCTCGTCTTTCGAAAAAACATCAGCGACGCGAAGTCCTCATCGACCTTGGTGAAGCGCATGCACGGTGAGATGCATCTCGTGCTCGAGAGCGCGGCCCTTCGCGTCACGGATCGACCATGTCACGTGTGCTTGCATCGCAGGCGCGACGTCTTCGATTCGAAGACGCACCGTCTTCGCATCCGCCGCAAGCTCGACCGAATCGATTCGCCATTCGGTACGCCGATCCTCTCGGCCGTCGAGGTCGTACGTCGCGGATCCATAGTCGGCCGTTCGGCGATAGTTCCACGCCAGAGCCGACCAGTTCCCGGGATCGCTCGCCGACGCCTCGTCGAGGCGATGGAGGAACGTCAGCGCGAGGCCGTCCGATGTCGCGCGAAGCGCGACCGGTACGTTGAGGCTCTCGGACCACGCATCGACGCGCGGTCGAATGCGGTAGAAGCCGCCCGGCGCGGTGCGATCGCTCGACCAGCCGAACAGTCCGCACACGTAGAGGTCGCCCGTCGCGGGATGGATCTTTCCCGCGAGCAGCCCCGTCGGGAACTGCAGCCCGAGCTTCACGATGCCGCCCTGCGCGATCGGCTCGCGGCCCTCGACCGGGACATCGTCACGCAGCACGAGGTACACATCGCCCGTTCCGTACGACAGACCGAGAATCGATCCTTGGAGCGGCCCCCACGCCGGGTGATCGACGTACAGCTGCGAGGACGGAGAGCGATCGAACGTGGGATGCATCCAGCAGAGCGGCGGCTCGTACGGAGCATCGTCCGGCCACGGCTCCTGCACGCGCTCGCCGTCGCGCTCGATGCGTCGCGTTCCGCCGCCGGCCGCCCAGCCGTTGCCGTAGAAACGCGGCGCCGCGCGCGCCCCCGAAGTCGGTCGAATCAGGTTGATGCGATTCGCCGGCGTCCAGTGTCCCTCCTGGTCGGAACCGAGCAGCGATCCGTCCGGAAGGATGCCGAGGCCGATCGGCGCACGGAATCCGCGCGCGACGACTTCCGATTCGGCCCCGTCTGAAGAAACTCGGATCACGGTGCCGTGATGATCGTGCGCCGCGAGCTTCGCGTGGCGCGCCGCCTTGTGATAGTAGAGACTCCCGTCCGGCGCGAAGAGCAGTCCCGATGCCGGCTCGTGGAAGTGCTCGCCGTTTCGGTTCGCGTTCGTGAAGCACTCGAGCGCGTCCGCCTCGCCGTCGCGGTTGCGATCGACGAGCCGCGTGATCTGATCGCGACCGAGCACGAGCGCCTCGCCGCCTTCGCGCACGGCGACGCCGAAGGGCTGGTTGAGCCCCGTAGCGGTCCGCGTCCATCGAAGCTCGTTGAGGTCTTCGTCCAGACCGTCGACGCGCCAGACGTCTCCCGACCACGTCGCGATGAGCGCCGACGTCGGTCCACTCGCGCTCGCGTCGGGAATGAAGTCGAACGCACCGAATCGCAGCCACGAGTCGAACGGGTTCTCGGCCGGCCACGTGAGCTGATCGATGCGGAACGGTCGCGCCGCCCCGACGGTTTCCTCGAGCGCGCGGCGCGTCCAGGCCTCGACCGTCGAGCGAGGACCGCGGCGACTCGAGATCGCGACCTCGACGTCCGCATCGGAGCGCGGCAGCGTGAGGACGGCCTTTGTCCCGTCGATCCGCACCGTCGCGGCCGCGCCGTTCGACGACGGGCCCTTAACGCCCTGACGCGACGCTTCGCGAACGATCCTCGCCTCGACGATCGGTTCTCCCGACATCGCCGCGACTCCGGCCATCGCCCCGTCGTCGACGCATGCGCCGAGCAACAGCAGACCGTCCATGTAGCCGCTGAACCTCGACACCTCCGGGAAGTCCTCGTTCGTCCATCCGAATCGAGGGCGAAATGCAGAGCGACTCTCCTCCCGCCCGAACGGGAGCGCACGCGAGGCCACGCGCGCGCCGTCGACGAACAGTCTCACCTCGCCGCTGTCGTGACGCCACGTCGCGGCGACATGGTGCCAGGATCCGTCGGCGATCTCCGGGCCTCCTTGAACGACGCCGACCCAACCGACGTCGAAGGTGAGTTGCCCGCCCCGGAGGAACAGCGTGACGCCGTCCGGGCACCAGCTTCCTTCCGGAGGCGACACGGCGAACACCGTCCCGTCGCTCGTCGTGTGGATCCAAGCGGCCACGGTCAGGTCCTGCTCGCCGAGATCGACGAGCTCGGTCTCGACCCAAGCCGCTGCCGTCCCGTCAAAGTCGAGCGACCGGCCCGTCACGCCTCGACGCCACGTCACGCCGTCGAGGCGCAGGTCGTCCCTGTCGCGGAAGGCATTTCGCTCGTACGCGCCGCTTCCGCGATCCGAAGGCCACCAGCCGATCGGGGAGGCTCGCGTGAGGTCGGGCGCAGACGCTCCGACGGACGAGAGCACCACCGCGGGCAATGGCTGCCTCGCCGTGGCCGGAGACGCATCGAGCAGCTCGACCGACGCGCCGCCGGACAGATCGATCTCTCGGGCGTCGGCCCCCGCAGCGTGCACGATGCGGCGCTCGTCGCGATCGTCGAACGTCATCCCGACGACGCCTCGCGTCACGAGCGGATCGCCCCACCGCGAACGCGCTCGCTCGATGGCGGTATGAATGTCGTCGCTCAGCGACGCAGGCGGGTCGGCAACCCCGGCGGCACCCACGCGCAGGTGGAACGCGCCACGTCGCGGCCCGCGCCAGGCGGACGCGCGGCCGAGAACAGGCACGGCCTCCGCGTCGCCGAACGCACGAGTCGCACCGCGATCGTCCGACGCGGAAGTCATCGCGAAGATCGGCCCGGCGGATGAACCCTCCGACGACTTGCCGGCAGGCTCGACGGTGACCTCGCGCACGAACGCGAGCCCGTCCCCGGTGCGCTCCGCGAAGACGCGCTCGAAGATCGTGTACGCACCCTCGCCAACGGCGTACGAGAGGATGACGTCGTCGCCATCGAGGTGGAGGCCCGACCATCGGCCGAACGACGACGGGATCGGACCGAACGGCTCGTCGCGCGGATCTTCATCGAGACGGGAGACATCCGTCGGCGTGACACCGGGCAGCGCGTCCGCCCGCAGCAGCGGCTCGCCGCGAATGCGCGGAAACGTTCCATGCGGTCCGTCGAAGACGATGCCGCGAAGCTCGAGCTCGCCGCGCCACACACATCGCCATGCGAGCAGGTCCGTGTCGAAGACGGCCTGAAGGTCCGTGGGCTCTCCGTCCGGGGTTCGCAGACGAAGAACGATGCCCTTGTGCACCGGCGGCAGGTCCGGCCCGATGCCGACCGCTGTCGACAGGAACGGGCCGTAGTCCATCCGCTCCCACGGAGCGTCGCCACCACCGAGCTCTTCGTCCTCCTCCTCCTCTTCGTCGAACGACGTCGTCGCGGGACGCGACTCACCCTCGGGCATCGCACGGTGCGGCCACGCCGGGGTGTCGGGAGGATCGTCGAGGAACGGGGACTCGCCGAGCGCGAAGTCCTCGGGCTTGAGCTCGAGCTCGGCAAACCACTCGTCCTCTTCGATGAACCCGTAGAAGCTCGGATAGAACGGATCGACAAAGTCGACATTCGCGCGCGCCGGCACCTCGAGCCCGGTCAGGCTGTAGCACGCGTTCACGACGAGTCGACGCAGCCCCTCGGAGACGAAGTCGACAGACGCTCCCGCCGTCGTGCAGAACGAACGCCCCGTCGTCCGACCGTTCGGCGCGGTGTACGTGTGGAGCCACGCGAGCGCCTGCATGGGATCGTTCTCTTCACCGGCGACGTTCGCCGAGTCCGGGTGAAGCGATTCGGTGACGGCGCCGCGCATCAGGATCGTGTCGGCATCCGTCAGGTTCTCGACGCCGTACACATCCGAAGGCGCAAAGACGTTGTCCACGCCGCGCAGGATCGGATGGTCGGCGTTCGCGGCTTCGATCACGCCCCGGCAACCTTCGAACTTGTGTCCACCGTGGTGGCGCACCCAGCGCTCGCCGAGGACGCGGATGCCGAAGTCACCGAAGGCGATCGCGTCCTTCCCGCTTCCGAACCGACCACGTCCCGCGAAGGCGTGCGTCGCCGTGCGCAGTCCGATCACGGGCTTGCCGGCATCGAGGAAGCGCGTCACGTGCGCCGCAGCGGCCGCGTCCGGACGACGAAAGCGCGTGGCGATCACCATCAGCTCCGCGTCGTCGAGCGCCTCGAGACCGCGCAGCCCTTCCTGGTGGTTCGGATCGATGTAGTCGTCCGTCCACGAGAAGAGGACCGTGCAGTCGAAGCCGTGTCGCTCCGCCAGGATCTTGGCGAGCATCGGCATCGACTCCTCCGAGCGGTACTCCTCGTCGCCGGCCACGAGAACGATGCGCTTGCCGGAGCCGGGTCCGGGGCGGCCCTCGAAGGAAAGTCGATCGGCGGCGGTCGCTCGCGACGCCGAGAGGGCCTGGCAGACCAGGACGATGAGGATGCAGGAAAGGCTCTTCAGGGGTCGGTCTCCGCGCTCGGGTCGGGGTTTGCCGGCATTCTAGCGCACGCGCGAATCCGGGATCGCCGACACGCGAGAGAAAAAGATTCGGTTTCGTGTCACGAACCGCGTCCGCCCCATCCCCCCGTAGAGGGCCAGTTGCCTGGCCCTGCGCAGGAAGGAGATGGATTCGATTGGCTGTCGAGTCCCATGGGCGACGCGACGGTGTCGCCAGTAGCCTCGCACCTTCGTAGGCGGCTCCCCTCTCTCGGGGGCCGCCTACGGAAGCGCCGCCGGACCGCACGTCCGGCACCTCCCGGCCGGCCCGGCCGGCCCGGCCCGTGATCCCGAACCCGTTTCTTCGCGCGCTCCATTGACGCCCCTCGAGCTTGTGATACACTTGTGTCTTATTTGAGACGATAAAACTCGCAAGCCAGGAGTGAGCGTCATGCCCGCCGGACGAAGCGAAAAATCCCGCAATGCCATCCTCGAGGCAGCCGCAGCGCTGTTCTCGCGGAATCCGGGGGCCTCGCTCTCGGAAGTGGCCGAGACGGCCGACGTGGGACGCGCCACCCTCCACCGGCACTTCGCCTCGCGAGAGGACCTGATCCGCACGCTGGCTCTCGACGCGCTCCGGCGTACCGACGAGGCCACCGAGCACATCGAGCGCGAAGCCAAGAGCGCCGTTCACGCCATGCAGCTGATGATCGAAGCCGTGGTCCCGCTCGGCGATCACTTTCACTTCCTCGCCACCGAGCCCGCGGCGCAGCGCGACCCCGAGATCGAGGCCGTGTATCGCCGCCAGCTCGATGAGGTCGCGGAGCTCGTCGAAGCCATGCGCGGCGAGGGCGCCGTCGGACAGGACCTGCCGACACCGTGGGTCGCTGCAACCATCGACGCACTCATCTACACCGCGTGGACCGCCGTCCGCGAGGGATCGATTGCGCGCAACGACGCCGCCACGCTCGTCTTTCGAACGCTCCTTTCGGGGATCGGGCCCGAGCCCGCCGCCGGATCGAGCGTCGCCCCGTCCGGGAGTCCGGGACGCACGACGAAGAAGAAGAGAGGAGACCAGTCATGAGATCCCCCATCCGCCACGGCGCCATCCTTCTGTCGCTGCTCCTGCTCGTGTCCGTCGCAACGGCGACGGAGCCCGTCGAAGCCTCGCGCGTGCAGGACCTCCGCGCGCTCGATCTCGACGGCAAGATTCGCCGGCCCGGCACCGAGAACGGCGTTCGCCCGATCGCGCTCGTCTTCCTCGACACCGAATGCCCGATCTCGAATCGATATCTCCCGCGGCTCGGTGAGATCGCGCAGGCTGCCGGCAAGCTCGAGGTCGACTTCTTCGGCGTGCTCTCCGATCCGAGCCTCTCGCGGGCGAAAGCTCTCGAGTACCGCAAGGAGTACGAGATCCGCTTCCCGATCCTCTTCGACACGACCGGCGAGATCGCCGCACGGCTCAAGCCGACGCACGTTCCGGAGGCGTTCGTGATCGACGCGCGCGATCGGGTGGCCTACCGCGGGCGCATCGACGATCAGTTCGCCGCGATCGGCCGGCCGCGCGCGAGGGTCAGCTCCCACGATCTGAAAACGGCGATCGAAGCCACGGCCGCCGGGCGTGATCCCGCGAGCCGACACGAGCCGCCGGTCGGATGCATCTTCGAAGCGTGGAACACGGCCGCCGAGGAAGCGAACGAGATCACCTACGCGCGCCACATCGCGCCGATCCTCGCGACGCAGTGCGTGGACTGCCACCGCCCCGGCGACATCGGCCCGTTCTCGCTCACGACGTATGAGCAGGCCAGGCGCCGCGCCAAGATGATCGCCGCCGTCTGCGAGGATCGCGTGATGCCGCCCTGGCACGCCGAGCCCGGTGCGCACTCCTTCCGCGACGAGCGCATCCTCTCCGATCGCGAGATCGCGATGCTGCGGAGGTGGGCGGACCACGGTGCGCCGCGCGGCGATGAGGCCGACCTCGTCCGGGTTGCCGCATCCGAGAAGGATTCCGGCTGGCGACTCGGCAAGCCCGACCTCGTCCTGACGATGCCCGAGCCCTTCGAGGTGCCCGCGTCCGGCGAAGACATTTATCGCTACTTCGTGATCCCGAGCGGAGTCACGAAGGACCGCGCGGTCTCGGGCTTCGAGTTTCGACCCGGTGACGCCACCGTCGTCCATCACGCGATCGCGTTCGTCGACTACACCGGCACCGCGCGCAAGCTCGACGCCAAGGACCCCGCACCGGGCTTCACGATGTTCGGGAACACGAACGATCTCATGGAGATCGAGGATCTCGGCGGCGTGGGCGGGTGGGCTCCCGGTTCGGAGCCGTACGAGCTTCCCGATGGCCTCGCGATGGAGCTGCGCGCCGGAGGCGACATCGTCCTCGAGGTGCACTATCACCTGAGCGGCAAGAAGACGACCGACCAGAGCACCGTCGCCCTGTTCTACTCCGAAGACCCGGACGTTCGATTCGTCGACACCGTGGTGATCGGCACGCAGTACGTGGACATCAAGCCCGGGGACGACGCGTACCGGCGCTACGTCTACATGGACGTGCCGGTGGACATGCGAATCATCGACATCGGTCCGCACATGCACTTCATCGGGCGCGACGTCGAGGTGACGGTCACCTTCGCGGACGGAACGAAGCACTCGCTTCTGAGCGTGCCGCGATGGGACTTCCGCTGGCAGAGCGTCTACGTGTATCGCGAGCCCGTTCGCATCCCCGCCGGAAGCCGGATCGAGGCGACGTTCACGTTCGACAACTCGGCCGACAACCCGGCGAACCCGAGCTCACCACCCGGCCGCGTGCGATGGGGATGGGGCACGAAGGACGAGATGTGCGAGATCTACGTCACGATGCTGCCCGATGATCCGCGTCATGCCAGTCAGCTGGAGTGGGCGTCGTACGCGTCGTGGCTCCGTCCCGCGCAGCCGAAGAAGGACGACCGCGGTGCCGCGAGCTCAAGGCGCGCAGGGACTCCCGCTCCGGCAGGCGGTTGATCCGGACGGCAGCCCGTACAGGAACGTCCAGAGCGGTACCTCGTAGATGTCCTCGAAGAGCGTCTCTCGGATACGCTTCTTCGTCGTTCCCTGGGTGAGGAGATAGCCCGAACGGCACTTCTCCTTGCCCATGAACGAGCACAGATCCTGGATGTCGTCCGGCATCGCGTCGGGCCGGTAGGCGAGCGCGAGAGGGATGACCTCCTTGTCCGTCTCGAGCACGGCGTCGACGTAGACCTCGCGCGTTCCGAGGCGATCGCGGTAGTGATGAAGCTTCCAGCCGCGATCGCGCGCGAGCTCTCCGAGGTGCGTCATGAGCACGGTGCGCGCGAGCGTGTCGAGCTCGGACGGTCGCTGCAGATACTCTTCCCCGCGCATCAACACCGCGTTGCGAAGGCTGCCGTCCACCACGTAGATCTGCGGACGCGAGCGAAGACCCTTCGTCGACTTCCCCCGGAAGTTCCGCACGAGGTAGATCAGCAGCGTGCTCTCCATGTGCTGGATGTACTGCGACACGGTCGAGCGCGCGATCCCGAGGCTGATCGCGAGGTCCGACAGGTTGAAGCGGTTGCCGGTCTGCAGCGCGATGTGGATGAACAGCCGCTCGAGCTCCGGAAGATTCTGCGCACCGTAAATGTGCGCCATGTCGCGGAAGAGAATTCGCTCGACGACATCCTCGCGCAGGTGCTTCTGGATCAGCGACGGGCTCCGTCCCATGTGCGCGACTTCGGGGAAACCGCCGCGGAGCAGGAACTCGTTGAACAGCGGGATGAGCGTCCGATTCGTGTGATGGTTCTCGAGGAGATCCTCGGGATCGATTCGCGGCGGCTCGGCGCTCAGAAAAGCAGGGGCGTCGATCCGGCTGCCCGGTCTCACAATCGAGACAAACTCGCGAAAGCGCAGCGTCGGCAGCCGAAGGTTGTGCCACTGTGCCGGGTCGAAGCGCGAGCGCCCCTTGGGTTTCATTCCCTCGGCGAACGTACCCGTGGCCACGATGTGCGACGGGATGTTGTCGCGCCGCGTGACGAGATCGACGCCTTTGGTCCAGTCCCTCGACGCGTGCACCTCGTCGAGCAGGAACGTGCAGCTACGCGCGGATCCGAGCACGTTCTTCAGATAGAAGCGGACCAGGTCCTCGAAGTCCGTGAGCTGGATCAGAGGGTGGTCGAGCGCCACGTAGAAGATCGATCGCGGATCCGTACCGCGCTCGAGGAGCTCCTGGACGAGCTGATGCAGGAGCGTCGTCTTTCCCACCCGTCGCGGCCCGGTCAAGAGCACGCGTGCGTCCGCCCGGTCGTCCGCGACGAGCGCCGAGAGGTCTCCGAGCGCCTCGCGCGCTACCGGCGGAGCATGTTCCTTGGGAACTTTGCCGGTGCTCCACCACGGGTTGTATCCGTGCAGAACGCCATGCACGGAGTCGGGCTGGACTGGAAACATGGGGCGACGATTGTAATGAGTTTCGGTTGGAGAGAAGAGGGGAAAATCCGAAGTCGGTGGCGCCTCGCGAATTGACCGCACGCACCGCGAACGCGACGTCCGCGCGTCCGGCGTTATCCGCGTTTGCCCCGGTCGCGCGCGCGCTCAGCGAGCAACGCTTCGATCGCCGACTCGAGCTGTTCGATCGGAGCCGCGTTGTTGAGATCGGCGAAGCGCAACGTCCCTTCGTGATCGATCAGGTGCAGGTCGGGATAGCCGTCCACGTAGTACGCGGCCGCGGTACGATTCCCTTGTGCTTCGATCCCGATCGGATACTCGATATTGTGTTGCTTCACGTAACCCGCCACCTTGTGCGCGTCACGATCCGTATGCACGCCGAGCACCACGAGGCCCTGGTCGGCGTACTTGCGGTGAAGCTCCTTCATGACGGGAGTGAGCTTCTTGCAGGGGCCGCACCACACGCCCCAGAAGTCGAGGAGCACCACGGACCCGCGCAGGGACGCGATCGAGAGGCCGCGTCCGTTCAGGGTCGCCCGAAGCTGCAGCTCCGGAGCCGGCATCCCCTGGATCTTCGCGAGGCGCGCTCGCTGTCGGGAGCCCCCCTCGAAGGGGATGGGCAGTCGCGGCTCGATCGCGGCAGGAGTCGATTCGGTCGCGACGACATCGCCCTCCGAGCTACCGCCGCATCCGGCGACGAGGGGCAACGTCCAAACGGTCAGGAACAGCACAAGCAGAGGCCGAGCGCCCGTGAAACGTGACAAGGATTTCGTCTCCCTGGATCGATGCTTTTCTCCTCCGCCGGCGCCATCATAGCACGGAATCCGCGGATCGCCCGGAGACGCGGCACGGCGGTCAGACCGATTCGACGTGCGGCTTTTCTCCCGCCCCCTCGGCGAGGCGCCAGGCGAGCGCCGAGTGACGCGGCTGGTCTCGCTCGTTGCGCACCGACAGGGCCAGCGCGCGACGCGAGCCGACCACGACCACCAAGCGCTTGCCGCGCGTGATCGCGGTGTAGATCAGGTTGCGCTTGAGCATCACGAAGTGCTCGGTGTGGAGCGGGATGACCACGGCCGGGAACTCGCTGCCCTGCGACTTGTGGATCGAGCAGGCATAGGCGTGCACGAGATCGTCGAGGTCCCCGAAGTCGTAGACGACCGGACGTCCGTCGAACGCGACGGAGATCTTGCGCTCCTCCTCGTCGATCAGAGCGACGCGGCCGATGTCGCCGTTGAAGACGTCCTTGTCGTAGTCGTTGTGGATCTGCATCACCTTGTCGCCGATCCGGAAGACCCGATCGCCACGCGCCACCGATGCGCCGTGCGGATTCAAGAGCGACTGCAGCTCCTGGTTGAGGCGCACCGAGCCGAGCACGCCCTTGTGCATCGGCGTGATGACCTGGATGTCCTCGATGGAACGCAGCCCGAAGCGCTCCGGGATCCGCTCCGACACGAGCCGCTTGATCACCGAGAGCGCGTCTTCGGGCTCCTCGCTCTCGTGGAAGAAGAAGTCGCCGGTGTCGGCTTCGGGTCTCAGGTACGGCATGTCGCCGTGATGGATGCGATGCGCGTTCACGACGATCAGGCTCTCGCCCGCCTGCCGGTAGATCTCGGTGAGTCGCACGACCGGCACGCGTCCGCTCTCGATCACGTCGTGAAGCACGCGCCCGGGCCCGACCGACGGCAACTGATCGACGTCGCCGACGAGGATGAGACGGCCGTTCAGCGGGATCGCGTCGACCAGCTGATGGAAGAGCACCTGATCGACCATCGACACCTCGTCGACGATCACCAGCTCGGCTTCGATCGGCGTATCCTGATCGCGCCCGAACGAGACGGTGCGCGGATTGAACTCGAGCAGGCGATGGATCGTGCGCGCCTCGCGTCCGGTCGCCTCGCTCATGCGCCGGGCCGCGCGTCCCGTCGGAGCGGCCAGCTCGACCTTCTGCACCTTCTTCTCGAAGACCCGGATGATCGCGTTGACGAGCGTGGTCTTGCCGGTACCCGGACCGCCGGTGATGACGACCACCTTGCTGCGAACGGTCTCGGCGAAGGCGCGACGCTGTTCTTCGCCGAGCTGATGCCCCGCCTGTTCTTCGTACCAGCGGATCGCGCGCTCGGTGTCGATGCGCACGGTTCGCGCGGGCGTTTCGACGAGCTCGCGAAGGCGCTCCGCAGAGTGCGTTTCGCAGAGGTACAGCGCCTCGAGATAGACGGCCGGCTCGCCCGCGACCTCATCGATGACGACCCGTGCCGCGCGCCCGAGCTCGTCGACCCCGCGCCCGATCAGGTCGGCCGCGATCGCCGGGGTGATCTTGTGCGGCTCGCCGCCGTCCTCGACCGTCACCTCCGCGCCGACGAGCGCCAGCGTCTCGGCCGTCTTGCGCTCGAGCAGCTCGCGCGGCGCGTAGACGTTGCCGGCCTGCGACATCTGATCGAGCGTGTGCAGGACGCCGGCCTGGATCCGCTGCGGCGCGTCCGGTCGCAGCCCGAGGTTCGCGGCGATCTGGTCGGCGGTCTGGAATCCGATGCCGGGGATGTCGGCGGCCAGGCAGTACGGGTTCTGCTGGACGCGCGCGATCGCACGGCTTCCGTACTGCTTGAAGATCTTTACCGAGTAGTTGGTCGACACGCCGTGCGTCTGCAGGAAGATGACGACTTCCTGGATCTGGTTCTGCTCGGCCCACGCTTCGCGGATCGTGTCCACGCGCTTCGGCCCGATGCCGTCGATCTCGGCGAGCCGCGCGGTCTGGTGCTGGAGGATCTCGAGCGTCTCGAGCCCGAACTTCTCGACGATGCGCTCCGCCATCACCTCGCCGATGCCGGGGATCAGTCCCGACGCGAGATACTTGCGGATCCCGACGAGCGTCGCCGGCTTCATGGTGACGTAGCTGTCGACGCGGAACTGCTCGCCGAAGCGCGGGTCGCGCACCCAGCGGCCCTTCATGCGAAGCGTCTCGCCGGGACGAATCCCCAGGAGCGTGCCGACCGCGGTGACGGGCTCCTTGCGCCGCCGGATCATGAGCTTGGCCACGCTCCAACCGTTGTCTTCGTTCTGGAAAACGAAGCGGTCGACCGTGCCCTCGAGAGAGCTCAGGTCGTCGTCGCCGCGGCCCGATCGGGCGGACGACGGTTCGGAAGCGTCCAGTGGTCGGCTCAAAGGTTCTCGTCCCGCGAGCGAGGTGGTAAGCGGCCCGCGTCGATCGCAAGCGTGGCCCGGGTCCGTGGCGCGCGTCCGCCCAGACGCCCTCGCAGGGGGGCCTCGAGGCGCCCCGGACCGTTCTTGCCCCTACCTTACCTTCCCCCAAGCTCGATCGGGAGGGCGCGACGCCCCCGGAGGGCCCGATCGCTCCATCTATCGGTCTGCCAATCAGCTGCGGACTTTCGATACAGATCGGTATCGAAATTTTAAGTTTTTTCGCGACCTGTCCTTGCCCACTGCCGAAGGATATAGTACTAAAAGTGTCCTCTTTCGAAGGGGATCGCGAAGACACTCATTCTCCGAGACACTCTCGACTCGTTTCTATGCTTCGAATCACACGTGAGACCGATTACGGGGTGGTCCTTCTGACCCGCCTCGCCACCGCCGGCGAGGGCGTCATGCTCGCCGCGAGCGATCTCGCGAACGACACCCGGATTCCCCAGCCGACGGTCAGTAAGATCCTCAAGGTCCTGACCCGAGGGGGCATCCTCGCCTCGCACCGCGGCGCCAAGGGCGGCTACTCGCTTCTGCGCAGCCCGGAGGCGATCACCGTCGCCGAGATCATCGAGATCCTCGAAGGACCGATCGCGCTCACCGATTGCGTCGATCAGCCCGCCGGGAACCATGCCGACTGCCAGCACGTCGGCACGTGCCCCGTGCAGGCCAACTGGAACCGGATCAACCGGGCCATCCAGGACACTCTCGCGGCAATCAGCCTCGCCGAGATGGCGAACGGCGCTCCCCCGCTTCGCACCAACGGCAACGGCGCCGGCGGAAAGAACGGGGCTCAGACGGGCCTCGCCGGCAACGGCAACGGGGCCGGCGGCGACGCGACGAACGGCGGCGCATCCGGTGGAGGCGAGCCGGTTCAGCCGATGCAAGTCTGACCGCGAGACGAGAAGCGACACACGACCAACGATACAGAAGCGGCAGGCCGACGCTCGCCGCCTTCGATAACGCAGCAACGACAACGAATTTGGCCGGAGGCAAGACCATGTCCGACCCGCTCGAAGAGGCGACCAGGACGATCGAAGAGTTCACCAGTCAGGAGTACAAGTGGGGCTTCGTGACCGACATCGAAGCCGACACGTTTCCTCCCGGCCTGAACGAAGAAGTCGTCGCGGCGATCTCCATCAAGAAGGGCGAGCCCGACTGGATGCTCCAGTGGCGGCTGAACGCCTTCCGCCAGTGGCAGAAGATGACCGAGCCCAAGTGGCCGAACGTCGAGTACGAGCCGGTCGACTACCAGGCGATCAGCTACTACTCGGCCCCGAAGCCGCCGAAGAAGCTCGAGAGCCTCGATGAGGTCGATCCGGAGCTCCGAGCCACGTTCGACAAGCTCGGCATCTCGCTTGACGAGCAGAAGCGCCTCACGAACGTCGCCGTCGACGCCGTCTTCGACAGCGTTTCGGTCGCGACGACGTTCAAGGACAAGCTCGCCGACCTCGGTGTCATCTTCTGCTCGTTCTCCGAGGCGGTCCGCGACCATCCGGAGCTGGTCCGCAAGTACATCGGCTCGGTCGTGCCGCACACCGACAACTACTTCGCGACGCTGAACTCGGCCGTCTTCAGCGACGGATCGTTCGTTTATGTCCCGAAGGGCGTTCGCTGCCCGATGGAGCTCTCGACGTACTTCCGCATCAACGCGATGAACACCGGCCAGTTCGAGCGCACGCTCATCATCGCCGACGAAGGCGCCTACGTGAGCTACCTCGAAGGCTGCACGGCTCCGATGCGCGACGAGAACCAGCTCCACGCCGCCGTGGTCGAGCTCGTCGCCCTCGACGACGCCGAGATCAAGTACTCGACGGTCCAGAACTGGTACCCGGGTGACAAGGACGGCAAGG
>CAZQZX010000068.1:0-27844 GCA_964597885.1 uncultured Planctomycetota bacterium
CTCAGGCCCCGGTTCCACCGCCTCCGCGGCAAGACGATCCGGCCCTCGCCGAGCTGGCGCGAGAGGCCGACGCCTGCCGGCGGTGCGAGATCGCCGGGACGCGGAAGCGATGCGTCTTCGGGGAAGGCCATCCTCAGGCGCGGCTGATGTTTATCGGCGAGGCCCCCGGTGCCGAAGAGGATCGGACGGGACGTCCGTTCGTGGGCCCGGCCGGGCAGCTGCTCACCAAGATCATCGCTTCGATCGGGCTCGACCGCAGCGAGGTCTACATCGCCAACGTGCTGAAGTGCCGCCCGCCGGGAAACCGCACGCCGCGGCCCGACGAGATCGGCAATTGCTTCGCCTACCTCGAAGCGCAGATCGAGACGATCCGACCGACCGTCATCTGCACGCTGGGGGCGCCGGCCACCAAGACCCTGCTCGGAACCGAGCGGGGCCTGGGCGGGCTGCGCGGGCGCGTCCACCGATATCGCGACGTGGATGTAGTGCCCACGTACCACCCTGCTTACCTGCTTCGCTATCCCGCGGAGAAGGTCAAAACGTGGCACGATATCCAGTTGGTAGCAAAGCTCTTACAAAAGAAGTGACCCCTTTCTTTTTTGCTTGACACCTCAGACGAGCTTCTGCTAAAGTGCCCGCGATTTTACGTAAGAGTCGCCTGCAAAAAGGGAAAAGCCAGGTCGCCTGTCATCGGGTATCGCACTCGGGGTGCGTGTTCGTATCTTCTTTCAGGCCTACCGATCAGCACGGCGAGAGGGATTCTCTCGGCTTCGAGGTTGCCCAGTTGAGCTTGCCTATGGGAACGATGGGGTCCTTCCCGGCAGGCCCTGACCGATTCGGTCGAGGTCCTGACGGAACGTCCTCCATCGACAGCCTCTTGAGACTCCCCTTGTCCGTTCCTGCAACAGCATCCCGCAGGGCTCTCCGTAGTCGTGCTCTCCTCCGCGAGTGGAATGATCGTGCTTTCGGGTAACGAGCTCGTCAGAGATCGAGGTGAAAATCGATGAAATCGACCTCTTCGGCCCACATGTTCTGGTGGGTCATCGCCTTTGTTTCCCTTCTGGCCCTGTCGCTCAGCGGCTGCAGCAACAAGTCGACGACCGACGAGCAGGATCTCGATCCTCCTACGGCCGGGACGACGGGTGACAGCGACACGAGCTCCGGCTCGGGCCTCGCTCTCGACGACGCCGTCGAGGCCGCCGAGTCGCGCGACGATCGAGCCGAGCTCCTCGTCCAGCGCTTCGTCGTCATGGGGCGCCGCAACGTGGAACGCGGGAACCTCGAAGAGGCCCTCGAGAACTTCTCGGAAGCTCTCGACCTCGACCCGAACAACGCCGACGCGCAGTCGGGCTACAACGAGGTGAGCGGCCTGCTGGGTCGCACGCCGGGTTCGGCCGGCCTCGCGCTCGAGCAGGGCGTCGACCGCAAGACCCTGCAGGTGCAGGAAGCGCGGATCCGCGCCGACCGCTCGTTCAAGCGCGGTAAGTACGCGTTCGAGAACGAGGATTACGAGACGGCGATCCAGGACTTCGAGGACGCGCTCGCGATTCTCAACTGGTTCCCGTACGACCTCGACACGCGCTTCGATCGCGGCCTCGTGAAGGACTACCTCACGCGCGCCGAAGAAAGCCTCTCGAGTCAGAAGAAGGCTCGCGAGGAAGCGCTGGCCGCAGCCGTCGAAGCCGAGAAGGCTGCCGAAGCCGAGCGCGCCCAGGCGAACATGAGCGAGCGCATCTCGAAGCTGTTCGCGGATGCCGACCGTCAGTTCACGCGCGGCAACTTCGAGGTGTCGGCGCAGCTCGCGCAGGCGATCCTCGATCTCGACGGCAGCAGCAACGAAGCGAAGAGCCTCTACGAGCTCTCGATGGCTGCGTACCACGCGCAGCGCGATGAAGTCCTTCTGAAGGACTACTCGGAAAACTGGCGCACCGTGTTCGAAGAGCTCAAGGGCTCGATGGTGCCGCAGAACGGGATCGTCGAGTTCCCGAAGGGCTGGGCCGAGAACCAGGCCCTGCGCCAGCCGCGCCAGTTCACGAACGAGGACACCACCGAATCCGCCGAAGAAACGCGCATTCGCAACCTCCTCGCCGAGATCAAGTTCTCCCCCGCGTTCGAAGACGAGCCGCTCCAGGACGTCATGGACTTCTTCCATGACATCTCGGGCGTCAACTTCGTCGTCACGCGTCAGGTGACCGAAGAGCTTTCCGACTCGGAGCTCGCGGTCAACCTCGAGGTGACCGACCTCTCCATGGAGAAGGCGCTCAACCTCATCACCGGTCTGAAGAACCTGGTGTGGCGCGTCGAGGACTCGGTCGTCAAGCTCACGACCGCGCAGGACGTGACCGGCGACGTGTACCTCGAGCTCTACAACGTTCGCGACCTCACCACCCCGATCATCGACTACCCGGGTGAAGAGATCGTCCTCGAAGGCTCGAGCGGTTTCGAGAGCTTCGACGACAGCTTCGAAGAGCTCGAAGAGCCGGAGCCGGCCATCGCGGCGGACCGACTCGTCCAGCTCATCCAGGACAACATCGCCACGGACTCGTGGGAGCCGCCGACCTCGATCGAGTCGCGCGAAGGCGTCCTCGTCATCATGCAGACGCGCGAAGTGCACCGCATGATCCGCGAGATGCTCGACGACCTGCGCGGTTCGCAGGGCCTGCTGGTCCACATCGAAGCCCGCTTCCTTACCGTCGAGGACAACTTCCTCGAAGATGTCGGAGTCGACTTCCGCGGCCTCGGTGACGACACCGGTGGCGGTGGTACGCCGGGCAAGGGTACGAACGAGCCGCTCGACGACATCCTGGTCGGCACGCCGGCCGTTCCGGAAGGTGGCGGTACCGACAACTCGAGCGGTATCTTCTACAACGACGGCCAGGACGGCGACGTCCGCGGTCGAGTCGAGAACCTCATCGACGAAACGCTCGGTGAGGATGGCGTCATGACCGGCTCGGGTGGTTTCACCGGCCAGTTCACCTACCTCGACGACACCGAGCTCGAAGCGATCCTTCGCGCGGTGCAGAAGTCGGAGCGAATCAACGCGATCAACGCCCCGACGCTCCTCATCGCCAACAACGAGCGCGCGAGCATCTCGGTCATCAACCAGGTTTCGTACATCAAGGACTTCGACGTCGAGATCGCCCAGGCGGCCCAGATCGCCGACCCGATCGTCGATGTCATCTCGGACGGCGTCATCCTCGACGTGCGCCCGGTCGTCAGTGCCGACCGTCGCTTCGTCACGCTCGAGCTGCGCCCGACCGTTTCCCAGCTGGAACGACCGATTCCGGAGCGCGATGTTTCCTTCGCCATCGGTAACGCCGGTCGCCTGCAGCTGCCGCGCCTCGAAGTCCAGCGCGTCCGAACGACCGTCACGGTCCCGGATGGTGGAACGCTGCTCCTCGGTGGTCTCAAGATCGCGGAAGAGCGCAACACCAAGTCCGGCGTCCCGATCCTGAGCGACATCCCGATCGTGAGCTTCTTCTTCACGCGCCGGGGAACGTTCAACCGCTACAAGAACCTGCTCGTTCTGCTCAAGGCCCGCGTGGTCATCATGAACGAGTTCGAGCCGGGCGTCGGGATCGGCCGCTAGTCAGCGCGCTTTTCGGTCCGAGACACCCTCCCCCACGGGGGCTGGCGATCGAGGATCGACGAACGCAACGAAATGACGAATCGAACCTCGCGGGGCGAGGAGACGTTACTCCTCCCCCGCGAGCTGTTTTGTAGCAGCAGCGGCGAGATTCTTTTATAGTTGGGCCTTCGCTCGACCGCGACGGGCTCAATCGGTGGACTCGGCTGGTATCGAACAGCTGGAATCAACCGACTAGAATTGACCCGATAGAGAAGAAAAAAAGGGAAGCGACGCTTCGTCCTGTGCAAGCCCGGTCTTGTGCAAGCTAGGTTGCCTGCGAGCTCGCAAGTCAGTCGCGTACCGCCGGTCGTGAACGGATGGTAGCGACGACACGGCCCGCCGGTAGCATGCGCAAGGCGGTTGCGCTTTCAAGACGTTCGTCCAGACTCACTCCAGTGTTTGGCCTTTCGGCCTCAGCTTGACCGAAGGGTCCACGTAACACCGCGTCACGTCCGAAGCTTGCCGCTAGGCGTGCCTTTCCACAGACGGGGGTCGGCCATGAAACGACTCGTTCTACTTCCGATCGCGTGTTTGTTCTTCGCGCTCCTTCCCTCCCGCGCTCAGGCCCAGATCGAGGATTACGACTTCGCCATGGGATTGGCGGACCGTTCCTACTTCGAACTGGCGACCGAGCTCCTCAACGACATGATGAGCCGGCCCGGCGTCTCGCCGGCGGACCAGGCCGAAGCGAAGCTCGGCCTCGTCGGCGTGCAGAAGCGCGCCGCCGACAAGGAAACGTCGGGCACCGAGAAGATCGACAAGTACCGCGAAGCCGCCAAGGGCTACGACGAGTTCATCGCGAAGTACGAAGATCACCCGAAGTTCTTCGACGCGATCTTCGAGTTCGGCGAGCTCCTGCAGAGCAAGGGCGAAGCGATCGGCAAGCTCATGGAAGAGGAGCAGGACCCCGATCGCGTCAAGGAGCTTCGCAACGAGGGAACCGAGGCGATCCAGGAAGCCCAGGTGCTGCTGCAGAAGGCCGCCGACTTCCTCGCCGCGCAGGATCCCGAGACCCGAAACGAGAACCTCTACCAGAAGGCGCTCTTCTTCCGAGCGCTGAACTTCTACTACGTCGCCGCGCTGCAGGCCCCGGGCTCCTTCGAGAAGGAGAACAACCTGAAGCTGGCAGCCGACGAGCTCGAAGACTTCACCTGGACGTACGAGGGAACGCGCGCCGGATGGCTCGCCCTCCTCTACGTCGGCAAGGCGAACGGTGAGCGCGCCCTCGAGAATGAAGATCGCGGCGAAGAGTTCGCGAGCTACGCGATGGACTACCTCGAAGGCATCGTCTCCCGCTACCAGCTCGACCCCGCCGGCGACGGCGTGCGCGATCTGTGGCCCGACCCGTGGTTCACGAGCCTCGCCCAGCGCGCGATCTACGAGCAGGCGCGTATCTTCAACTGGACGCGTCGCTACCCCGAAGCGGTCGAGACCGTCCAGCGGCTCGACGAGCTCCTGACCGGCCCGGACGGACAGAAGCACACGTTCGGCAACTGGGGCTTCCTCGCCCAGCTCGAGCGCATCAACGCTCTCGAGTCGGTCGACGACATGGAGAAGGCCATCCAGGTGTGCCAGGAGATGGCGAAGGCGGCCGAGGGCCGAGGCGTCGGACGCGTGCTCGCTCGCAAGCTGTCCGAGCTCGTCGACAAGAGCAAGGGAGGCGCCGGCGGCGCGCAGATCGTGATTCCGCCCGATGTCCTCTTCACCACGGCGCGCGGCTTCTACGACAGCCAGAACTGGTTCCGCTCGATCGAGTACTTCCAGAAGGTCCTCGCGGCCATCGAATCGACGGGCGACCAGAAGGAAAAGACGCCGCAGACCTGGAACTACATCGGCAAGGCATACCGCAAGCTCAACAACCCCCTCGCGGCCGCCATGGCCTACGAGGCCGGTGCGAAGCTTTCCGGATTCGACAAGAAGGACGAGACCGTCGAGTCGAACGCGTTCGCCGCTTACGGCGCCTACACGCAGCAGGTGAAGCTCGAGACGAGCAGCAAGCAGGGCGTGACGGACTTCGTCCGCAAGGCCCACCTCGACATGCGTGAGTACCTGACGAAGACGTACGAAGGTACGGACCTCGTCTACTACGCGGGTGTCGACGAGCTCGAGACCGGCAACGTCGCCGGTGCCATCAAGCAGTTCGAGCAGGTCGAGAAGAAGAGTGAGCTGCTCTACCCGCGCTCGCAGGCCAAGCTCGCCGAGTGCCGCCTCGAGATGATCAAGCAGGAGATCGAGAAGGCCGGGTCGGTCACGCAGGACGCGCGCAAGCAGCTCGTCGCGATCGACTCGATGAAGAAGAACTTCTCGCTCTTCACCGAGGACCGAAACTGGCAGACGGGTAACGTTCAGGCGCAGGAAGAGCGCAAGCAGGCCAAGGCCGCGCTCGACTACTACCTCGCCAAGGCGAACGTCGAGATCGGCAAGGCGGATGCCGCCATCGCGATTCTCTCCTCCTTCGCCGAGACGCACTCCGAGCAGCCGAACTTCGTCGAAGCGGCGCTCTACATGAAGATCGAAGTCCAGATCGACACGGACAAGCTCGCGGACGCCGAGAAGACGACCGACGAGCTGAACGAGAAGTTCCCGAAGTCGAACATCACCTCGGCGGCCTACCTGAAGATCGGCCAGTCGTACAAGCAGAAGTTCAACGACAAGCTCGACGCCTACGCCAAGTCGAAGAGCGCCGAGTCGAAGGACGTCGTCGAAGAGTTCATCGCTTCGGACGACGCGGCCAAGGCCGACCTCACGAAGTCGTCCGACTTCGTGAAGATCTGGTGGGACAAGCAGGGCCGGCCGTTCGGCAAGGGCCTCGAGATCGGAAACGATTACTTCCGCCTCGCCGAGTACGACAAGGCCCTCGAGATCCTCGAAGCGCTCTACCAGCGCGACAAGGACAACACCAAGGTCAGCCGTCAATCGCGCCGCGCGCTCGAGTTCCTGCTGGCCGAGACGTTCCTGTGGCACAAGAAGTACAAGGACGCCGTCCCGCTGTACGAGCAGCTGTACCAGCGCTACATCGGCGACAAGAAGGGCGTCGTGAATCCGGACCTCCGGAAGAACTACGCGATCGCGCTCGGTGGTACCGCAGTGCTCGATCGAAACAACAGCGTCGTCGAGTACGACGGCATCGAAGACTACGCGAAGGCGATCGAGATGTGGACGCCGATCGCGAAGTCCTCGCAGTTCAAGTTCACCGAGATCTACTGGCAGGCGCAGTTCCACATCGCCTACCTGAAGTACAAGTCCGGCGACGCGGCTTCCGCCAAGAGGCTCGTCGACAACCTCACGGCGCTGTACTCGGATGACCTGAAGGACGATCCGAGCGGCAAGCTCTTCGATTGGCTCAAGAGGAAGTTCTAGGAACCTGACGATGCGAACGAATCGAAACCATCGTGGAATGCTGACCCGCACCGGAATGATGCGGGCGGGATGGATGGGCGCGATCGCGCTCGCCGCCGGTCTCGCCCTCCCCTTCGATGCGAGCGCCGAGACTATCCGCATCCTGCGCAAGTCCGGCAAGGTCGCGACCGCGTCGGAGATCGTGAAGGACGAGGTCTCCGAGTTCACCTACAAGCAGCCCGGAAACAGCCGCACGCAGAAGCTCGAAGCGACCGACATCGCGCGGGTCATCTGGGAAGGCGCGGACGAGCTGTACACGACGGGCATCGAGCTTCTCGAGGCCGGTGAGTACGACAACGCGATCAACTCGCTCGAGGCGATGTTCGCCAAGACGAGCGACCCGATCTTCAAGCCCTACGTGACCATCGCGCTGATCGAGGCGAACGTCATGGAGGGAACGTCGGACAAGCAGTCCTCCGCCAACGGCAAGGCCGTCCAGCTCGCGGAGCGCTTCCTCCAGGAAAGCCCGAAGTCGCGCCTCACCGCCAACGCTCGGCTCCTCCTCGGACGAGCTCAGATGCAGTCGGGCGACCACGACTCCGCCGAGCAGACGCTCAAGGATCTCGAGAACGAAGCGCGCAGCAAGTACGGCCAGGATTGGGAAATCCGCGCCAAGCACTGGGGCGCGCGCAACCTCGAGGCCAAGGGCACGTTTGCGGAAGCCAAGAACCTCTACGAGTCGCTCGAAAAGACCGCGAACAAGGCGGCCGGGCTCGCCGAGGATGGCTCCCTGCTGCAGAACGAGCTACGCTCGCTCGAGCACATCGGCAAGATTCGCCAGGGCATCTGCCTCATCGAATCGAACTCGATCGATGATGCCGAGCGGTACTATTCGCAGATGAAGCGGGAAGGCACGCGCAACAAGGATCCGCGCGTGTTGGCCGGCGCGCATAACGGCTTGGGAATCGTAGCCTTCCGTCAAGGCGACATCCGGAAAGCGCGCTTCCAATTTCTACAGGTTTCCGTAAAATACTTCCACGATCCGGAGGAGACCCTCACGGCGCTCTATTGGATCGGGGAATGCTACGCCAAATTGGATGGTGAAGAACCCGGCGCACGTGTCCGGGCGCTGGAATACTTCCGGGAAGTCGTCGAGCGAAACAAGGCGTCTCGACTGAACTCTCCCCTGGCCGCGAAGGCCAAGCAGAAGATCTGAGCAAGTCAAGAAACAGTCAGGAAGGAGCGAGCGGGGTCATGAGCCGAAAGTCCTTTTCTTCTTTGTTGCTTCTCGTATTCACATTCGTCGTCTTCGGGGCGACGAGCGTGGCGTTCGCAGAGGGAGATGATGCTGTCGTCGCGGGTACCGTGACGATCGGTCAGATCCTCGGCAACGCCGGTATCGTCGGTTATCTCATCATCTTCCTCTCGGTCGTCGGCGTCTCGCTGATCATCGAGCACTTCGTTTCGATCCGCCGCGACAAGCTCGCGCCGCCGGAAATCGTCGACGAGCTGGAAACGCTCCTCGAGGAAGGCAACTACCAGGAAGCCCTGGAGCTCTGCGAGTCCGAGCACAACCCGCTGACGAACGTCGTCGCGGCCGCCCTTCCGAAGATCAACTCGGGCTTCGACGCCATCGAGCAGTCGCTGGCCGAGGTCGGTGAGGAAGAGGCCGTCAAGCTCCACCAGAAGATCTCCTGGATCTCGCTCATCGGGGCCACCGCGCCGATGTGGGGCCTGCTCGGTACCGTTATGGGTATGATGAAGTCCTTCAACATCATCGCCGCCAAGAAGGGTGCCGCGGACCCGTCCGACCTCGCTGGTGGTATTTCGGAAGCCCTGGTGACGACCATGCTCGGCCTGTTCGTCGCCATCCCGATGATGAGCTTCTTCTTCTACTTCCGTAACCGCGTCATCAAGATCGTCCTCGAGATCGGTGCCATCCTCGAGGATCTCTTCGAGCGGTTCCGACCGCAGACCAGCTAGTAGGACGGAGGGAAGCCTTATGGCGAGAAGACGCAAGAGGCAAGACGAAGCCGAAGAGATCGAGATGAACTTGACCCCGATGCTCGACGTCGTCTTCAACCTCATCATCTTCTTCATGATCGTGACCGACATGACGCAGAAGGAGCTCGAGCAGCTCGTCCTGCCGAAAGCGTCGGAGGCGATCAAGGACGAAGGTGACGACATCAAAAAGCGCCTCATCATCAACATCATGGAAGACGGCGAGGTCATCATCAGCCGTAACAGCTACGACCTCGACGAGCTCCGCACCGCGCTCTACAACTTCGCCGAAGCCCATCGTGATGACGAAGGGCTCTGCGACGAGCCGGTTCTCGTTCGGGCCGACTACCTCTGCCCCTTCGAGCATGTGCAGTCCGTGATGCAGCGATGCGCAGATCAGAACATCAAGATCTGGAAGATCCAGCTCGCTGCGGCGCAAATCGAAGCGGAAGACCAACCGTAACGGGAGTCGATAGATGGCCAAGAAGAGGAAAAGCGGGGGCGACATGAGCAGCGGAGGTGATCCGAAGCTCGAAGTCACGTCCATGCTCGACGTCACGTTCCTGCTGCTGATCTTCTTCCTGTGCATCATCAAGTTCAAGACGCTCGAAGGTCGACTCGATGCGTTCCTGCCGAAGGACATGGGATCGCAGCGAACGAGCTCCGAGACGCTCGAGAACATTGAGGTGCGCTTGAAGCCGAAGGACGGCGTGACGGTCGTGTACGTCGGACGAAAGGCTGTGGAGCGGATCACCAACGTCAATAAGGACACCGAGGTCGTTCTCGACAACCTGTACGATATCGTCGGACGACTTCACCGGCAGCTTCCGGATCAGCCGTGCGTCATCGATCCGGACAGCGGCGTCCCGAACGGTCACGTGGTCGCGGTGCTGAACACCATCATGCGCCACCGACTCGAGAAGGTGACCTTCACGATGCCCCCGCCGAAGAAGAAGAAGTAAGTCACACTGCTCCAAACTCTCCAAGGGTGCAAACTCTCCAAGGGGAGGGCGACCTCGGTCGCCCTCCCCTTTTTTCGTGCTCGGACGCCCTCGCCCGCAAGAATCAGAACCGTCCGCGCGATCTTGTCGTTGTTCTCCGTCCGGATCGGGTGCGCGAGCGGCGCGCCCGAACAAGAGCTGCCTCCCCTACCCACGGAAGGAGTCCGCGCATGAAGAACCGACGGCGAACGCCATCGTCCGAATCCACTCCTCGTCTCGAAGTCGCATCCATGCTCGACGTGACCTTCCTGCTCCTGATCTTCTTCCTGTGCATCCTCGAGTTCCGCCAGCTCGAGGGGCGCTTCGACGTGTTCTTGCCGCGCGCCCTCGGAAGCGCCGTCGCGGATAGGCTTCCGATCGACATCCGACTCGTGCGCGGCACCGACTCGAGCTCGACCGTGTTCGTGGGGTCGACCGCGGTGGATCGAATCGACGCGTCGAGATACGATGCCCCTGCCCTCACGCGCCTCGAGGCGAGGCTCCTCGAGATCCGTCGGCGGCTTCCCGACGTGCCGGCCGTGATCGACGCGCGCGAGGGGGTCCACCACGGTCACGTCGTCGCGGTGGTCGACACGCTGTCGAGAGCGAGAATCGACGATGTCCGTTTCACGATCCGACGCGCCCGTTGAACGCCAGGCCCACGGAAAGCCATGCGAGGCGGCCGCCACCTGGCTGATCCTCTTCGCGGCGATGCTCGTCATCTCGGCCTGCGGCAAAGGCAACAACGCGAAGAACGGTAACGAGGGCTCCCCCGGCCGCCAAGGCGAAGACGCCCGGCGCGGAACGGCCTCGGGAGCCACCCCGAGCCTTCTCCTCGTGACGATCGATACCCTGCGCGTCGACCGACTGGGTTGCTACGGCGACCCGGACGCGCGGACGCCGCATCTCGATCGACTCGCGCGCGAGGGTCTCCAGTTCGAGCGTGCGTATGCGCAAGCGCCGATCACGCTCCCGAGCCACGCGACGATCCTCACCGGCCTCCATCCGCCGAGTCACGGACTCCGCAACAACGGCGACTTGCGTCTCCCGGATTCGGTGTGGACCCTGGCCGAGCATCTCGGCGAGCTCGGGTTCGCGACCGGCGCTTTCGTCTCGGCAGATCCGCTCGATGCACGACACGGCCTCGACCGCGGATTCGAGCTGTACGACTGCGAGTTCTCGTCGCGGCCGGGCGGCGCTCACGCCTATCCCGAGCGGCCGGGCAATCGCACGACCGGGCCCGCCCTCTACTGGCTCGAGTCGAACGCCCGACGCGCGCCGCTCTTCCTGTGGGTTCACTACTTCGATCCGCACGCGCCCTACACCCCCCCGCCCCCGTTCGGCGATCGGCTCGAAGGCGATGCCTACGCGGGCGAGATCGCGTACACGGATTACTGCTTGGGACGCCTGCTCGAGGGCCTGGACGACGCGGACCTCGCGGGAACCACCGCGGTGATGGTGACCGCCGACCACGGCGAGGCCCTCGGCGATCACGGGGAACCGAGCCATGCGGTGTTCACGTACGACGCGACGATGCGCGTCCCCCTCCTGATCACGGCGCCGACGCTCCCGCTACCGGCGGGAACCGTCTCGACCACGCCCGCCCAGTCGATCGACCTCGCCCCGACGTTGCTCGGGCTCGCCGGGCAATCGATCCCGGCCGAGCTCCCCGGTGCGGATCTCCTCGGCGGCTCGGTCGCCCCGGAACGCGCGGTGTACGGGGAGAGCGCCTACGGATTCCTCGAGTACGGATGGAGCCCCCTGTTCACCATCCGCCGCCAGGGCTACAAGTGGATCCGGTCCGGCAAACGGACCGAGCTCTTCGATACTCAGGCCGACCCCGGCGAGCTCACGGACCTGTCGAAGGAACCAGGCGCGAGGTCGCTCGATCCCGATCTGCTCGAGGCCGTCGCTGCGTTCGCGCCCTCCCCGGGGCCGAGCCGCACCGAAGGGGCTCGCCTTCGCGAGCTCGGCTATGCGCCCGGCGCCGGTTCGGCGCTCCAGGTGCCCACCGTCCGCGAGTCCTTCGAGCTCGACACGCCGAGCCCGGTCGATCGCGTCGGCGTCCTCGCCGGCATCCAGGAGGCGCAGGGTCGTTCGAACGAGGGATTCTCGGCCGCGGCGGCGCGGATGTTCCGCGAGCTGATCGCCGAGGATCCCCGGAATCCGGCCCTCCACTTCCACCTCGGCAACGAGCTGAAGAAGCTCTCGGGCAAAGGCGGGGACCGCAAGAACGAGCATTTGCTCGGCGCCCGGGATGCCCTGCTGGAGGCGATCCGGATCCGCCCCGATTTCACGCGCGCGCGCAACCTGTTGATCTGGACGCAGCTCCAGCTGAGACGGGCTTCCGAGGCCGCCGCCACCGCCGAAGCCGGCATCGAACGCGGCTCGGCCGACGCCGATACCTGGTTCTTCCTGTACGCCGCGCTCCGCGATCCGACCGCCGGAGCGTACGATCCCGAGCGCGCCGAAGAGGCCCTCGAGGCGGTGCGCCGACTGGCCCCGGACCATCGCGGGTTACGCGAGCTGGGGGGCGCCGCCGGCTCTCCGCCTGCCCGCTGATAACTGCCTTAAAATGCGGATTTTAGCGCAACCAGAACAACCGTTAGAAAGTTGTTTTTGTCCACTTGACACTTGAAAAACTCCGCTGCTAAAATGCGCGCGCTTTATCCACCCAGCGATACCCCCTATGTAATTGGAAAGAAGGGATCTTAGGCTTCCTCTCCTGAGGGAGGGACGGACACGGTGCGGATCGCGTCCCGCCGTCTTCGCCCTACTCTGCGTCAGCGTTCCTTGTCCGGGCCGCTGGCGATCGATCCGTTTCGGAGGGAAGCCTTCTTCCGTTAGTGAAAGGGTTGGACAACGATGCCTATCCCGCGCTCCTACCGATCGTCGATGACGATCCTTCTACTCTTGGCGCTTGTCGCCACGGCCATGCTCGGCTGCAGAGGAACCAAGAGCGACGACGCGCCCGACTCGATGTCTGGCGAATCGTACGCCGGCGCCGGCTCGACGCCGAGCGAGTCCGAACGCGCGGGCGAGCTCCTGCGCGAAGCGACCGAGCTCCAAGATCTGCGCGACCAGAAGAACGCCGTCGTCATCGGCAACCTTCTCGAGTCGGCGCGCCGCTACCGGGACCGCGGTGATCTGCAGAAGGCGTGGGAAAGCGCCCTGCGCGCGCTCGAGGTCGATCAGACCAACGCGAATGCATTGAAGATGTACAACGAGATCGGACGCCTTCTCGGGTACACCGAGGAGACGACGCAGGACATCAAGCGCGTTCTCTCCGATCGCTACGACGTCGCGCAGCAGGCGCAGCGCGCCGAGGCGAGCCGACGCTACGAGTCGGGTCTCGCGCACATGGAAGAGAACGAGTACGAAGCCGCGATCCGCGAGTTCGAGGCGGTCCTCGCCATCGCTCGCTGGAACCCGTACGGCGACGTCTCCTACGACGACCTCCGCCTCTCGGCCGAGCAGAAGCTCGCCGAAGCCGAGGCCGGCAAGCGCACCGCCGACGCCGCGCGTGAAGAAGAGCTCGCGCGTCAGATCTACGAAGATCTGAAGTCCGAAGAGGATCGCGTCCAGGAGCAGCGCGCCGAGCGCATCCGATCGCTCCTCGAAGAAGGCTTCGACCGCTTCGATCGCGGTGAGTACGACGTCGCCGTCGACCTCGCCGAGCGCGTCATCGAGATGGAACCGAACCACGCGGCCGCTCAGGACCTCCTCGAGTCGGCCCGCGAAGCGCGCCACGGCGCGTTCGACGTCGATCTCCTCGAGAAGAAGCGCGAGCGCTTCGTCTCCTGGCTCGAGTCGGTCCGCGAAGCGAAGATCCCGCAGTCCGAGGTGCTGAAGTGGGGTGACCGCCAGTACTGGGACGAGATCACCCGACGTCGTCAGGGCGCCGAGGTCGGCATCCCGCTCGACGAGGAATCGGAAGCGGTCGCGGCGATCAAGAACCGCCTGAAGAGCCAGACGGTGAACCTCGACTTCGAGGACGCGCCGATCGACGCCGTCATCGACTACCTGCGCTCGATCACGAACATCAACATGGTGATCGACGAAGAAGTGAAGACCGAGCTCGAGGCGAGCGGCACGACCGTCCGCCTGAAGCTGAACGACATCGCGGTCGGCAGCGCGCTCGACATCCTCCTCGCCAACGAAGAGGACCTCACCTACACCTTCACGGACGACGTCCTGATGGTGACCCGCGGCTCGAAGGCGTTCGGTACGCCGGAGCCGAAGTTCCACGACATCCGCGACATCGCCTTCGGACTCACCTCCTTCAAGGGTCCGGAGATCAAGCTGACGACGGGCGAGGAAGAGTCGGATGAGCCGATTCCGGCCTACGGATCGTCGGAAGCCAAGGAGCCGGAGATTTCCGCGGACGACATCATCGAGCTGGTCCGCACGAACATCGCGCCCGAGACGTGGGACAACAACCCGGGCTCGATCGACATCTCGAGCGGTCGCCTCCTGGTCGTCCACACGCCGGAGGTTCAGCGTCAGGTCGCGAAGTTCCTCAACGACCTTCGCAAGTTCCGCGGCATCTCGGTGACGGTCGAAGCTCGCTTCCTGACCGTCCGCGACAACTTCCTGCAGGACGTCGGCGTCGACTTCCGCGGCCTCGGCGGCGAGAAGGGAACGCTGGCGGATCTCGACGACGTCACGAACGGCCTCGAGGACAACGCCTCGGCCGGTTACGACAACTCGGGCCCGGGCCTGCCGGCGAACGCCGGTGGCAACCCGTCCTCGGGTCTCTTCTTCGATGACGAAGGTGACGGCGACTACCGTGGCCGCACCGAGAACATCTTCGACCGTATGCTCGGCACCGCGCTCTCGGGCACGGGTGGTCTTTCGCTCCAGGTCGCCTGGCTCGATGACCTCGAGCTGAACATGGTTCTGACGGCCGTCGAGAAGTCGGACAAGGCCACGCTGCTCACGGCGCCGGTCCTGACCGCCTACGACACCCAGAAGTCCTCGATCCACCTGATCAACCAGATCGCGTACATCGAAGACTACGAGGTCGAGGTCGCGCAGACCGCGTTCATCGCGGACCCGGTGGTCGGCATCATCCAGGACGGAATCGTCTTCGATGTCCGCCCCACCGTCTCGAACGATCGCAAGTACGTCACGCTCGAGCTGAACCCGACGGTCGCCTCGCTGCGCGAGCCGATCCCGACGTTCACCACGAACCTCGGTGGCCTGACCTTCCCGGTCACGATCGAGCTTCCGGAGCTGACGGTCTCGAAGGCCGGTACGACGGTCATGGTTCCGGATGGCGGTACGGTCGTCATCGGTGGTCTGAAGCAGATCACGAGCGTGGACCGCAAGTCGTCGACGCCGTTCTTCGCGGACATCCCGATCGTCGGCTTCTTCTTCAGCCGGAAGGGCAAGTCGGAAGAGATCTCGGATCTGATCGTCATCGTCACGGTCACGATCAACGACATGATCGACGCCGAAGCCGCGCTGGGCATGCGATAAGCCGAGGCCCAGCAACACAAGTTGGATCGATACGATGAAACTCAGGACCGCCTGGAGACCTACCGATGAGTAAGCTCCGGGCGGTCCTTTTTGATATCGACGACACCCTCTTCTCGACGAGCGAGTTCGCGCGCACGGCGCGCGTGAACAGCATCCGCGCCATGATCCGCGTGGGTGTGCGCATGAGCGAGAAGGAGTTGATGCGAGAGCTCGAGGAGGTCATCGCCGAGTTCTCGAGCAACTACCAGAACCACTTCGACAAGCTGCTCCAGCGCATCCCCAAGTCGAAGTACTCGGGCGTGAATCCGGCCATCCTGGTGGCCGCCGCCGTCGCGGGATATCACGACACCAAGTTCCACCAGCTCCGCCCCTACGGCGATGCCCTGGCCCTCCTCCGCGCCCTCAACAAGACGTCGATCACGACCGGCGTGCTGACCGACGGGCTGATGGTCAAGCAGGCCGAAAAGCTCCTGCGCCTCGGGGTGTACGAGCTGTTCCACCCCGAAGCGATCTTCATCTCGGACCAGATCGGGATCAGCAAGCCGAATCCGAAGCTCTACCGACGCGCGTGCACGGCTCTGGGCGTGACGCCGTCTTCGGTCCTCTACATCGGCGACAACCCGATCAACGACATCGACCCGGCCAACTCGATCGGCATCCACACGGTACTGCTGAAGGGCGCCGGCAAGTACTCGCACCTGCAGGGCAAGACCTACCCCGACTACACGGTGAAGAGCCACGCCGAGCTCCGAGCGATCCTCACCGAAGACTTCGGCGTCAAGCTCGGAGCGACCCGGGGAGGCGCGAAGAAGAAGAAAAAGAAGGCGGTCAGGAAGACCAAGGCCAAGACCGCCCGCAAGACCAAGAAGAAGGCCTGATCCAGCCCGAAAGAAGGCAGGCTCCCCCACCCCGTCTCCCCCAGGGCCTCCCTCGCCCTGAGCCCTATCCGGGGACGATCAGTCCCCGGTGAACGCGACCGCGTCGATCTCGACGTCGACGTCTTTGGGCAGGCGAGCGACTTCCACGGCGGCTCGCGCCGGGGGCGTATCGCCCGTGAAGAAGCTGGCGTACGTCTCGTTCATCGCCGCGAAGTCGTTCATGTCGC
This sequence comes from uncultured Planctomycetota bacterium, assembly GCA_964597885.1. Classification (GTDB taxonomy): domain Bacteria; phylum Planctomycetota; class JACOTG01; order JACOTG01; family JAUIME01; genus CAZQZX01. The sequence goes on from CAZQZX010000068.1 coordinate 16,535, forward strand.
GCAGGTAGACCGTCGTCTTCACGACATGCTGCAACGATGCGCCCGCGGCTTCGAGCACGGCGGTGAGGTTCTGGATGACGCGCTCGGTCTGGACGCGGATATCGCCCGAGATCACCGTCATCGAGGCGGGATCCAGGGGAATCTGCCCCGAGAGGAACAGCCAGTTCCCACGGCGAATCGCCTGCGAGTACGGTCCGATGGCACCGGGGGCCTGATCCGTGGAGATCCGCTCGAGCGGCATGAGCGCTATTCCTTCCGGTGCTGGGCGAGCTCGCGCTCGAGCTGTTCGACCTTCTCGTTGAGCTCGGCGACGCGCGCGTCGGCCTCACCCATCGACTGCTTGAAGTTGTTGAGATCGCGCTGGGTGACCTGCAGCAGCTCGGAAGCCTCTTCGCGCTGGTCTTCCGCGAACGCGGCCTCGGAGCGCAGGCTCTCCATCATCTCCTCGAGCTCGAGAACGCGCTCTTCGGAGTCGTCAGGCTGCGACTGGAGCCGGCGAAGCTCCTTCTCGCGCTGCTCGACGTCGGCTTGCGCCTCGGCCAGCTGGTCGCGGAGCGACGTGAGCTCACTGGACTGGTCGCCCGCGCCCTGGGACTTCTGCTTTTCCTGGGCCCAGAGGAAGCCCATCGAAACCGCAGCGATTACGGCGATCACCAGAGCGAAGACAAGGCCTCCCTTGCCGCCGCCTCCCCCGCTGTTGGGGGTGGTGCTACCCGCCGGCGACGACGGATTCGTTTCCGGGGCCGGAGTCGGATCGGTCATGACCGGAATTACCTCCTGATTCGAACAGGTCCTTTTCCTATATGGAGATACGCGAGCCCGAGATTGTAGCCGGGCCGCGTGAGCACGTCAACCTAGGAAGCCCCGCCGCCCCCGCTCCCACCCCCAGTCGGCGCCGGGATCTCCGTGAGGCCTCCCATGTAGGGTACGAGGGCCTCCGGGATCTCGATAGAACCATCTTCCCGCTGATAGTTCTCGAGGATGCAGATCCAGGTTCGCGGGAGCGCGAGGCCCGACCCGTTCAGGGTGCGGACGAACCGGACCTTGCCGTCCTTGCCGCGGTAGCGCGTCCCGAGGCGTCGGGACTGGAAGTCGCCGAACTCGCTGCACGAGGACACCTCGAGCCAGCGGTCCGCCCCTGGGGCCCAGGCCTCCAGATCGTAGGTGATGCGGCTGGCGAAGCTGAGGTCCCCGGTCGCGAGCCGCACCACGCGGTACGGCAGGTTGAGCGCCTGCAGCACCGTCTCGGCGTTCGCGAGCAGGCTCTGGAGCTCGGCCTTCGCCTCGGCCTCCTCCGCCCCGACGAGCTTGACCAGCTCGACCTTCGTGAACTGGTGGACGCGCGTCATGCCCGTCGTGTCCTTGCCCGCGGCCCCGGCCTCCCGGCGGAAACATCCGGTCTGCGCCGTGTAGTACAGCGGCAGGTCGCCGGCCTCGAGGATCTGGTCCTGGTGCTGGTTCGTGAGCGGGACCTCGGCGGTCGGGATCAGGAACAGCTCGTCCCGGCCGATCTGGTACATGTCGTCCTCGAGCTTGGGGAGCTGCCCCGTGCCGGTCATGGTCTTGCGGTTCGCCAGGACCGGCGGGACGACCTCCGTGTAGCCGTGCTGGCTCGTGTGCAGATCGAGCATGAAGTTCGCAAGCGCGCGCTCGAGCCGGGCACCGGCCCCCCGCGTCAGCGCGAAGCCCGAGCCCGCGAGCTTCGCCGCGCAGACGACGTCGAGGATCCCGAGATCGCGCCCGAGATCCGCGTGGGACTTGGGCGTGAACGAGAACTCCCGCGGCGTGCCCCACTCGGAGACGGTGACGTTCGCCGACTCGTCCTCGCCGATAGGAACCTCGGCATCCGGAATGTTCGGAACGGTGAGCAGCGCCGCCTCGAGCTCTTCCTCGACCTCGCGCACGGTCGCCTCGAGCTCCTTCACCCGCGCCGACACTTCCTTCTGCGCCCGGATCGCCTCGCTGGCGTCCTGCTTTTCCTTCATCAGCTGGCCGATGGCCTTGGACGCCTCGTTGCTCTCCGCTCGGAGCCCTTCGAGAGTCGTCAGATGCTCGCGCCGCTTTCCGTCCAGCTCGAGGAGCTGATCGACGTCGGCCTTCTCTCGCTTGTCGCGGATCGCCGCCTTCACGGCATCCGGGTTCTCGCGAATGAATTTCATGTCCAGCATCAGGGTCTCGCTCCTTGCGTTGCTTGGATCGAACGGTCCGGACCGCGCAGCACCTGGCCGCCGGCCATCACGAGCTCGGGCAGGTCGGGCGAATCGAGAACCGCCTCGAGCGCCGAGGCCTCGGATGACGCCGAACGAAGCTCGTAGGCGATGACATCGGCCCGCGCCCCGACCGCGACGCGCCCGATCTGCCCCGAGAGCCCGAGCGCCCGCGCCGCCCCCTCGTACGCGCTCGCGAGCGCTTCCAGGGGGGCGAGCTCCGGGAACTGGCGCAGGACCTCGCGAACCTCGTCCCGCATGTCGAGGGAATCGTTCGAGGCCAGGGAGTCCGTCCCGAAGGCCACCGGGATCCCCGCGCGCACGAGCCGCGGATACGGATGGTCCGAATGGCCGAAGAATCGATGACTGCGCGGGCAGAATACCACGGCCGAACCCGAGCGGCGAATCCGCTCGATGTCGTCGTCGGCGAGGTAATTCGCGTGGACGAGCATCGGTCGCACGGCCAGGTAGCCCACCGTGTCGAGCCACGCCGTGGGCGTCGTTCCGGGCGGCGTCCAGCCCGCCGGGATCTCGCCGAGGCCGTCGAGGAAATCGAACAGCTCCCCGTCGCCCGTATCGAACATCCGGATCTCGTCCGGGGTCTCGCTCAGATGGACGCTGCTCGGCACACCGGCGTCGGCAGCGATACGCGCGAGCTCGCGAAACAGCTCCGCGCTCACCGTGTACGGCGCGTGCGGGGCGACGCCGCGACGCCGATGAGGTTCGCCCAGCGCGATGCGCTCTCCCCTGCCGCGGATCGCCTCCGCCGTCGATGCGGCCCGCGCCGGATCGAAGGCGATCGCCTCCTCGAAGACGTGGACGACGATGCCGCATCCGTCGAGGTGGTCGGCGGTGAGCCCCGTGGTCGTCACATCGCAGAGGGTCGTCGTACCGGTCGACGTCGCTTCCTCGATGCCGCTTCGGATCCCGTCGACGAAGAACGCTTCGTCCTGGCCCCTACGCTTGTCGACGAGCTCGCGCACCCAAGGAACGAATCCGATGCCTCGCGGCAGGGCCCCGCGCAACCGGCCGAGCTCGAGGTGGCAATGGGCGTTGATCCAGCCCGGCATCACGAGCGCGTCACCGAGATCGATCACGGTCTCCTCGGCACGTGGCGCGAGGTATCGACCACGCTCGACGATGCGCTCGCCCTCGATACGAATCGACTCGCCGCTCGCGGGCTCGAACCGTTCGTTCAGGAAGTAGCGGGCTCTCAGAATCATGACGAAATCCGGCGCGACGTACGGTCAGGAGCCTTCGATCGCAGGACGCAGCGAAAGGCCGGATTCTAGCTCGCCGGCAGGCGCGCGACAAACGAGCGGGCGCGGCGGCGGATGCTACAATCGCGCCGCCGAGCGGCGTGCGAAGCGCCGCGGCGCACCCTGCCCCACGTCCATCCTGTTCGGGAGCTTCTCGTGATCATCGACACGCATGCCCACCTCGACCAGAAGGGGCTCATCGAGCAGCTCGACACCGTCCTCGGACGCGCCCGGGAGGCCGGCGTCCACGAGGTGATCTGCATCGGTATCGACCTCGAGTCCTGCCGACGGACCCTCGCGCTCGTCACCGAGCCGTCCTCGGATCGGCCCGACGTGAAGCTTCACGCCGCCCTCGGCCTGCATCCGAACGAGCCCGCGGAATCCGAAGCGACATTCGAAGAGCTCGCGGCGCTGTTCGAGGACGCGAGCGAGATCGTCGCCGTCGGCGAGACCGGCCTCGATCACTACTGGGACAAGTGTCCGCGAGACGTCCAGGAAGTCCGCTTCCGCAACCACCTCGAGCTCGCGCGCACGACCGGTCTGCCGGCGATCCTCCATTGCCGCGACGCCTACGACGACGTGATCCGGGTGTTGAAAGACGAAGACTTCCGCCACGGCGTCGTGCATTGCTTCACCGGCGATGCGGCGCAAGCCGAGACGCTCCTCGAGCACGGCTTCCATCTCTCGTTCGCCGGCAACCTCACCTACCCCAAGGCGGAGAACCTGCGCGAGGTCGCCGCGATCGTGCCGATCGATCGGCTGCTCCTCGAGACCGACAGCCCGTACCTGGCGCCGGTACCGAAGCGTGGGAAGAAGCCGAATGAGCCGTCCTACGTGGTCCACACCGCCGAGGTGCTGGCGACGTGCAAGGAGGTGAGCTTCGAAGAGGTGTGCGAGCAGGCCACGGCGAACGCGCGGCGACTGTTTCGCATCTGAGGGGGAGTCCAGAAATAAAGCAGCGGGGAACCATCGAGAGATGGTTCCCCGCATACCACTGGTACGACAAAAAGGGGATCGGTAATTCCCTTGGTCAGGTCGATTACTTGGCCGGACGCCAGACGCCGGTGTCCGTCGCGTCGTTCGGGATGCCGTTGATCGACAGCGGAACGCGAATGTCGCCGGCCGCGCTGAACGCCGCATCACCCGTCGGCGTCACCGCCGTACCCGAGTAGTTCTGGACGGTGTTGTCCGTCATGAGGACGTCGCCCGACTGGTTGACGACGAAAGCGCGGGTACCCGTGCTGTCGAGAACGGCCGGCCACGCGTAGCAGCACCACACACCTTCGGCCGTGTTGTCGTCGATGGCGCCCGCCGGGCCACCACCACCACCGGCACCGTCCGCCGGGTTCTCGACACCCGGAACACCACCGGCTTCCGGAAGGAACATCTTGAAGATGAAGCCCGACTTCGTGACGATGCCTTCACCCGCGTCGTCCGCCTGGACGTTCTGGAAGACACCCGAGAGAGCCGGCGGGTTGACGACATCCGCCGCCTGTGCGCCACCGACGCGCGGCTCGATGTAGCCCGAGAGCTCCGTGAAGAAGCCGTACTCGCCCTCACCATCCGAATCGTTGTCGTTGTGGGCACGCCCCTGGAACTGGGCCTGCGCCGAGGCGATGTTCCTGAGCGTCGCGATCGCAGCCGTTTCATTGGCACTGACGCGGGCGCTGAGGAGGTTCGGAATTGCGATCGAGGCGATGATCGCGATGATCGCGATGACGATGAGCAGCTCGATCAGTGTAAATCCCTGGTTCTTCGTGGTGCGCATTCCTTCGTGCTCCTTTCGAATTCCTGATACCCTTTACGTACCGTCTAATCTCCGGGCACGCCGACGCTCAGGTGTCGGCGCGTGACGTTGTTTCGAACAGCCGACCGAGGTAGTCCTCGAATCGGGGATGACCGTGGAAGTCCGCGAAGGCGTCCTCTTCGAGAATGCTCTTCGTGGTGAGCGCGGGGTAGCTCTGAGCGGCCTGCTCGAGCGCCTCGTACATCGCGGTGTCTCGTCCGAGCCAGGCACGCGTCACGGCGAGCTGATACCACGCGCCGTAAGGAGCCCCGGGCTCTTCCGAGAGGCTCTCGAAAGCCTCTTCCGCCTCGACGAGTCGACCATGCTCGAGGCAAACGCGACCCAGATGGAACCGGGAGCGCTTGTCTTCGGGATGGTCGACCACCGACCGCGACAGCAGATTGGCGGCCTCGTCGACGTCGCCCATCTTTTCGACCGCGAGGGCGTGGACCAGCGTCACATCCGGGCTGCACCCGTAGCGCTGTTCGATCTCGCGAGTCTTGTCGGCGGCGGCGTGGAAGCGTTCGTGCTTGCGGTGAAGATCGGCGATGGCCAGGTGGATGTCCCGGCCGAGCTCTTCTTCCTCGCACAGCGCGAGCGCACGGTCATACGAACGAAGCGAATCCTCGTAGTTGGAGAGACGATCATGTGCGAAGGCTAGAATAAGGTGAGCCTGAAGGTTCCCAGGATCTCTCTCTAGCACCTTTTCACACTCTTGAATCGCCTTGTCATGTGCCCCAACTTTCGCAAGGATATCTGCTCCGTTTATCAAAGTGCCCAGTTCAGGCTCACCTTCGGTGCGAAGCTTGGCCGCGAGCAGGAGCATCAAGACGAATGCCGCCGCCGCGGGGTATGCGATCCATCGATTTCGGTTGGGATGCTTCATGTTTCGTACTCGCCCTAGAAACAAAACGAGCCCGGATCCCAGTTGCCTGAGATCCGGGCTGGACGGGTACGGTCTCCGTTCCTTCCCGAGGATTCCTGGCAACTGGCTGCCGTACCGGACGGTTTCGACCCACGTCCGGGTTAGGCCCTTTAGCTTTGCGTCGCCCTCTTTCGAGGGGTTTGCCTTGATCAGGTCGTTTCGATGTTGCTCGTCAGTCGGTCCAGTCTTCTCCTGAGTGCTGCTTCTCTCGAAGCCGGGGAAGTATAGCCCCGGCCTCTCGAGGGTCAATCACTTTTTGTACAAATTGTCCAGTCTGTACCTATGGATCAGCCGCCGGTCGCAAGCTGCTGCTGCAGCTGGAAGATCGGCAGGAACACGGCGAGCACGATACCGCCGACGACGATACCCATGACACCGATCATGATCGGCTCGATGATCGACGTGAGGCTCTTCACCTCGGCGTTGACCTGCTCGTCGTAGAACTCGGAGATCTTCTCGAGAAGCGTCTCCATGGCACCGGACTTCTCGCCGATGCCGATCATCTTCGTGACCATCGGAGGGAAGACGGGGCTCTGAGCGAGAGGCTCACTCAGAGTGTCTCCCTGGCGCACGCTCTCCCGCGACTCCACCACGACCTTCGAGATGACGCGGTTGCCGACGGTGTGCGTGACGATGTCGAGTGCTTCGAGGATCGGCACACCACTCTTGATGAGCGTGCCGAGGGTACGCGAGAAGCGCGACAGTGCGACCTTCCGGAAGAGTCTTCCGAACACCGGAATGTGGAGCACCATCCAGTCGGTGACGTTGCGCCCCACCTCGGTGCGACGGAACGCCCCGAACGCAAACACGCTACCCACCATCCCTGCGATGATCGCGTACCAGTAGACCTGGATCGCGTTGCTGACATCGAGGATTCCGGCCGTGACCGGGTTCAGCTCGATGTTGAGCGATTCGAAGATCGACTGGAACTTCGGGATGATCCCGACCATGAGGAAGCCGGCGATCGCGAAGATCAGCACCAGCGAGATGACCGGATAGGTCATGGCCGAGCGAATGTCTCGCGCCAGCTTCTCCGACGCTTCCATGTATTCGGCAAGTCGCAGGAGGATCGTGTCCATCTGGCCGGACGCCTCACCGGCGCGGACCATGCTGACGAAGATCCCCGAGAACTGCTTCGGGTACCGTTCGAGGGCCTGCGAGAAGTCCGCACCGGAGCGGATGTCGTCGACGAGCGTCGTCATGATCTGGACGACCGCCGGATTCTCGGCCTGCTCCTTCAGAATCTCGAGCGACTCGAGGAGCGGGATACCCGACGAGATCATCGTGCTGAGCTGACGCACGAAGAGCACGAGGTCTCGCTTGCGCACCCTGCCACGGGCCTTGCCGCGCGGCTTGGTCAGCGCCTCGATGAAACTCCCCCGCTTCGACGAGGACTGCACGTCGAGCGCGACGAGGTTCTTCTCCCGAAGCCGGCTTACGACCTCGCGGTCATCACGCGCGGTGATGACGCCCGAGACCATGCTCCCGGCCGCGTTCTTCGCCGTGTACTTGAACTGCGACATCCGTTCTCCTCCAGCTCGAATCTTCCCGGCTCAATCAGTCCGCCATCGTCACGCGCAGGACCTCTTCGAGAGTGGTCCGGCCACGGATGGCGTTCAGGATGCCGGCGCGCCGGAGCGTCATCATGCCCTCCGGGATCGCCGAGGCCTTGATATCCACGGCGGAAGCCCCGCCGATGATCTGTCGCTTGAGCTCGTCGGTGAGGACGAGCGTCTCGAGGAGCGCGAATCGCCCCTTGTATCCGTTGCTGCAGCGGCTGCAGCCCTTCGACTGGTAGAGCGTGAGGCCTTCGATCTCCTCGGGCTGGAAGCCCAGCTTCAGCAGGTGATCGCGCGGCGGGAGCTCGGTAAGCGGCTCCTTGCAGTTGTCGCACAGCTTTCTCGCGAGTCGCTGCGCCGCGATCATCAGCACCGACGACGCCACCATGAAGGGATCGAGCCCCATGTCCACCATTCGAGTGACCGTCGAGGCCGCGTCGTTGGTGTGGAGCGTCGAGAGCACGAGGTGACCGGTCAGTGCGGCCTTCACCGCGATGTCGAGCGTCTCGGAATCTCGGACCTCACCGATGAGGATGACGTCGGGGTCCTGCCTGAGGATCGACCTCAGCGCACCCGAGAAGGTCATGCCTCGCTTCGGATTCACCTGCACCTGGTTGACGCCTTCGAGCTGGTACTCGACCGGATCCTCGACCGTGACGAAGTTCGACTCGTCGCTGAGGATCTCCTTGATCGAGGAGTACAGCGTCGTCGACTTTCCACTACCGGTCGGGCCGGTCACGAGGATCATGCCGTACGGCTGCCGGACGGCGTGCTTGAAGTGATCGAGCGACTGCGGCTCGAAGCCGAGAAGGTCGAGCGAGAGCGCGAGGTTCTCGGCATCGAGGATACGCATCACGACCTTCTCGCCGTGGATCGACGGAAGCACCGAGACACGGAAGTCGATCTGGCGTCCTTCGACGCGCAGCTGGAACTTTCCGTCCTGCGGGCGCATGCGCTCGGCGATGTCGAGGTTCGAGAGGATCTTGATACGCGAGACGACGGCGTTCAGCATCTTCTTCGGCGGCGTGAACGCCTCCGAGAGCACGCCGTCGATTCGGTAGCGCACGCGGATCTTCTTCTCGAACGCCTCGATGTGGATATCACTCGCGCGGTCGCGGATACCCTTGTAGATGATCAGGTTGACGAGCTTGACGACCGGGGACGCGTCGCCGGTGAGATCCTCGAGATTGATGTTCTCGAAGTTGATCTCTTCCTCGGAGAACTCCATCTCGGGCTCGATGGCGTTCTCGAAGAGCTCTTCCATCTGCTTGTCGTCCGTGCTGTAGGCCGACGAGATGGCGGCTTCGATCGCGCCCTCGGTCGAGAGGACGAGCCGGAGCTCCGAGTGCGTCACGCGACGGATGTCGTCGAGCCGCACGATGTCGAACGGATCCGACACCGCGACGGTAAGGACGTTGTCGATGCGCGTCAGCGGGAAGATCCCGTTCTGCGCCGCGAGGTCCTGGGGAATCGACTCGAGCACGGACACGTCCGTCTCGACCTTCTGCAGGTCGATCGGCGGAATCCGAACCTCTTCCGAGATCGCGCCGAGAAGATCGGCTTCCCGAATCCGGCCGCTCTGCAGCAGCACGGACGTGAGGGACTTTCCGTCCTTCTTCGATACGCCGACGGCGGCCTCGACCTCCTGCGGCTGCATCAGACCCCGTTGGACCAGGATCGTGGGCAGCTTCTTGTCGAGTCTCGAATGATTCCCCTTCATGGATCAACGCCCTCCCGTGGAAAACTCCGCAAGCGACTCGGACTGGCTCCTTCTCGAGCGGACCTGGAGGTTTCTCTTGAGATCCTCCGGGTCGAGGCTGTGCGAGAGCGCCGTCTCGATGTCGATCTGACCGTCTCGATAGAGATCGATCAGGGACTGGTTCATGGTCTTCATTCCGAACTTGCGACCGGTCTGGATGATCGACGCGATCTGGTGGACCTTGCCGTCTCGGATGAGACTGCGGACCGCCGAGTTCGCGAGCATCACCTCGGCCGCGAGCGCTCGACCCGAGCCGTGGGCGCGGGGCAAGAGCTGCTGACAGAAGACCCCGAGCAGCGTGAACGAGAGCTGCGCGCGGATCTGCTGCTGCTTGAATTGCGGGAACACATCGATGATGCGGTTGATCGTCTGCACCGCATCGTTCGTGTGCAAGGTGGCGAGCGTCAGGTGCCCCGTTTCCGAGAGCGTCAGCGCCGCCTCGATCGTCTCCATGTCGCGCATCTCGCCGATCAGGATGACGTCCGGGTCCTGGCGCAGGATCGAGCGAAGCGCGGGCTGGAAGCCGTGCGTATCGGTCCCGACCTCGCGCTGTGTGAAGAGCGCGTTATCGTTACGGTGCAGGAACTCGATCGGATCTTCGATCGTCACGATGTGCCCGCGGACGTGCTCGTTGAGGTACTTCACCATGGCGGCGAGGCTCGTCGACTTGCCGCTACCGGTCGCGCCCGTCACGAGGATGAGCCCCTTGTGGCGGTTCAGGACCTGCTGGCAGACGTTGGCGGGAAGACCGAGCTCCTCGAAGCCCCGCACCTCGTACGGGATCATTCGGAACGCGGCCGCCACCGTGCCTCGCTGGTGGAAGACGTTCGTTCGGAAACGGCCGAGCCCCTTCACGCCGAAGCTGAGATCGAGCTCGAGCTCCTTCTCGAGCTTCGTGATCTGCTCGGTGCTGAGGATGCTGTACGCCAGCTGGCGGCAGGTCTCGGCGTCGAGCGGAGCGACCTCCATGTCATGGAGCACTCCGTCGAGGCGGATCTTCGGCTTCGCGCCCGCGGACAGGTGCAAGTCCGAGCCACCCTTCTCGACCATGTTCTTCAGAAGATCTTCGATGGAGATCGTCATTCCGGCTTCCTTCGCGATTGAAACGTTCGATATGGGCCTCGCCCCGCGGCCATCGGGCACACGGAGTTCCCGGCCGATCCCCAGTGGCTCCCCCTATCGGAATTCGCCGGGCGAACCTTGACGACGGATCCGGGGGATCGAGAAAAGGAGTGGGAGTGGGTTGGCGAGCAGGCCCGGAAGGCCCGGAAGGGGCATGAAAAAAGCCCCCCGGCGTCTCGCCGGGGGGCTCTTGGGATTCTCTCGCGAAGGAGAGGCGGTCTAGCCGTCCTTCTCCTCGTCGTCCTTCCTGGCGGCCGCGACGATCGCCTCGGCCTTGTTCGACGGGACCGGGTCGTAGTGGCTGATCTCCATCGTGTAGGAGCCCGCACCACCGGTCAGCGATCGAAGCTCGGTCGAATAGTTGGCAACCTCCGACTGCGGGACGATGCACTTGATGATCTGCATGTCGCCTTCGGTGTCGGTTCCCTGCACGCGGCCGCGACGGCTGCTGATATCGCCCGTGATGTCGCCGATGTACTGCGCCGGCACCATGATCTCGAGATTCACGACCGGCTCGAGGAGACACGGCTTGGCCGACATGAAGGCTTCCTTGAACGCGTTACGGCCGGCGATCTGGAAGGCGATATCCTTCGAGTCGACCGGGTGCTCCTTGCCGTCGTAGACCTCGACGAGCACGTCCACCACCGGATAGCCCGCGATCACGCCGCCCTCGAGCACCTGCCGCACACCCTT
>CAZQZX010000069.1:0-27163 GCA_964597885.1 uncultured Planctomycetota bacterium
CGCCGTCGGACCGTTGCCGGTCGGTCGCGAGGTGCCGCCCCGAGGCGTCGCGGTACGCGCCGGCGTCGGAGCCTTGCGCGAGCCGATCTTCGCCTCGAAGAGACGGCGCTCGCGCTTGTCCTCGCGGAAGTTCGTGGTATCGACGAGCTGGCCGTACTGGTTCCAGGTCTTCCACGGGCCGAACTTCTTGCCGCGTCGGAACCGACCCTCGCCCTTCTTGCGTCCGGCCGCGTCGTACTCGGACCAGATGCCTTCGCGCAGGCCGTGACGGAACTCGCCCTTTTCCTTCAGCTTTCCGGTCTCGTGGAAGAAGCTCCAGATGCCGTGCTCGCGACCGTAGCGATACGGCCCCTCTTCCGTCTTCACGCCGGCGCGCGACCATCGGGTGAATCGCCCGTGCTCATCGCCGAGGCGGTAGTCGCCAACCTGCTTCTTCTTGCCGTCTTCCCAGAAGCTCGTGAAGCGGCCGTGCTCCTTGCCGTCGAGAAAGGTCCCCTCTTCGCGCTTCTGGCCGCTCGGGTACCAGAAGGTCCAGGCGCCATGCTCGGCACCGCGGAGGTACTCGCCCTCTTCCTTCTTCTGGCCGTTGGGGTAGCGGACAATCCAGCGACCCGTCTTTCGGCCGCCGGAGAATCGCCCCTCTTCCTTCGGGGTGCCGTCGTCGTAGCTCGAGAGCACCGTCGGCTCGGGGACGTCGCCATCGGCGAAGGCGGCAGGAGATGCGAAGGCCGCGGCAACCGCGACCACGAATGCTGCAATCATCGATGAAAGGGAAGCGTTCATGGCTCTTCCTCTCGGGTCGGGGCGTCACGGCTGACCGGTGCCGCTGACGCCGACTCTGTCCTTCATTCTGACTCACCAGCGACCTGGACGGGTACCCGACTTCGCGTATTTTTTCCGCGCAGGGTGCCACGCCGTCCGCCCGATCTACGAAGGAGGGCCCGCGAGCGCCCCGGGCACCCGCGGCAACACGTCGCCGGGAAAGGGGTTGCGGTCACCGTCCACCCCCGTCTATGCTCGACCCATGCGAAAATTCCACGCGATGGCGCTCTGCGGATTCGTGCTGGTGGCGGGGGTGCTGTGGTGGGCGCTGGCGCGTCGTATGCCGGAGCCGCACCTTTCCCCCCGGGCGACTGCCGAAGCCGAGCGCGAGTCTCCGAGCCGGCTGGCCCCACGAGAGCTGCCTTCGCTCCCCACGCCCGCCGCGCCGGCCCCACGATCGCCACGCACGTCGCCTTCCGGGGCCGATCGCCTGCGCATCACGCCTGCGGACGCCAACCTCGACCCGACGGACTTCGTCCTCGTCAAAGTCCGCGATACCGAAAACCGGCCTCTGGCCCATGTGGATGTGACCCTCACGGACTGGAAGAAGGAGGTCTTCGTCGCCGAAGGCGCCACGGACTCCTCGGGATCGGTGCTTCTCGAGTACGAGTCGCCCGGGGTCGCCATTTGGGCGAACGCGAACCTCGGCGGATGGGGAATGGCACGGGCCTTCGTCGAACGATCCGAGGGCGAGCTCGAGCTGGTGCTCCCCCCGGCGAGCACCCTGTGGGTCCGGAGCGTCGACCAGCACGGTGATCCGTTCCCGGGAGCCGAGCTCGTCGCGGACACGAGCCATCTGGGTCGCGTCCCCTTCATCACCGATGCCGAGGGGCGTGCCGAAGTCCGGTATCCCGAGACGGCGGGACAGCCCACGATCCGGGCCGGTGATGTCGCCATGCGCATTCGGATCTCCCCGAGACGAGAGCCGACGTTCGACGATCCCGTCGTCGTCGAGTGCACGCGAAGCTGCGTCGTCGAGGGCATCGTCTTGTCCGCCGCCGGCGTCCCGATGCGGAACGCCGCCGTTCGGTCCATCCGGCATCAGCCGGAACTCGACGCCAGTCTCGAAACCGAACCCTATCGCGATGACGACGGCCGCACGGTGTTCTTGGGCCGAGCCCTCTCGCAACGCCGAGAGACCTGGACGGACAAGCATGGTCGCTTCCGACTCGGCCCCTTCGAGCCCTCTGACGTTCCGATCCTCGTCTCGGCGAGTGCCGAAGAGGCCCAGGGCACCATCGGTCCGCTCACGCTCAACGACCCGAGCCTCCCTGTCGAAGTCACGATCCGGCTCGGGGCGCCTCCCTACGCAAGCCTTACCGTCCGCGTCCTCGAGCCCGACGGAAGTCCCGTCGAGGATGATGTCGTCCAGGTCCACCTCGGCGTGAAGACGCCGTTCCGAGCCGCTCGGTGGCCGGACACGTCATTCCTGTACGGCGATTCGGGCGCGTCGTACGAGACCCGTGACAAGGAGTGGGTCCACGATGAAGGCACCGTGCTCTTCGGGAAGCTGCCTGCGGGTGACTACCTTGCGAGCGCCCACTACCGAGGTGCGCCCACGGTATCGAAGACGATCACGCTCGGCGAGCGTCAACAAGCCACGCTCGAGGTCATCCTCCCCGAGGGCGCGAGTCTGCGGGGGGTCGCGGTCGACACGGATGGCAATCCAATCCGCAGCCTCCCGATCGGCTTCTTCACCCCGGATTCTCGAGAGCCTCTCGCCGTCACTTCATCCGGATTGAAGGGGCGCTTCCGATTCGACCGGCTGCCTTCAGTGACCGGGCGACTCAGCTACGACCCCCGAGGCCTCGGTCCCTACCTGACATCCTCGCTCGAGGGTGTCACCCCCGGCGGCAAGTCGGTCGAGCTGGTCGTCGGACTCGCCCCCAAGGTGCGCGGACGGATCACCGGCGCCCCGCACCGGCTCCCGCTGACCTTCGAAGCGCGCGAGTCCGGCACGCAGCACTTCCGGCGCCTCGGCGCGCACCTGGGCGAGGTCAACTCGTTCACGTGCTACGTGCCCTGGGACAACAAGCCTTTCGATCTCCAGATCCGGGAAGGCGAGGATCGACAGCTCCTCCTCTCGAGCCTGGTCGTGTCGGCCGGCGATGTGCTGGACCTCGGCAACCTCGTCATGCCCGATCCCGACTACGTGACCGGCATCGTCACGGACGCGTCGACCGGACGGCCCATCGAGGGGGCCAGCGTGGCGATGACGAGGAATCAGCACCCCTTCCGCGAGAACGGGACGACCACGGCGGCGGACGGCACGTTTCGCATGCGTTACTCCGAGAACATGCCGCTGATCATCGCCCACGCCCCGGGGTACGCCGACGTTCGGGAGCCCATCGACCGCCCCGCTCACGTATCGCTTCGTCTCGAGAAGCTCTCCCTCGTCCGCGGACGCATCGTCGAAGATCCGGATGTTGACGGACCGACACGCATCCGCTTCCTGGACTCGAGCGACCCGAGCCGAAGGCGCGAGCTGGCCGCGAATTTCGACGGTGCCTTCGATCTCGTGATCGCGCCCGGGACCTGGCACGTCGAGGTGCTCTATCGACGAGCCGGCAGGCAAGAGACGAAAGCCTTGCCCACGATCACGATCGCCCCGAGTGAGTCACTCGACCTCGGCGAGATCGAGATCCCCTGACCCGCCCGATCAGTCCAGCCGTCGCACGGCGAGGTTCCGGTACTCGACGCGATCGCTGTGGTCCTGCAGGACGATGTGGCCGCGCTCGTTCTTCGCGAAGCGCGGCATCTTCGCGAACTTGCTCTCGGCGATGAGAGCTTTCGCTTCGTCGCTCGCGAGGTCGAGATCCACGACGCGCACGCCGTTCAGCCAGTGCTCGATCCGCGTGCCTCGGGCGACCACGCGCGCGTGGTTCCACTGCTCGGCGGGGAGCGCCACGCCGCGAGGCGCCGCGACGAGTGCGTAGAGCGAGCCCGCCGACGTCAGCGGATTGCGACCGTCACGATGCAGGAGATCGTCGAGCACCTGCATCTCGGGGCCGGTGCGCCAGGCGGCGTTCAGCTCCTCGGTGACGCGGTACATGATCCCGCTGTTGCCGCCCGGCTCGACGCGCCACTCGCACCGGAACTCGAAGTCGCCGAACGAATCGCGCGTGATGATGTCGCCGCCGCCGCCCTTCTTCTGATGGACCAGCGCACCGTCCTCGACGACCCAGCCCTTGTCGGGGAACTCGTCCTTGCGGAAACCGCGCCAGCGCTTCACCGACTCGCCGTCGAAGAGCAGGTCCCATCCCTCGGATCGGTCGGCTGCGGTGAGTGCGTTCGGGCCGACGAGCTTCGGCGCGCGCCTCGGCACTCCGGGATCGTCGACGGGCACCTCGTTCATCGTGTACCAGGCTTCCGTGCTCCACAGGACGCGATCGTCCTCGGCGCGAAGCTCGAGCGAGAGTCGCAGCTCGTACACGTGCCCCGCTCGCAGATCCTCGGACCCGAGCTCCAGGAAGATACGCCGACGGTCTTCGCTCACGCTCACCGATCGCGGCTTCACGCGCGTCGTGTCGATCTTCGGGCCGCCGTAGCTCGCGGTCGGCTCGTAGCGATATCGGGTCAGCCGGTAATGCGCGGGATCCCAGCCGAGGCCTTCCGCGAGCGGCTCCGTGAGCTCGATCTCGAGGCCGTTGCTGCGGGCGCGCACGGCGAGCATCTCGAAAGCGGTCGTCCCGTTCGGACGGAGGCGCTCGAGGCCGAAGCGCCCCTTGCCCTCCTGCCCCCAGTTGCCGGTGCTTCCGATGCCGCCGGCGAAGAGCGTTCCGTCTTCCCGGAAGCGGATGCGGTTCGTGCCGGCCTCGAGCCCTTGGGTGAACCGGAACACCGAGCCCTGGCGCACACCGTTCACCGTCTCGACGAACACGCGCTTGACGCCGCCGTGCGTCACGTCGCAAACGGCCATCTGCCCGGCGAACGGTCCGCCTTCGGGGAACGCCGCCGGCTCACCGGGAGAGTTCCCGATCTGTCCCTGAGGCAGCCAGACGACGGGCGGCGTCACCGGTTTCTCGATCCATCCCTCGGGAAGCGCGGCCCGCGATCCGTAGAACGCGCCCTCCTCGTAGACCATGAGCTTGCTGACGGGAACCCAGTCGCCCTGGTTGTCGGTGAGCCAGATCGATTGATCGGGGCCGAGGCCGATCCCGTTCGGCGTGCGAAGCCCCTCGGTGACGTAGCCGAAGCGACCCGACGCCGCGTCCACCTGGATCGTTCGTCCGCGGTCGTGCGCCTGCGGATTCGACGAACGCCCGCCGGGATCGATCGCGACGGCGAGGTTGAAGAAGAACGATCCGTTGCGATACACAAGGCCGAAGGCGAACTCGTGGAAGTTGGACGACACCGACCATCCGCTGCACACCGCGCGATAGAAGTCGATGATGTCGTCGTCTCCGACCTCGTCGATGAGCTCGGTCAGCTCCTGCTTCTGCAGCACGAAGATGCGATCGTCGACCACGGTGAGCCCGAGCGGCTCGGCGAGCCCCGTCGCGATGCGCTTGGCGGTGATCGCCGACGGGTCGTCCCCATGCACGCCGTCGAGGACATAGACGTCGCCCTCGGGACTCCAGCAGCAGACGACCAGCCGCCCGTCGCTCAGGAAGTCCATCCCGCCGACCTTGGGCTCGAAGCCTTCGGGGCGCACGCACATCAGATCGTACGAGGGATGCACCCCGCGCAGCGACGTTCCATCGCCGGCGTATAGCCGGGCGTCGGCCGAGATGACCTTCTTCGGGCCGGGAGACGTGACCCGCACGAGTCCCTTGCGCACGGAAAGCGCCGACTCGGGAATGACCACGAACTCGCTCGCGCCCGGGATCTTCCATTCGAGCCGCAGCATCGCGCCGCCGCCGTTCTCGAAGTGCCAGATCTCGAGCTCGTGGTAGCCGGCCGGCAGCTCGAGCGCCGTCTCGAGCGCGTCGGGGCCATGCAGTCCGTCGTGGTCGAGCACGTCGATGTCGGCCAGCCGCAGCCGCGAGCCGTCGTCGCTCGTCAGCCGGAAGGCGTAGGCACCGGCCTGCGGCACGTGCAGGCGTCCCGTCACGTGCACCAGGAACCGATCTTCGAGACCTCCGAAATCCTCGTCTCCCCAGTCGATCGTCGAGCGGCGCTCGTTGAGGTTCGGCGTCTGCCCCGTCACGAGGAGCGGCAGCTTCGACATGGCCGTGCCGATGTCGTAGATACGCAGGTCCACACCGGGCTCGTAGTCGTCCGGTGCCTGCGCAACGGCAGCGGCCGCCAGGGCGAGCGCGAGAATCAGCGAGACGATCCAGGAACGCGAGACATCAGCCGACATCACACCCCCTCCCGAAGCGCGAACGCGAACTGCACCCGCGCCCCCGCTCGACCTTGTTGCGTTCGGAATCGAATCGAATGCTCGCTCAGATCGACGCGAGCCGCCGCCGCGGCCGCCTGCGCCGGGAGCGAGAGGCGCGTTCCGACGGTCATCTTGCCGAGCAGCAGCTCGAGCTCCATGCCTTCCGGCAGACCGCGAATCTTGAAACGACGCTCGAGCCGCGAGCCCTCGAGATGCTCGGGACTCTCCTCGACCTCGATCCGCCCCTCCTCGAATCCGATGCGGTACTGCAGCACGAGTCGATCGCCGTCGATGTGGTAGCCGACGTATCGAAAGCTCGTGGCGACCTCGGTGCGCTTGCCGCCATCGGTGCGGAACAGTCTCCAGACGGCTCCTTCGTCCGGCCCCTCGGCGTACGGCGCGCCCACGGATCTCGGCTGCGGACCGTGCGAGCTGTCGTACACCGAGCCCACCAGGTCGACATTCCCCGCCCAGGCGCGCATCAGCGCCCCGCGCGCGGCGTCGTAGGCGAGCCACATCCGCCGATCGAGCGCGGCCACGATGGAACGCGGTCGTCCGTCGAGCACGCACCGGAACACCCAGGGGTCGCGTGCGCGCTCGTCGGGGAGCGGCGACGCGATGACGTCGAACGCGGCCGGCTCGAGCGTGCACTGCCCGGTGGCGGCCCACTCCGTTCCGCGCGCGATGAGGCAGCGCAGCTGGGGATCGCGCATCGACGCGCGCGTGAGCTCGACGCCCCGCCAGACATGACCGAGCGCCGAATGGAAGACGCGTCCCTTGCCGAGCTCGCCGACCAGCACCATCGGCTCCGCCTTGCCCGTGCCGCCGGACTCGACCGACGAGTACGCGCTCATCAGCACCCGATAGCGCGCGTCCTTCATCACCGCCATCTTGTGGTACAGCTCATCGGGATGCGCGCGAAGCCTCGGCATCCCCGCGGTGATCGGATGGTTGAGATCGACGGACTCGACGTCGAACGAGTGGAACCGTCCATGGCCGGTTCCCTCGCGCCACGCGAGCCCGATCATCGACTCGTAGTCGGTCCACCCGGGGAACGCGTTGTTGGCGGCGTGATGCACGACCACGCCGGCCCCGGCGCGAACGGACGCGGTGAAGTTCCTCTCGGCGGCTTCACCCCAGCGAGGTCCGTTGTAGTCGATGAAGAAGACATCGACGTCGGCGATCGCATCCGGATCCGCGAGCGTCGTCGCCGGATCCTTCGTCATCGTCACGTCGAAGCGGCCCGTGGCCTCGAGCATGCGCTCGATCTCGCGCGACGTGAACTCCCAGTCGTGATTGTTCTTCCCGGTGAGGAGAAGCACGTCGATGCGGTCGGTCTCGACCGCCTGTGTCGGGGACGTCCGCCCCGACGCGAGCCAGGCCCCGACGAGAACTACGGTCAGGATCCCGAGCGCGAGCCCGCGATGCGAGCGCCTCATGATGCGATCTCCCGCGGTGCGCTAGCGGCCCGCCTCCTGCTTCCCGTCGCGCGCCGGATAAAAGACCAGCAGCGCGAGCAGGCATGCAATCGAGGCGAACAGCGGCACCTGAAACAGTTGCGTGTAATCGGGCTGTTCGGCCCCTTCGGCCGTCGCCCATTTCGCAACGCCGGTGGCGATGAAGCTTCCGACGATGATGCCGATTCCGACGATCACGAGGTTGAACAGATTCTGCGCGGTGGCGCGAACGTCCGCCGTCGTGTTCTCGTCGACGATCATGAAGGCGACGAAGATGAAGCATCCGAAGCAAAGACCATGCATCGAGATGCCGAGAACGAGCGTCAGGATCGCCGGTAGCGGCAGCACGTCGACGTAAGCGAAGAGCGCCATGCGAAGCGCGTACGCCACGAGGCCGATCGCGAGCAGATGCCGGCGCGGCCACTTCTTGGCGACGAGCGGGATCGCGGCGATCACGCCGATCTCGGACAGCTGACCGAGCGTCATCAGCCCGCCGCCGCCCACGCCGAAGATCCCGTTGATCGAGTCGGCGAGGTTGAACTGGTACAGGCCGAGGAAGTTCGCGGTGTGCACGAAGTAGAACTGGTGGATGCAGCTCACCGGCACGGCGAGCAGGAACAGCGTCAGGAGCGGCTGGTAGCGGATCTCGCCGAGCGCCGACAGCCACGCGTTCTTCTGCGCGTCGCGGCTCGGCGGCGTGTTCGGGAGCGAGAAGCAATACAGCCCCTGGACGATGCCGAGGATCGCGCTCAGACGGAACGCATCCGCCATGCCCGCGACCTGCGACGCCCACACCGCATCCTCGGCGCCCGTCGCGGGCGTGTGCTGTCGGAGCAGCCACTGCCCGATCCCGATCCCGACCGCGATCCACCCGACCGTTCCCCACAGGCGTACTTTGCTGAAGTCGCGATCCCGGTCCGCCAGATGGTGGAACGAGATCGAGTTCGTGAGCGCGAGGGTCGGCGAATAGATCAACGAGTACACGACCGAGAAGATCAGGAAGCCCTGATACGTCTCGACCGAGGCCAGCTGCCAGACGAGCACCGCGCCGAGCAGATGGCTGATCCCGAGGAACTTCTCGGTCGCGAAATAGCGGTCCGCGATCTGTCCCGCGATGAACGGTCCGAAGATCGCGCCGACCGCACCGACCGAGAACATCGTCCCGATCTGCGTCGCGTCGAAACCGCGATGGTCTTTGAGGAAGGGATAGAGAAGCGGAAGCCAGGCGCCCCAGATTCCGTACTGCAGGAACATCATCGCCGACAGTCGCGGGATCACCGCGCCCGCCGGCCCTCTCCCCGCGGGGAGCGTGACACCGTGACTCACGCCGAGCCTCCTGTGGCCGCCTCCTGGCCTTCGCTGAACGCCGCGTCGAAGTCCACCTCGCTCCGCGGGAAGTCGAGCTGACGCACGAGACGCGCCGCCTCGGTCGCGCCGTGCTCACGATCCATCATGGGGTCTTCCCATTCGACCGACAGCGGACCGTGGTAGCCCGCGTGGTTGAGCAGGCGCACGATCCCTTCGAAGTCGATGCGGCCGCGCCCCGGAGATCGGAAATCCCAGAAGCGGCCGTCCTCCCCGAAGTCGGTGTGGCCGCCGAAGACACCCGCTGCCGTCGGCGTGTCCGACCACCAAACGTCTTTCACGTGCACATGATAGACGCGATCGGGACCGAACTCGCGCAGGAACGCGAGGTAGTCGACGCCCTGGTATCCGAAGTGCGACGGGTCGTAGTTGAACCCGAATCGTTCGTGGTGACCGATCGCCTCGAGCGCGCGCCTTGCCGAGACGATATCGAACGCGATCTCGGACGGGTGCACCTCGAGCGCGAAGTCCACGTCGACCTCGTCGAACACGTCGAGGATCGGCTTCCACCGCGAGGCGAAGTCCGCGAAGCCGGCGTCGATCTGACCCGGCTGGTTCGGCGGGAACGAATACAGGAGCGGCCAGATCGAGCTCCCCGTGAATCCGTTGACGACCGTTCGACCGTGCGCCGACAGGAACTCCTTCACGGGGGCGGGCGCCGCGTCGAAGAGCAAGCGCGCTCCGCGGGCGGTGTTCATCATCTCCTCGGCGGCGCGGCTTCGTACGCCGTCCGGATCGCCGTCGCCCCACACATGCGCCGGCAGGATCGACTGGTGCCGCTCGTCGATGCGGTCGCACACCGCCTGCCCCGCCAGGTGATTGCTGATCGCGAAGCACGAGAGCCCGTGCCGCTCGAGGATCTCCCACCGGCTCGCCGCGTATCCGTCCTCGGACACCGCGCGCGCGACGTCGAAGTGATCGCCCCAGCACGCCAGCTCCACGCCGTCGTAGCCGAAGCTCGCCGCCTTCTCGCACATCACCTCGAGGGGAAGATCGGCCCACTGGCCGGTGAACAGGGTCAGGGGTCGGGGCATGAAAGGCCTCCCACAGATAGAGCTTTTCGTTCGGTATTCTTCTCGACGGCGCGCCAGTTTAGCAGAAAGCCCCGCCCTGGGAAGAGGTTCTGCGCAAGCGAGGAAATCGCGACGTTGTGGTACAATGGCGCCCCCACCGAACACCCAGGTACGGCTGCATCCCGTTCCCTGTTCGGGTCAGCCGCACCTCGACGAGCGTCCTTGTTGAAGAAAAAAGGAGGCGCACGATGAGATACGTGAATCTGGCCTGTGCACGGGGTGTCCTACCGGTCGTATCAACCTTCCTTGCCGTCCTCTCTTTCATCACGGTATCCACGTCGCTCACGGTGCCGACGCTCGCGATGCAAGCCGCCACGATCGTCCGCCCGCCCGAGACCGGCGAACAGGGATTCGGGACATCGATCGCCTTCTCCGGGGAGCGGATGCTGGTCGGCGCATCCCTCACCGCAAAGGGGATCGGGGCCGCCCATATCTATCGAAAGGATGGCAACGACTGGGTCTTCGAGCACACCTTCCCGAACCCGCTCGCGTATCCCGAAGACTTCTTCGGCGCGTCCGTTTCCCTCGATGGGAGCACGGCCGTGATCGGCGCTTTCTGGGACGACAACGCGAAAGGCCGAGATGCGGGCACGGTACATGTCTACGACTTCGACGGCGCGAGCTGGCAGCTGACGCAATCGCTGTTCGGAGACGACACGAACGATCGTGACGAGTTCGGCTGGTCCGTTCTCGTGCGCGGTGACGTCGCCTTCGTGGGCGCGCCGATGCACGACGTCGGCGACACGAACACGGCGGGTGCGGTTTACGTGTTTCGCTTCGACGGCACGCAATGGCAGCAGGTCCAGAAGCTGACCGCGAGCGATGGGCAGCCCACTGCACGCTTCGGATTCTCGATGGCGCCATTCGGCAATACTCTTCTCATCAGCGCGCCGTACCAGGGCGGGGGCGTCGCCTACATCTTCCGCCTGGAAGGATCGTCCTGGGTCGAGAAGCAGAAATTGGTCTCGCACGGTTTTGCCTACGCGAGGTTCGGCTCGGCCGTGGCGATCCACGGCCACCATGCGATGATCGGCGCCCCTGCGGATTCGTTTCCGGACTCGTTCACCGGTTCCGCCTACAGTTACGAGTGGAACGGCTCGTCGTGGGTCGAGACGAACAAGTTTCGGGCGGACGGCACCCGCAGGTCCAGCCACTTCGGCTCTTCGATCGCGATTGACGGAAAGTTCGCCCTGATCGGTGCGAGGGTCGAGTCCGTCGGTGGCTCCGCGTACTCGTATCGATTCAACGGCCAGGAGTGGATCCAGAAACGGAGATTCACTCCCCAGGCGGGCGGCACGGGAACCTTCGGTACGGCCGTGGCCTCCGGCAGCGGGCATGTCGCGATCGGTGCTCCGTATCACGCGTCGGGCTCCGAGGGGAGGACGTACCTCTACAATCCGCCGACGGTCGAGCTTTCCCCGCAGCGCGCCTGCCGCGCCGGCAACGTCAACGCCGCGACCGGAACCCCGGTCGATCTTCTCTTCGTCAATGACTCGGCAGGTGTCGGCCCGGCACGCGAGCTCGTCGTCCAGTCGACGGAACCCATCCGGGTCCGTATGGCGGAGCCGCCCTCGAACCCGGGAGGCCCCGCTCCCTTCGCGCTCTACGTGCATGGCGGTGCGCCTTCGGGATCATCCGTCCGCGTGTTGCCACGCAGCCTCGGTTCGTTCTGCAACCCGACGCCGCTGACGGATGCCGCACCGGCGAACTTGCTGAAGATGACCAACAACATCGGGCACACTCCGAGGCTCGGCAAGTCGGACTTCCAGTCCCAGCCGGCCCCGTCGATGGTGGCGAGCCAGCCCGGGGGCGTGGGGCGAGCGGTCGAAGTGTTTCTCCAGGGGCTCATCCTCGACGAGCAATCGCTTCAGGGACAAGCAGCCGTGACGAACGGTGTCCTGGTGAAAGTCCTGCCCTAGAACTCGTGAGGGGGCGTGCGCGACTCGCGCCCCCTCGCATGTACACACGAGGAAACGCGATGAGCCCGTTTCGATTCCCCGGAGAATCCGACGCGTATCGAAAAGCGAGGGATGAGCTCCTCGAAATGGAGGTCCGGCTTCGCGCCCAGACCGAAGCCGTCGCCCAGAAGCGCCGCGAGCTCCCGCTCGGCGGAAGGCTGAAAGAAGACTACCGCTTCGAGAAGTCCGACGGTTCGTCCATCGAGTTCGCGGAGCTCTTCGGTCCGCACGACACGCTGCTTCTCTACAGCATGATGTTCGGCCCCGAATGGGATGCCCCCTGCCCCGCCTGCACCTCGATCGTCGACGGCTTTGCCGCGAACGCGTTCCCGGTGAACGCAACCTGCGCCACGGCGGCCGTCGCGAACGCGAAGCCCGAGCAGCTGCGGGAGTGGTCCGAGAAGCGCGGCTGGCACCATCTCACCCTGGTCTCGGGCACCAAGAACAGCTACCTCGTCGACTACTGCGGCTGGGAAGGCTGCAAGGACGCCGGCCTCGTCTCGATCATGAACGTCTTCAAGAAGACGTCGGACGGCGTCTTCCACACCTGGGGCTCCGAGCTTCTCCAGCGACCGATGGAGAACGGCCATCCTCGCCACGCCGATCCGTTCTGGCCGCTGTACAACCTGCTCGACCTGACCCCGGGCGGCCGCGGCGAGAAGCAAATCCCCGTGCAAGACTACTCGCACGAGTACTTCTCGGCGAACGTCTTCTCTGAGGAGGAGTCGTCCGACGACTGCTGCCAGCACTGACGCTGTTCCGTAGGGTCGCCTATTCCGGCTCGCCCGTCAGCACCCAGCCGGCCCAGTCGCGGGGTGTGTACACGGGTTCGTCGTTCTCGTCGAGCTCCGAGCGGAGCTTCTTCTTGGCGTTCCAGAGCGCCTCGGCCTTGGGTTCCTTCAGGACCCAGAGGCGGCGGTAGAACTCGGTCATCAGCGCGCGCGTCGCTTCGTCGGAAACCTTCCACAGCGAGGTGATGGCGCTACGCACGCCTGCCGCCTGCAGCGCCGCCTGCAGCGACGCGAGGCTCTGCCCGCTGCGACGGATGCCGACGCTCGTCTCGCAGGCCGAGAGCACGCAGAGCTCCACCTGGCGCAAATCCATCTCGCGGATCTCGGCGGCCGTCATCACGCCTCGCGTGCGTCCCTTCTCGTCGGCTGGTCCGTTCGCGTTCGCGAAGGCCAATCCGCAGAGGAGCGAGGGTGCGAGGCCTTTCACCTGATCGCGCAGGCTCTCGTTTCGCCCGAGGCCGAGCTGCCGATCGACGGGATTGTCGTCCCCGATCGCCGCAACGGATTCGGGCGCGAACCAGCCGTGGGTCGCGACGTGGAGATACCGATGCTTCGGGGCGAGCTTCTCGAAGGCATCGCGGGTCGCGTTGCGGCGTGTGAGCGCCGCCTAGCTTCCGCGAAGTTGGCGTCCGCCGCCTTTGCCGCGGCCCGCGTGGCCTTGCTCTCTCGAGCCTCGAACACGTACAGCATGGCCGAGCCCGTCGCGCCGGCCTCTTTGGCGGCGACCCGCACGATCAACTCGACCCTTTCATAGATCTGCGCCGTGGCGATCGGGTTCGTCGAGAACTCGGTGCCCCCGTCGAAGGCTCGCGGATTCGGCTTGCCCTCTTTCCCCCGGTCGATCTCGATGTCGAGGACGAGGGCCACGTCGGATGACGTGGCGTGCACGATGATCGGCGTATCGTTGCCCTCGGGCTCATACCGGAAGGTCTTCGACGGCCCATAGCCCTCGAGCGGGGCGTCATCCGCCGAGAGCGTGATCGCGAACGGTTCGGCGTGCTTCAGCTCGCCCTCGGGAGCAAGGCCGACGACGAACAGCAAGGACAAGAAGGGGACCATCCGCAGCCTTTCGAGAATCCATCGAGGACCGATCCACCGGCTGCAGAGCCCGCCGTGTGGAGTGCTTCGAGCTCCTGCCCGGCACAGAAGCCTCTCCTGGGGCCCCATCTTACGCGATTTCGGTTACGCGTGGAAAGGAAGTGGGAGCCTACCTGGGGAGGCTGGCGATCAGCTCGCGGCAGCAGGCGAGGGCCGCTCGGCGGTGGGTGTCGGGGAAACCGAGGGAAAGCAGCGAGCCGTAGTTGAAGTAGATCGAGACGATCCCGTAGGCGATCTCGAATCCCTTCTTCTTCGGCGTCTTCGGATACTCGTCCCGAATCTCGGTCACGATCGCTTCGAGCAGGTGATCGACCCAGCCGGTCACGAGCTCGCGGATCGTCTCGTCGGTGTCGGCCGCCGCGATGAAGTGCTCGATCACGAGAACGTCGGCTGCCGAGCCTTCGTTCTCCGTGGGGAAGAACATCCCGAGCATCGCCTCGAGCCGCTTCTTCGCCGGAAGGCTCTCGACCATCGCGTCGGTCATCGTTCGGTACTTGGCGACGACGCGTCGGGCGAGCGCGTGCACGAGCTCTTCGCGATTACCGACATAGTGGCGCAAGATGCTGCGCTTCATGTCGGCTTCCTCGGCGATCATCTCGAGCGACGTGCCGTCGATGCCGGATCTCGCCACGCACCGCTCGAAAGCGTCGAGGATCTGTGCGGTTCGTTCTTCGGTCAGGTCGCGTCTTGGCATCGTCGAGGTCTCGATTCTGTCCTTTTCTCTTACATACCTCATCGGTCCGTCGGCGACAAGAAATAGATTTTCTTCTTTGACAATCTATTCGCCTCGGAATAGATTGTCGATATCGACAATCTATTCCGGATCGACGAGCGCCGGCCGGCGTGATCGCGATCCCCGAGATTGAGGAGGCAGGTCATGCGACAGAAAACGATCGGTGGTCTCGCTACTCTGCTGGTGCTCATCCTGACCGCGCCGCTGCCGGCTCAGGTCGAGTCCATGGCCACGGCACCCTACGAGAACTTCGAGTCGGGACCGGTCCGGCAGCTCCTGCTGTCGCCCGACGGCAGCCGCCTCTACCTGCTCCACACGCAGGACCATCGTCTCGAGGTCTACCGCACCGGCGCGCCCGGCGTGGGCGATCTGACGGGGCCGGCGGCGCGACTCCGGCCCGAACGCCCGCTCCTGACCCACGAGGCCTCGATCTTCACGGGACTCGACCCGGTCTCGATGGCGCTCGATCCGACCGATGCGAACCGGATGTTCGTGGCCAACCTCGTCTCCGACTCGATCTCGGTCGTCGATCTCGCCGGGCACGTGATCGAGGCGGTGATCCCCGCCGGGGACGAGCCGCAGGACGTGCTCGTGCTCGAAGATCGACTCTACGTGGCCTGCGCCCGCGCGCGCTCCATCGCAGACCCGTCGGTCTTCGTCGATCACGCCCTCGTGATCTGCAGTGCGAACGCGCCGTACGAGCGCCTCGCCGTCGTCGGCGTCGAGGGGCACAAGCCGCGGGCACTCGCGACCGACGGACGGCACGTCTACATCGTCCCGCAGAACTCGGGCAATCACACCACCATGCTGAAGGACGACCTCGCCCAGTCGCTCGGCATCACGCAGCTCACCCTCGATGCCTTCGACACGAACTTCATCCTGAACGAGGCCCTCGCGAAGAACTTTCCGTGGTGGGTCGAGCGCGGCTGGGAGATCCCACCGACCGGGCGCGTCGTGTTCGACTGGGAGTTCCCGAATCAGGTGCCGCAGCTCCCGGACCGGGACGTCATCGCGTACGACACGAAGGACGACGCCCTCGAAGCCGCATTCACATCCTGGGTCGGGACCACGCTCTTCGCGATCGAGCGGAACCCGGTCACGGGCGATCTGTGGGTGGCGAACACGGACGCCAACAACCGTACCCGGATGGAGTACAACCTGACGGGCAAGGCGGTCCGCAATCTCGTGACGATCGTCGAGAGCGAGCCCGGCGGTGACATCCAGGACTACGTCGCGCTGCGCCCGCCGCTCACGAGCATGAACCACTCGCAGCCGCACGCGATCGCGTTCCACACCGGACCGGCCGGCAACCTCGCGTACGTCGCGGCCCTCGGGACGGCGACCGTCGTCGTCCTCGATGCCGCGACCGGCGAGCTCGTGACGGAGATCCGAACCGGCGACCTGCCGGGAGGTCTCGCCATCGACCGGGCGCGCGAGCGGCTGTACGTGTACTCGCGCGGCGACAAGGCGATCCGCGCCTATGACATCGCGCACGGGCACGCGCCGCTCGGTCGATCGACCGCCGTCCCCTACGACCCCGAGCCCCCGCTCGCGGCCGCCGGACGCCGGATGCTCTACGATGCGTCCCCCTCGAGCGGCGCCGGCAACGGCAACATGGCGTGTGCGACGTGCCACGTCTTCGGAGACACCGACGGCATGGCGTGGGATCTCGGCAACTCGCAGGGGGCCCTCGCGTACGCGTTCCCCGATCTGCTCGGGCAGCCCGAGTCGGGCTTCCTCGGACGCAAGGTCGCCGCGAAGACCACGCCGGTCCAGAATCCGATGAAGGGGCCGCTGACCACGCAGTCGCTTCGCGGTATCGCCGACGACGAGCCGCTCCACTGGCGCGGCGATCGACGGTTCCTCCATCACTTCCAGGGCGCGTTCGTGGGATTGCAGGGCGGAACGGGAATCTCCGAGGCACAGATGCAGGAGTTCGCCGGCTTCGTCCGCACGCTCATCTACCCGCCGAACCCGTACCAGTCGAAGGATCGCGAGTACACCGGTGACGCGGCCGCGGGACTCGAGCTCTACGGAATGCCTCCGTTCGCGGGTGTCGAGTACGTTTCGGTAGCGCCCGGCTTCAAGTGCGTGACGTGCCACGTCGCCGACTTCCAGGGCGGGAACTTCAAGGGCACCGACCCGTTCCTGAACGAGGAGGCGATCTTCCAGGTGTTCAACCCGGCGACCTTCCGCGGGATCTACAACAAGGAGTATCGCGAGCTCACCGGCTTCGGTACGCATCACGACGGCGCGTTCGACGGCTCGTTCGGATTCCTCGATCACGACTTCCAGGGATTCCCGTCCAACGATCTTCTGAACGAACAGGAGAAGCGCCAGGTCGCGGCGCTCTTGCAGTCCTGGGATTCGGGAATCTCACCGCTGCTCGGCGACCAGTTCCACCTCGACGCCTCGAGTGCGGGCGACGCAGCCGCCTTCCTCGATCTCGCCGAGCTCCAGGCGCAGCCGCCCAAGGGTTGGATCGACCTGATCGCCAAGGGATGGCGGCGTGACAAGAGCGGCGCGCGCGTACCGCTCGGTCTCCTCTTCCGGCTCGACAGCGGATCGGGAACCTGGCGATACCAGAGCGATGCGGGAGTCCACGTCAATCGGACCGATCTGATCGCCCAGGCCGAGGCCGGGAACGCGGCGCTGACGTTTACCGCGGTGCTCCCCGGCACCGGTCGGCGGCTCGGGATCGATCGCGACGAGGACGGCCTGCTCGACCGCATCGAGATCGCCGTCCACGGCACGCGCCCCGACGATCCCGACACCGACGACGACGGCTACGACGACGCGGCCGATCTCGCGCTCGGCGGCAATCCGGCCGTGCCCGACGCGAGTCTGCCCGATGCGGTGGCTCCGACGGTCCTGTCGGTCGACCTTCGCGATCCGTTCGTGTCTTCGGCGACGCTCATCGTCGTGACGGACGAACCTTCGACTCTGACCGTGACGCTCCAGCCGACCGGAGGCGCGCCGACCCCTGCCCCGCGACAAAGCCCCTCGCTCCGTCGTCGCCACGAGCTGGTCCTGAGCGATCTCACCGCTGCAACGACCTACCAGGTGTCGGTCACCGCACGCGACAAGAACGGGAATGCCGGCCAGGGACAGGGCTCGCTCACGACGGTCGTCCCGCACCTGCACGTGGAGTCGATCGAGCTGAACGCGCTTCAGACGGATCCGCTCTCCCTCGAAGCGAAGTTCCGCATCGTCGATCGCTCGGGACAGCCGGTCTCGGGAGTTCCGGTCCAGGGTCGTCTCGCGGGCGACTTCGGTCCGAATGCCGAGGAGTTCACGGTGACGACGAACAGCGCCGGCGTGGCGACCCGCGTCCTCACGCCGTACACGCCGCAGGGTTCCGGGAGCGTCACAGTGACCCTCGACTACCTCGGCACGCTGAACGAGAGCCATCCATACTTCGTCGGCCGAGGGGGTTCGCCGATCGGCTGGTACTACGAGCAGTCCGCGAACGAGCAGAACTTCGCGACCTACGACATTCCGTAGGCCGCGGGGTCCTGGATACCGCATGCGCTTGCCGCCCTCGGCATCGATCATGTACAAGAGGCGGTAGCCATGCGGATCCAGGACTCGACATGATCGATCGTGAGAATCTCATCCAACGAGCGACCGACGCTCGCGAGAACGCGTACGCGCCCTACTCACGCTTCAAGGTCGGCGCCGCCATCCAGACCGAGGACGGCTCGGTGTTCACGGGCGTCAACGTCGAGAACGCGTCGTACGGACTGACGATCTGCGCGGAGCGCAACGCGATCTTCGCCGCGGTCACCGCCGGTCATGCACGGATCGTCGCCGTCGCCGTCGTCACGGACGGTGCAGCCTCGCCCTGCGGCGCCTGCCGACAGGTGATCCGCGAGTTCGCGGCGCCCGATTGCGAGGCCTTCCTCGCCTCACCCGACGGCACCTACCGGACGACGACCCTCGCCGAGCTCCTCCCGGACTCCTTCGGACCGGACGCGCTCGAGTAGACCACGCCTCTCTTCTCGCCGCAGTTCGCGCTCACCGCGATCGGCGTGCCGGCGAGGCTCCCTCCGCGCGTCATTCCGAGCCCATCGCCTCGTCGAGGACGGCTCGAAACGCGGCTGCATATCCTCCGAGCCCGTAGATCGACCCGGGCGAGTGGAGTGTACCCGGTGACTCGAGCGAGAGGAGCCAGGCCAGGAAGGGCTCCGCATCGGCGCCTCCCGCAAGGAAACGATCGAGTGCGGCCGGCGAGAACAGGTGATCGAGCCACGCGGAAACCACGTTCGACGGGCCCGCACCACCCCGTGATGTCAGCGCGACGCCGGCCGCTTCTCGAAGCGTCGCGAGCGAAGACCGCAGGAGACCGAGGGACTCCGCTCGAGGATCCGCGAGCCAGTGCCGGAAGCGCGCGACCGCACGATGCTGTTCGAAGAGCACCTTCCCCCACGTATCGTAGCGTCCGAGCAGAGCCAGGCCCTCTTCGACAATCGCCTCGATAGCCTCGAGGTCATCGATCGCCAGCACGTAGTTCGCCGCGTGGGCGAGTCGCCATGCCTCTTGCTTGTCGCGCAGAAAATCGGTTCGCAGCTCGTACAGTTCCTCGGCGTCGGCGAACGGCAGGAAATCGACCCGGATCGAATGAGACTCTCGACAGTCCGAGGTCGAGTAGGTCCACCCGAGCCCTTCCGGATGCTCCTGCAGCGTCGCGAGCGGACGGACCCCGAGCAGGTGCACGCCGGTCAGTCCGTCGCCGAGCTCCACCTCCACGACGACGTGTCGCGGCCGTCCGGGCCAGCCATCGCCGCTCGCCGTCGAGTACGAGAACGCACATCGCTCCAGGAGCTCCCAGGAACGCACGGTCTGCAGTCGACCGACGTACGAGATCTCGACGTGGCGAACGGCGCGCGGCTCGAACCGGATCCGGAAGTGATGGTTCCGGCGCAGCGGCTCCGTGGGGATCCGCTCGCCGTCGACTCGCACCTCGAACGGCGCGTGCTCGCGTGCAGGGATATCATCCGGGCCGTGTTTCGGTCCGATCGCCGGACCGCCTCTGGCAACTCCACGGAACGGGAACGGGATCGGGACCTGACCCTCGCGCCTCTCGGGGGGCGCGTCGCGCCTCACGATCGGGTGGGCGAAAGGCACCGTGACAGGCAAGGCGAAGTTCGAACGGATCTCGAAGACGGCTCGCACGCGCACCTCGCGACGCCCGATCTCGACGTGCACCGTCTCGGACTCGAGGCGAACCGCTTGCGTATCGCGATCCAGCGGACGAAGGCTGGTCGCGGAGGCGTCACCGCGCGGAGACCTGTACTGCTGGCCGTTCGCGTCCGTCGAAAGGCCGAGGCACACCATCGCGATCGCGATCCCCCACCGCCATCCGGGTCTGCTCGGGCTGAGCTGCATCCTTACCGGACGCGACGCGCGGGCCGAACGCCGGGCTGTTGCCAGCGGATCTCGGCCATGGACCCACGGCGAGCGGCGGATCGGGCATGGACCGGCGGCTGCGCGTAGTCGCCTCCACGGACGGCGTAGCGAAGCCCGGGTAGCCAGTCGCGCGCGAAGTAGCGAAGGCCGTCGCCGGGCCGCGCCTCCATCGTGCTGTAGGCGCGGTTGACGAAGATGTCGGCCGTCCACTCCGTGACATTGCCGTGGACGTCGTAGAGGCCGAAGGGATTGGGAAGGAAGCTCCCCACCGGTGCTTCGATCTCGAATCCGTCGTCGAATCGCTCGGTGTAATCTCCTTCCATCTTCAGCGTGACCGGCCAGCCGATGTACTCGCGATCCGCGATGTTGGCGTGTCCCTCGAGGGAGGCGACGCTGTTACCGGTGTAGAAGTTCGTGTCGGTCCCGCCCCGGCACGCGTACTCCCACTGCGCCTCGGTCGGCAGCGCGAGCCACGTCGGATCGAGCACGTCGAGCACCTGGATCAGATTTCCCGCGAACGGCTTGCTCGAGGGCGCATGCCCCGTCTCGAGCTCTCCGCCGAGGCGTTGATACTGCGCCGACGTCATCTCGTACTTGGAGAGAAAGAACGGGTCGAGCTCGACGATGTGGCACGGCCGCTCGATGTAGCGAACGGTGTGCGCGATCGGGATGTCCGGATCGTCCGGATGCTCGCGGGCGCCGATCCGGGCGCCGCCTCCCGGCAGAAGCACCAGGACGATGCCGCTCGACTCGTCGATCGCCAGCCGCCCCGGATCGTCCTCGGTGGGAGCCTCGGCTGGTGCCTCGCCGCTCAGCACGTGAAGGAACTCCCACAACCCGCTCGCAGGATTGCGGCGCAGCGGCCGGAGCCCCATCTGCGGTTCGAGCCGCAAGCCGCCGTACACGTCGAGCCGCGCAATGTCCTCGATCGCGCGATCCCACGGCTCGCGCGCCTCGACGAACGTCAAGTGCTTCACGACCTCGATGCGGTCGCGGTGGTCGCGCACCTCCGATTCGAGCGTCAAGAGATCGCGATACTCTCGCTCCACGAGGCGCGTCAGCCGCTCGTGCCGCCACTCGTCGCTACGGCTCGTGAACTCCCACGTCGCACGCGTGTCTCGTTCCTCGAGTTCGGCGATGATCCGCACGAGGTCCTCGATCTCGCCGCCGTTGCGACGGATCGCTTCCTCACGATCCTCCGCCTTCTCGACGAGCTCGCGGACCAGGCGCAGCTCGCTCCGCAGCCCCGCGATCTTCTCGTCCGTTTCGGCCCGGTCCCTCGTCTCGGCCTCCGCGGTGTACGGAAGAGCCCGCCGCCGCAGCGCCAGGAGCTCCCGACGGTGAACGGTATGCTGCCCGCGCACTTCCTCGACCTCGTCGAGCCAGCGACCGATGTCCTCGAGCCGGGCCGGCTCCATCGGCCAGAACGACGCCGCCTCCTTCGTCAGCCGCTCGATCCAGTGCGCGTCCGCGAGGAGCTGGATCCGACGCAGCGCGGTTCGTTCGCGCGCCGCCGTGAAGAACGCGAAGAACACGAGAGACGCGAGGAGCAAGAGACCGACCGCGCGCGCCGGGTGTCGCTCGGTCCAGCGCCGCGTGCGGATCCACAGGCTCGGGGGGCGCGCCTGGATCGGCCGGCGCGCGATCAGGTTCGCCAGGTCTCGGGAGAAGTCGGCCGCGGTCCGATAACGGTGCGCCGGATCCCGGTTCATCGCGGCCATGCACGCCGTCTGCGCATCTCGCGGAATCGCCGCGTTGAACGTGCGCGGCATGCGCGCGTCTCCATCGACGATACGCCGCGCGGTGACCTCGGAGGAATCCGCCTCGAAGGGGCTGCGGAAGGCGAACAGCTCGTAGAGCGTGACCCCGAGCGAGTAGATGTCGGTGCGCTCGTCGACCTCGGCGCCGGCGAGCTGCTCCGGCGACATGTAGAGGAGCGATCCCATCTGCGCGCCGGTTCGCGTCAGACGGGAGGCATCCGCGGAGCGCGCGAGGCCGAAGTCGATGAGCACGACGCGGCCTTCGGGCGTGATCCAGAGGTTCGACGGCTTGATGTCGCGATGGACAATCCCCTGGCGATGCGCGTAGTGAAGAACCTCGGCGATCTCGCGCGTGATCCGCAGCGCCACGTCGCACCAGTTGCCCAGGAACAGATCGGGAATCTCGGCGCTGCTGCGACTGGATCCGCTGTCCTGAGCGCGCGCGTTCCGCTCGGCGAGCTCACGCACGGCATTCCAGAGATCCGCCCCCGTCAGGTCCTCGGCACGACGGCCGTCGAAGCAGCGGAGGATCTCGTAAAGCGTCGCGCCCTCGAGCCACTCCATCACGAAGTACGGGATCTCACGATCCTGGCCGACCGCGATCACGGAGACGATCCCGGGATGACGGAGATGCGCGATCGCTTCGACCTCACGCCGGAATCGAGCGA
This sequence comes from uncultured Planctomycetota bacterium, assembly GCA_964597885.1. Taxonomy (GTDB): domain Bacteria; phylum Planctomycetota; class JACOTG01; order JACOTG01; family JAUIME01; genus CAZQZX01. The sequence goes on from CAZQZX010000069.1 coordinate 22,461, forward strand.
CCTCCTTCGCGTAGTACACGCGGTCGGGGCGAATGACCTTGAGCGCGACGCGGCGGCCGAGGCTCTCCTGTTCGGCGAGGAAGACCATGCCCATGCCGCCGCCGCCGATTCTGCGGATCAGTCGAAACTCACCGAGCCGATCCGGGAATTCAACCGGGGTGTCGGGATCCTGCGGCTCGACGAGCCCCATCGCGACCAGTCGCTCGAAGCCGGCGCGGAGCTCGTCCGCCTTCGACGGATGCTCCTCGCACATCGTTTCGAGCGCGCCCGGACCGTGGGTCGACACACGCTCGAGACACTCGTACAGGAGCTCTTCGGTCGCATCACCGTGGGGCCTGGGGTCGCGGTCGTCCGCCATCGGCGAACGGCTCAGACCGAGCGCGCGAGCCGCGCGAGGGCGCGGTGCAGGATCTTGCGCGTGGCGACTTCGCTGCGGCCGAGTCGACGGGCGATCTCGGCATGCGACAGACCTTCGAGACGAGCCAAGGTGACCACCTCGCGGTAGTCGTCGGGAAGATCCGCGATCGCCTCCCGAACCCGCGAGGCGACCTCACCCTCGATGACGACGCGATCGGGCGTCCTCGAGTCCGCAGGGTGTGCACGAGAGAGACGCACGTCCGAATCGCGATCGCCGGGCGGTGACATCGGCAACTCGCGCGCGACGTCACGCTTGTCCGCCGTGTAGAACCGGACGCGATCCTGGATCTTGCGCTTGGCTCGCGTGAACAGCCACTGGTTCATGCCGCGCTCTCCGCCGTAGCGGAACTGCTTGCGATCGGCGACGGCCTCGCGGCAGACGGACTGCGCGATGTCGCTGTCGCACTCGCGCGCGCGGATGACGCGGCCGGAGTGGAAGCGAACGAACTGCTTGAGCTTCGGGAGCGCACCTTCGAGCAGCTGGCCGAAGTCAGCGGTGGGCGTCTCGTCTCGGTATCGGGTTTCGTCTCGTTGAGCGATCATACGGTTTCCTCGTCTTGGTTACCGTGAAGCTCATGGAGCAAGCGGCGTACCACCCGCACCCGCCTCGCGATCATACGCGTTAACCCGATTGGAGGCAACACCCTACCGAGGCTAACCCCCGCATCCCCACGCCATGACAGTCGCCGGCGATGCGTCACGATTCGTAACAGATCACCCGTGGATGCCCGCCCGGCCCTTTTTCTCACGATTCCGAGGCACATCCCCGCCGCCGATCCGCTTGCTTCTACAGGGGCGCTACGCACCCCCTCCGCTGTCTCGTAAAGCATCCACCAGACGAAGGTTAAACACACGGAACGCACCATGAGAACGAATCACTCGACACTCGCTTGGCTCTCCGCCTTCCTGTCGGCGGCGGTTTTGCTTCTCGCCACGGCGGACCTGCGAGCGCAGACGTGCACGCCGCCGTTCATCCTCGGGAACGACTCCCCGACACCGGGGGCGATCCTCGGATCGAGCGTGGCGTTCGACGGCACGACGGCAGCGATCGGCGCCCCCTGCGATCCGGTGATCACGACCGAGTGCACCGTCACGTTCTACGTCTATCACCTCGTCCAGGGTCAGAGCTCGTGGACGCTGGACGGAAGCGTCCCCTCGCCGTCGCAGCAGGGGGACGATCGGTTCGGAAGCGCCGTCGACGTGCTCGGCACGCTCGCCGTGGTCGGCGCTCCGGGCGACTCCACCGCGACGCAAGGCGGCGGCGCCGTCTACGTCTTCCGCCATGACGGCAACGCCTGGAACCTCGAGGCGCGGCTCGATCCGAGCGCCCCGACATCGAACGCCCGCTTCGGTGCGGCCGTCGCGGTGTCGAGCGGGCCGGCCGGCGAGATCGTCGCCATCGGAGCTCCCGGTGCCGACGAGGCGTACGTCTTCCGATACGACGGTCAGCACTGGAACGAAGAGCAGCGCATCGCGGGGCTGGCGTCGGAATCGTACGGCAGCGCGATCGAGGTCGACGGGGATCTCCTGCTGATCGGCGCCCCGGACTCGAACGTCGCCACATCGGGCGGCGGCGCGATCTACATGCTCGCCTTCGACGGGAACAACTGGATCCCGAGCGGTACGCTCACGGCATCAGACGCGTCGCAGGGAGCCGGCTTCGGCACGTCGATCTCACTCGCCCTGCCGACGCTGGCCGTCGGCGCACCCGGAGCCGAAAGTGCCTACGCGTTCCTGCGCATCGGCGCGAGCTTCGTCGAAGACGATCGCCTCGAAGATTCGTCGACCGAGCCCGGTGACGGATTCGGGAGCTCCGTCTCCGCCGCCGCGAACGCCGTCGCGGTCGGATCGCCCTTCGCCGACGAGGCCCTCGGCCACGCGTTCGTCTTCCGACCGGACGGGAACGGATGGCCATGCGCGCTGACCGTCCGCGCGAGCGTCGCCATCGAAGGTGACGCGTTCGGCTCGTCGGTGGCGCTCTCCCCCAACGGCGAGTGGCTCGTCGCCGGCTCGCCCTTCGACGGCGACAACGAATCGCTATCGGGAACGGCCCACGCAATACCGGTCCCGGACGCGCGCGGCCACGACTGCAACCAGAACGGGATCCTCGACTCGTGCGACATCGAGCTCGGAGCGAGCTTCGACTGCAATCAGAACGGCGTGCCCGATTCGTGCGAGATCGCGAACGGCATCGAGCACGACTGCAACCAGAACGGCATCCCCGACTCGTGCGATATCGCGAGCGGATTCTCGGTCGATCACGATCAGAACGGAATCCCGGACGATTGCTGCGCGTCGGACTACGCCGGCGTCACGATCTTCGAGGGGATGCTCTCGTTCACCGACGAGACCGCCTTCGAGACGACGATGATGCGGCTCCTCGACGAGTCGCGCTCGTCGCTCACGGCCGATGGCCCCTTCGAAGAGTTCGAGTGCACGCTCGGCTTCCACTCGCTACGGGCCGAGCTCGAGGGACGCGCCCGGGCGACGGACTTCCACGGCGGTACGCGCGAGGCGCTCGAGGACCCCGACGATCACTTCATCCCGAGCCGTTTGCTGCGTACGGTGCTGAACCCCGGCACGGAGCTCAAGATCGGGAACCAGATCTTCGTCTATCGGCCGAATGCCGCGTACATCATCACCGACGGGAGCCTGCAGACGCTCGAGGTCTTCCGCCAGGGCGGCATCGCCCGAAGCGGCAACGTCATCGCCCATCCCATGGGGAACTCCAGAGGCTCGCGCGCCAAGGACTGCTACCAGAACGAGAACTGCAGCGAGTGGGTCGAGTACGGCGACGGCAACCGTCGGTTCAAGTGCCGCGTGTTCATCACGAACGCGCTCGTCTGGGTGGAGATCGCGGCGCGAACGGTACACCAAGCGCGGAAGTCTCCCTCGCACGGCTGGAAGTCGGAAGACGCCGATTACATCCTCGCGGAGATGGAGTACAACACCTACTGCGCGGACGACGGCGAGAGCTGGTACGACGTCGACGGCTATCGATACGACGCCGACACCGTCGAAGCCATGTGGGGAGGCATGGTCTGGCCCCCGCCGCCGATCGGTCTGTGGCCGCAGAGCGTGAAGGACATCGTGGGCACGCACAGGGTCGACGACGCGGGCTACACCTGCACGCGCAGCATCGCGCTGTCGACGTGCATTCCGCCCGAGGACTGCATCGTCGAGCCGGGCAAGCGCCAGTTCATCCGCACCAAGCGCTCGAACGGCGACGGCACCTGGACGGCATGGTCACACCTGCTTCCCGATGGCGCGATGATCCTCGAGCATCCGCACCTCACCGGCGACGTCGACGGCGACGGGCAGACGGACGTGATGTTCATCGGGCAGGGATGGAACGGCCCCGGCCTCAACATCCGCACCAAGTGGGGCAACGGCGACGGCTCGTACGGCAACGCCTACGATGTCCTCGGAGACGGCGGCTGGGTGCACGATTACCCGGCGCTGACCGGCGACATCGACGCCGACGGACGCACCGACGTCATCCTGGTCGGACAGGGATGGAGCGGGCCCGGCCTCAACATCCGCACCAAGCGCTCCAACGGCGACGGAAGCTTCACCCCCTACGCCGAGGTCAAGGGCGACGGCGCCGGCGTCCATACGTACCCGACGCTCACCGGCGACGTCGACGGAGACGGACGCACCGACCTCATCTTCATCGGCCAGGGCTGGTACGGCGCGGGTCTCAACATCCGCACGCAGCGATCCAACGGAGACGGGACCTGGACGTTCTGGGCCCAGACGCACGGCGACGGCCCGGGCGTGCATGCGAACCAGGCGCTGACCGGCGACGTCGACGGCGACGGACGCACCGACCTCATCCTCGTCGGACAGAACTGGAACGGCCCCGGCCTCAACATCCGCACCAAGTTCTCGAACGGCGACGGAACCTGGACGCACGCGTACCAGGTCCAGGGCGACGGCGCAGGGGTCCACACCTTCCCCACGCACGTCGGCGACGTCGACGGCGACGGCAAGGACGACCTGATCTTCGTCGGCCAGGGCTGGAGCGGCTCGGGCCTCAACATCCGCACGAAGTTCTCGAACGGTGATGGGACGTGGACCCACACGTCGCAGGTGCTCGGCGATGGCCCGGGAGTTCACGCGACCCCGACGCTCGCCGGCTCGGTCGATCTCGACGGCCGCACCGACCTGATCTTTCAGTTCCAGGGTTGGAGCACGCCGGGGCTCACCTACCGGACGAAGTTCTCGAACGGCTCGGGAACATGGTCGCCGACGTCACAGGTGCTCGGGGATGGGACGGTCGTCCA
>CAZQZX010000070.1:0-26906 GCA_964597885.1 uncultured Planctomycetota bacterium
GGCAGCTCGCTCGACACGCGCCGCCGCGATCGATGCGGTGCGGGCCGCGACGGGAGCCCGCATCACCGCGCTCGACGCGTCGGCGTCGAACGGCCTTGTCGTCGACTACTCGCTCGCGGAGCGCCCGCCCGGCGCGCGGCAGCTCGCGGCGCTCGAGACGGCCGCCGACCGTATCGCCGAGCTCTCGCTCGCCGGGCAGGCGATCGCGGCCCGCGATCTGCAGAGCCTACCGGAGATGCCGGCACTCGAACGTCTCCATCTCGAACGAACCGGACTCAGCGACGACGGTGTTCAGCGCGCCCTCGCTTCGGCGCCGGCCCTTCGATACCTCAACCTTCACTCGACGGCCGTCACCGACCGGAGCCTCGATGCGATCGCGAAGCTCGCGAAGCTCGAGCGGCTCGTCCTGTTCGCGACCGGTGTCTCCGACGCGGGCATCGAACGGCTGCGTACGAGTCGGCCCGGGATCCGGATCACGTCGGCAGGCACGCTCCCCGCGACGCCTTTTCCCCAGGGCGGACCGCGCCTCGTCCTCGCCGCAGACGCCGGCAAGAAGCGCATCGCCCTCCTCCGCGAAACCGCGATCGCGCACTTCGACGTCGTCTGGGAGCGGGAGGTCCGGCAGCTGCACGACCTTCAGCGACTCCCGAACGGCAACATCCTCTTCCAGGAGAGCTGGACGCGGCTGCTCGAGGTCAACCCGCGCACCGGCGAGGTCGTCTGGTCGTACGACGCCGCGACGCGGAACCGGGACGACGGCGATCCCAGGGTCGAGGTCCATTCGTTTCAGCGGCTCGCGAACGGCGTCACGATGATCGCCGAATCGGGACCGGCGCGGATTCTCGAAGTGGACCGAGAAGGACGACCGATCCACTCAATCCCACTGCGCGTCGATCGCCCGGATCCGCACCGCGACACCCGGCTCGTCCGGCGGACCGACGCCGGCACGTATCTCGTCGCCCACGAGAACGACGGAGTCGTGCGCGAGTACGATCCGAACGGACGCATCGTGTGGAGCTATGACGTGCCGCTGTTCGACCGCCCTCGGGCCGCCGGCAACGGCCCCGACGCCTGGGGGAACCAGGTTTTCGCAGCGGTACGCCTTGCCGGCGGCAACACGCTCATCACGACCGGAAACGGGCACGGCGTCCTCGAAGTCGATCCGAAAGGAGCGATCGTCTGGCATCTCAAACAGGACGAGCTGGAGGGGATCCGCCTCGGATGGGTGACGACGATCCAGGTGCTCGACAGCGGCAATCTCGTCCTCGGAAACTGCCATGCCGGCCCCGAGCAGCCGCAGCTTGTCGAGATCACTCGCGACAAGCAGGTGGTCTGGCGCTTCCAGGATCACCGCCGCTTCGGGAACGATCTCTCGAACGCCTGGATCGTCGAGGACACCACCCGGCTCCGCGACGAGGATCGCTGACCAAAATCCGTGACCCGCGTTTGACCCGACCCGGGTTCTGGGGTACCGTTCTCCGGCGGATTCATACACCATCGATCCGTCTCCCTCCCCGGAGCTCCCCGCTCCACCGCACGATCCGTCCCCGACGGCCCTGATACGGACTCCACCCACCGCGCCACCCGCACCGCGACCGACCTGCCCCGTGATGATTCCGACTCCTCTCCCTGAGGCCCCTGCCCTCGAACCGTCGGCCAAGGCTCCCCGAATCGAACGATCCTCGTTCACCGAGCGGATGCTCCGCCTTCACCTGCACGCCCTCCTCGACCGTCGGACGCGCGAGCACGGCCTCTGGACGTGCCTCGATGTCGGCTGCGGGACGGGCGATCTGAGCGTCGAGATCGCGCTCCGCCATCGCCTCGATCACGTCCACGGAATCGATGGCCGCGACATGAACGGCGCACCGCAGCGACTCGACGAAGCGCCGCCTTCCGAGGGCCCGAGCGTGACCTTCTCGCGCGAAGACCTCGGCGGCTTTCTACCGCTCGAGGATGATTCGTTCGACGTCGCACTCGCCCGCGAGGTAATGGAACGCGTCGAGGACCGAAGATGCCTCGTACACGAGCTATGCCGCGTCTCGCGCAAGCTCGTGATCAGCGAGGTGCATCGCCGATCACGAAACGAGATCGAGTCGCTGTTCGACCGGGCCGGCTATCGCCTGCTCGAGGTACGACCGGTCTTCTTTCTGAAGGCGATCTCCACGGACTTCCTTCTCGTGCACGCGCCGCGCTAGGTCGCTCGACTCAGCGAACGATCGACATCGACGGACGCAGGCCGCCGCTGAAGTCCGCGTGATCGATCGGCATGCGACTGCGCACCGCGCTGCGGGCGAACGATGCCGGCGTCTGGAAGCACCCGCCTCGAAGGACCCGGGTTTCCGGCAGCTCCGGATCGATCCCTCGGAACCCGTCTCCCTCTCGGAAGAGACCGCCCTCGTACTCGGGGTGGAACTGGTCTCGCGTCCATTCGTACACGTTGCCGTGGACGTCGTGAAGGCCGAACCGATTCGGAGCGAACGATCCGAGCGGTGAGGTCGAAAGGAATCCGTCGTCCCAGAGCTCGGCCTTGAACTGCGTCTGGATGACGCGGCCGTGGGTCTGATCGGCGAGGTTCGCGACATGGACGAGCTCCGCCTTGTCGTCGCCGACCGACCACAGGGTGGACGTTCCCCCTCGACACGCGTACTCCCACTGCGCCTCCGTCGGAAGCTCGAGCCCCATACGCCGGAGGCCCTCCACGGCCGTCGGCCAGTCGACCAGCGTCAGCGGAAAGCGCGGGTAATCGGCGTCATCCAGTCCGCGGAGCCCCGTGTTGGGCTTGGTGCCCATCGTCCGCTCCCATGGGCCGTGTCCCATCTCGTACTTGCCCATGAAGAACGGATCCAGCGTGACACGGACGGAAGGGACCTCGTTCCCGTAGATCATCATCTTCGCTGCGGCACGCTGCTCCGGGCTCGTCCCGATATCGAACTCGCCCCCGGGAATGAGGACCAGCACGACTCCGACCTCGCCCAGCATCTCGAAGCGCCCGGTCACTCGATCGCGCTTCGGCCGCACTCCCGATGCGACGTGCCAGAACTCGTAGAGCCCCGATTCCGGATCCACTCCAAGAGGCACAAGGCCCGGCTGCGGCGGAAGGTCGAGGCCGTCGTAAGTCCTGGAAGCGCGAATCGCGTCTCGCGCCTCGCTCCATGCTCGCTCCGCGTCGGATCCGGTGGTTTCTCGCTCCACGCGGCTGACCTGCTCGCGCCGGAAGCGCATGGATCCGACGGTCTTGCCCCTCCAGTCCTCTCCAGCGAAGACGCGGAGGTCGCCGATCAGTCGATCCAGGGTCTCGTACCACCACTGGGTGCGGTTGTCGCCGCGGAAGTCCAGCGTGCCATCGGATGTAGTCGCCGACAGCTTCAGCGACTCGAGCGTCTCGGTGTGCTCGGGGATCCGGGAGACGAGAGCATCGGCCTCGTCGAGCCAGGTGTCCATCTCGGGACCGTTCTCGATGGCCGCCGGCCAGAGCTGGTCCATCCGCTCGATCAGGACGCGCAGCTCTCGCTGGTCCGCGAGCCGCGAGAGCTCACGCTCGCGCTCCGTGGCGACTCGCGCGTTCTCCTCGGCCGTACGGGCATTCTCGTTGGCGATCCCCGCATTCACCAGCGCCCAGATCGTCAGCGAGATCGTCGCGATCAAGGCCACGGCGACCGTCGCGGTCAGCGCACGATGTCGACGCACAAACTTCGTCAGCTGGTACATCGCGCTCGCCGGGCGCGCTTCGATCGGTTCGTCGTTGAGGTAGCGACGGATATCGGCCGCGAGCTCGGACGCCGATCCGTACCGACGATCGCGGTCCTTGTCGAGCGCCTTGGCGACCAGCGTGGCGATGTCTCCCCGAAGCCTCGCGTCGACGTCGCCCGCGGAGGGAGCGTCGGTCTCGCGGATCACTCGCGCGATCTCGATGAGGTTCTGCCCCGTCACATCGTGAGGCAACTTGCCGGTCAAGAGCTCGAACAGGATCACGCCGAGCGCGTACACGTCGCATCGCGTGTCGAGATCGCTCGAGTCGGCGCCAAGCTGCTCGGGGCTCATGTACGCAAGCGTTCCGATGATACGCCCCGCCTCGGTCTGGAGCGTCGCCGTGTGCAGGTCGGCGTCGGTGGCACGCGCGATGCCGAAGTCGAGGATCTTCGGCTGCGCCGCCACGCCCCGGACATTCGTCGAACGACGCCCGGATCGCCCGCGGTCCCCCGTCCCCGAACGCGATCCCTCGTCGGTGGGCGCGCCCTCTTCGGGTTGTCCCTCGACCACGAGGATGTTGCCCGGTTTGAGATCGCGGTGCAGGATGCCCTTCATGTGCGCGTGCTGCACGGCGTCGCAGATCCGAGCGACGAGTGCGAGACGCTGTCGAATATCGAGCTCGCGCGTGGAGGCGAAAGCGTCGAGCGGCTCCCCTTCGATGTACTCCATCGCGAAGAACGGCTGGCCTTCGACATCGTCGAGCACGGCCTCGTAGATGTGGGCGATGCCGATGTGCTGGAGCTGACCGAGCACTTCGGCCTCCCGCTGGAAGCGTGCGCGGAGCTCCTCGGTCGCGAGGTGGGGCAAGATCACCTTCAGCGCCACCCGGCGCCGCGGCGACAGCTGCTCCGCCTCGTACACGACGCCCATGCCGCCACGGCCGAGCTCGCGCAGGATCCGGTACGGCCCGATCCGCTCGGGCATCGCGGCCAGGAAACCGCTCGGGGCCGCCTCAGCGCCGGCGCCCGACGTAGGCGTCGGGTCCTCTTTGCGAATGAGCGCCTGTCCGAAGTTGCCGAGCTGATCGTCTCCGAAGGCGTCGTCTCGCCGGTCGTATCCGAGAAGCCGACGAACCCCCGCCTCGACCCGGGGCTCGAGATCGAGCTTCCCGAGTCGCTCGAGGCGCTCGGCTTCCGGGAGATCGAAGAGCTCCTCGGCGATGCGGAGGATCTCGAGGTCGGTGGTATCGCTCACGGCGATTCGTCGAGCGCCTGACGGAGCCAGGCGCGGGCCAGCGTCCAGTGTCGACGCACGGTGCGCTCGTCGACCCCGAGCACCTCCGCGCTCTCGTCGACGGTGAGCCCGGCGAAGAACCGCAGCTCCACGACCCGTGCGAGGCGCGGATCGAGGTCCTGCAGCCGGGTCAGCGCGTCATCGAGCGCGATCAGATCGATCTCGAGGTCGGCCCCGTCGCCATCGCCCGCCGCGACGGCCTCGGCGTGCCCGAGCGTGATGCGCGCCTGGTCCCCGCCTCGCTTGAGCCGCCGGCGATCGCGGGCCTGGTTGGCCAGGATCTGACGCATCGCCATGGCCGCCACGCTCATGAAGTGACGACGTCCGGTGAACCCGTCCTTCCGGGGCCGTACGAGCTTCATGTACGCCTCGTGGACGAGCGCGGTCGGCTGGAGGGTCGCGGCGACGTTGCGCTGCTGGAAGACCGCCCCCGCGAGGCGCCGCAGATCGTCATAGATATGCGGCAGCAGGCGATCGACGGCGGACTCGTCGCCGTCTTCGAGCTGCTTGAGATAGTCCGTGATCTGTTCGGGGGGCGGTGAGGTCATCGTTTCCAGGCTTTCCTGCCGCCGATTATATCCGACGGCAAGACCCGATGCGAAGCCCCTGCTCGGGGGACCCATCCAAGTACCGGCCCCGTGCCCCTCCCGGCCACGATTCCGTGAGAAACGGCCGCGAAGATCTGTCTGGATCGAGCGGGTTCTGCGACAATCGGTCGTGAAAGGAGCATCACCATGTCGGATCGAAACGGCGGCATCCCGGACCCGATCGCCTGGCTCGGTTGCGTGCTGACGGCCGTGGCGGTCTCGGTTCTGATCCAGTCCCTGCGAACCGCGACGCCGCGAGATGCCTCCGAAGAGAGCCTCGCCATGCGCCGGGCCCTCGATCAGACGGATCGCATCGTCGAGCAGCTGGACAGGCTCGACGAACGGATCCGCTCACTCGAGGACGGCGCGAGCCGAGGAAGCGCGACGCCTCTTGGCGCACGCTCGGGCGCAGCCGCCGTGCCCGACGAGCTCCACGCGGCCGCGCTGGCCGAGCTCGACGATCGCCTCGCGGATCTCGAGAACCGAGCCACGGAGCGCGAGAAGCGAGAAGCCGACGAACAGGCCGCGCGGCACGCTCAGGAACAAGCCGCCCGGGAGCAGCTCGAGCTGGCCCATCACCAGCGACAGCTCCTGGACCGCGAGAACGCCTACGCGATCATCCTCGATCCGGAGACGACCGACTCGCAGAAAGCGCAAGCCTGGCAACAGTACTCGAGAAGCGGGGAGAACCCGTGGACCGACGATATCCTCTCGACGATGATCGACATCGCAGCGAGCTCCGAGGACGCCCGGGCACGGGAGCTCGTCTGGATCGGGGCGGATACGCCGCACCAGCGCAGCGATCGACTCGTGCAGCCGTTGATCCAGGCGCTCGAAGATCCCGTCGCCAACGTTCGGGAAGAGGCCGCGGACGCCCTGCGTTACTACCTCGACTATCCGGGCGTGTACGACGCGCTTCAATGGTCGGGCGAGCACGACGCGAGTGACAAGGTGCGCGCCGAAGCACGGCGCGTCCTGGCCGGGGAAGACACCCCCTGAGCCGCCTCGGCGTCGGTGCTCGGCGAGAGACGACTTCCAGCACGAGCTCTGACGAACGACAATCCCGCCGGGTGACGCTATAGTACGGCGCATGGAACGCCCACGCGGATCTTCAGCCGAACGGCGGACGTCGCTCGTCTGCGCCGAATGCGGCCATCCGGTCGACGGATTCCGCTACTGTCCCCATTGCGGCCAGGACACGAGCGTCGAGCCGCTCCGGATCGGCTCCCTCGTCTCGGGCTTCGTCGGTTCGCTTACCAGCTTCGAGATGCCGCTACTGCGGACGACCGCCGAGGCACTCTGGCGCCCCGGCACCGTCGCCTCCTCGTGGATCGAAGGCAAACGACGCACGTACGCGAGCCCGATGAGGTTCTGCATCGTCACGGGGATCGTCGTCGCGCTCGCGCTGCGGTTCTTTCTCGGCGACGCCATCACGCCCGCCCGGGAATCGCTGAACGATCTCCAACGCTTTCTCTCGACCGCGGCCACCGAATACTTCGCGTTCTTCGCCATGGTGGTGCTGGTCCCGATCGCGATCGCGCTCGGGGTCACCAGCCGTCTCTTTCGCATCGAGCGATCGACGCTCGACTGGTACGCGCTCGGCCTGTACGTGATCGGGATCTCGGCCGTCCTGCAGCTCGTGTATGCCGCGATCCAGTTCGTAATTCCCTCGTTGCCGAACGTCAGCGGCACGTTCCCGCTCGTCTGGTACGTGATCGGCGCCTGGGGATTCGGGAAAGACGGGAAGCGAATCCGGTCGGTCGCCGCCTGCCTCGCCGCGATCGGTCTCCTGCTCGGATCGCTCGTGCTGCTGCAGCTCGCGTTGGCGGCCTAGCTAGCGCGGCGCGCCACCGCCGAGCCTCGCCTGCCACACTTCGAGCTCGGCATCGTTACCGGTGCGCTTGTAGAACGCGACGATCCCGCGCACGACGTTGTGGACGCGCCGATGCTCGGGCCCGAACTTCTGCACGAGCTCCTCGTACGCCTGCAGAAAGTTCTTCTCGGCTTCCTCGACGCGCCCCGTGTGCGACAGGAACAACGCGAACGTCGCTCGGGCGTGCGGTCGGAAGTGATCGTCTTCTTCCAGGTCGCGGTAGGCGATCTCCACCACGTCGCGAAGGATCGGCTCCATCTCGTCGAACCGACGGAGCGCCCCGAGCGCATTCGTCATCTCGATGCGGTTCGAGAGAACGGTGTGGTGGGCGTCCCCGAGGATCCGCCGCTGGACGGGCACGAACTGTTCGAACTCGTCGAGCGCCTCGGCCGCCCGTCCGCACCACATCAACGCCTGCGCCATGCCGGACTGCGAGATGAACGTGCGCGGATGCTCGGGCCCGAGGACCGTGCGCCGCTTCTCGTAGGCCTCTCGATAGTACTTCTCGGAATCGCGAATCCGGCCTCGCATGCGTCGATAGACGGCGCCGAGCTGATCGATCGAGTCGATCGTTCGCGGATGCTCTTCGCCGAGCGCCTCGCGACGGAGCTCCAGCGTCTCGAGCGCGAGCTCTTCGGCATCCTCGACCCGTCCTTGCGACATCAGCACCGTCGTCAGCGTGTACGCGCACTCGAGCGCCCCGGGGTCGGATTTCCCCCGTGCCCGCTCTCGTACGTCGAGGATCTCGCGCAGCTCGCGTTCCGCCCCTTCGAGATCGAACTCCTTGAGGCGGACGATCGCGATGCGCTGCCTCGTCTCGAGAAGCTCGGGATGCTCGGGTCCTCGGCGGTCGCTCTCGATCGCGAGCGTCTCCTCGAGGATCGCCTTCGCCTCGGCATAGTGACCGAGACCGACCAGGGTATCCGCGCGATTCTTCTGGATCGCGAGCATCCGAACGTCGTCCGTGCCGGCGATGGCCGACAGTCGTTCGCGTGCGCGGTTCTGCATCTCCCAGGCCTTGTCGAACTCGCCGAGGTTGTAGTACGAGCGACCCAGCGTCCGCAGCACCCGCGCCTCGACGTCGGGAAACTCGAAGGTCTCCTCCTCGAGGACCTCGGCGGCGTGATCGAGGACCTCGACGACGCTCACGTCACGGACGATGGGAAGGTCGACCTCGGAGCGAAGCGGATCGGCTGCCGTCAGGATCGTCTCGAGAAAATGGCTCACGGCCGTGGCGATCGCAGCCTCGCGCTGCGCCTCGTCGCGGGCGAGTACGGCCGCTTCTTCCGCGTCTTCGGCCTTGGCCCGCTCGCGTTCGGCATCCCGACGCGCGAGATCCGCCGCCTCTCGACCAAGGATCGCCTCTTCCTTCGCGGACGCCTCGTCCTGGCGAGCGTCCTCCGCCTCGCGATAGGAGGAATAGCTGACCACGAGCGCCGCGAGCACCGTGATCGTCACGATCGCCGCCGCGGCGAAAGGAACCCGGCGTCGCAACAACAGCTTCTTCGTACGATACGCCCAGGTATCGGGCCGGGCGATCACCGGCAGCCCGACGAGATGCCGACGGACGTCCTCCGAGAACTGCTCCACGCTGGCGTACCGACGAGAGGCATCTTTGCGAAGGGCCATCAGGAGAATCGTGTCGAGGTCGCCCTCGAGGCGCTTCCAGCTGCGATCGGCACGCGCCCGCTGGAGCGCTTCGCCCTCACCCGACGCGGCCAGTTGCCGGAGGACCGTACTCGGTCGATCCGGATCGGTCTCGAGGACGGCGCGCTCGACCTCGGCCACCGAGTCCGTCGTCGTCCGGTAGGGAGATCGGTGCGTCAGCAACTCGTACAGGACGACGCCGAGCGCGTACACGTCGGTGCCGGTCGTGATCGTGTCGCCGGAGATCTGCTCGGGGCTCGCGTAGCGCGCGGTCATCGCTCGCTGCCCCGTCCCGGTGTGCACCGACTCGCCGGTGTGGCCCGGCAACATCTTCGCGATGCCGAAGTCGAGCAGCTTCGGTTCTCCGTCGGATCCGACCAGGATGTTCGAGGGTTTGAGGTCGCGATGAACGATCAGATTGCGGTGCGCATACTGGACCGCATCGCACACCTTGCGGAACAGCTCGAGACGCGCTTCGATGGAAAGCTCGTTCCGGTCGCAGTACTCGTCGATCGCCTGCCCTTCCACGTACTCCATCACGAAGTACGGGGCGCCCTCGTCGGTCTCGCCGCCATCGAGCAGCCGCGCGATGTTGGGATGCGTGAGATTCGCGAGCACCTGACGCTCGGCCCGGAATCGTTCGAGCAGAGTCCGCGTCGCGATCGACGACTGCACGGTCTTGATCGCGACCGACTGCTGGAACTGACCGTCGGCTCGTTCGGCTCGCCACACGACACCCATGCCGCCGCGGCCGATGCGCTCGACGATCCGATACGGGCCGATCTCCGTCAGGGGACGAAGCGGCGCCGCGTTCGGGAGCCCCTCGTCGTTCTGGTCGAGATCGAGAAGGCGCGCCACGCGAGAGCGAAGCTCGCCATCGCCCGCACACTCGGCATCGAGGAACTTCGCACGTTCGGATTCCTCGACTTCCAGCGCTCGATGAAAGAGCTCCTCGATGCGGGCGAGGAGCTCCGGCGTATCACGATTCGCCATCGAGGATCGCCTCTCGCAGCCAAGCACGAGCGAAGCGCCAGTGACGCTCGACCGTCGCGGTGCCGACGTCCATGGTCTCCGCCGTCTCCTCGATCGTGCATCCGCCGAAGAAGCGCAGCTCGACGACGCGCGCCTTTTGGGGGTCGAGCTCTTCGAGACGCACGAGGGCCTCTTCGAGCGCGAGCAGATCCAGGTCTTCGTCGGGCGAGATCAGCGCGCTCTCCATCAACGTTACGGCGCGCTTGCCGCCGCCCCGCTTGTCGGCGTCGCGATGCCGGGCATGATCCACGAGGATGCGCCTCATGGTTCGCGCCGCGGTGCGGAAGAAGTGCTTGCGATCGTTCCAGCTCTGATCGCTGCCGGCGAGCCGCATGTAGGCCTCGTGTACGAGGGCCGTGGCCTGAAGCGTCGCCGGAGTGGCCTCACGCCGCAGGTACGCCTCGGAGAGCGAGCGGAGCTCGTCGTAAACGAGGGGCAGCAGTCGGCTCACGGATGAGTCTTCGCGCCCACCGGTCAGCTCGCCGGTGAGCGCCTCCAGCTGGGTGGCGCGGTCATTCTCCATGACCGCCGATTGTAGTCGCCGCCTCCGCGCGGAACAAGCCCGAGGGAGCGAGGGGCTTGCAGGTGATTCGCTAGCCGCTGTCGGCGTCTCAGCGACCGAGAAGCGTCTGCGCGCCGCCCCAGGCCTCGGCCATGAACCGCGCGAGCTGCTCCGATCCCTCCGATCCGCGATGGATCGCACCGAGGGGCAGAACGGCCATCGGAAGCGACTCGCGCGCACGCCACTCTCCGGCGGTCAGCCCCGGCACGCTCGACGGGTCGGCCTTCTCGCCGGCGCGGCTCCACGGGCTCACGTACCAGTAGCCCGAGGGCTCAAAGGAATCCGGCGGGGTGAGCCCGAGTCCGATCGACTGTGTCAGCGCGCCCTCCTCGTCGGTCGCGATCGTCGCGAGCGAAGCGAGATCGAAATGATGCGGCCAGCACGAAGGCGCCTCGAGCGCGGGGGCCACCCCGCGGAGCTGCCCGAGAACGCGCGCCGTGATGTCGTACAGCTCCGCGAGATGCAGATGTGCGGGGCCCGTGGGCGCGAACGCCTCACCCTCCGCGATTCGATGCTCGGGAAGATCGGGAGCCGGACGAGCGGGTTGCCGCCGGGCGCCGAGCTCTTGCTCGCCGGTATCGGAAATCCACTGCATCGCCTCGGCGAGCGTGCGACCGGAGAGCGCCATCGAGGCGACCGCGCTTCCGTCACTCGCGTGAAGGCCCAGCGTCATCGACTCGAGCTCGAGGCGCGCTCGGTGCGGCTTCGCGCCGGCAGCCGGGACTCCCTCGAGCCCGCGCCAGTCCGCCGTCGACAGCCAGCGAGAGCTCGAATGGCTGTCGTCGTCCTTCGGATCGGCCCAGCTCTTCCCGATCTCGGCCTCGGCCTGAGCCGCGTAGTGCGCCTGACGCCAGGCCTCGATCAATTCTTCCTGTCGAAAGTCGGGAATCCCGACGTCGACCTGCAGCGCGTGAAACGGAATCGGGGTCGTCATCGTGTCTCTTGAATCGGGTCTCGAGAAAGCGGCGTAAGGTAGATCTTGCCGATTAGGCGTTGATGAGTGCTCGTCATCGATGCCACGATCGGTTATCTTCGTCGCCCGGGGATCCGGACGCAACGACTTTCACGAGGGAGGAGGCTCGCCATGCCGACACAACTGCTTCGACGGTCCTTCGAGGTCGCGATCGGTCTCGTCGCCCTCGCCGCGGCAGCAGCCCATGCCGGCATCGTGACGATCCCCGCAACCCAGGACAACACGCTGTACGAAGACCCGAAGGGGATGCTCAGCAACGGCATGGGCCAGCATCTCTTCGTCGGACGCACCGAAAACGGCGACATACGACGGACCCTGATGCGATTCGATCTCGACGGGCAAGTCCCGGCCGGATCCACGATCACGTCGGTGAGGATCCGCTTCAACATCTCGAAGGTCCGCTCCGGCTTCCGCCGCCAGGCGACCGTCCATCGTGTGCTCAAGGACTGGGGCGAAGGCCCTTCGAACGCCAACAACAACGAAGGACGCGGCGACCCCGCGGCCCCCGGCGACGCCACGTGGATCCACTCGGTCTATCCCGACACGTTCTGGGATCAGCCCGGCGGCGACTACAGCAGCGTCGTCAGCGCGACGACGGAGATCCCGGGCATCACGGCGTGGGAGATCGGTTCGACCCCGAAGCTCGTCGCCGACGTGCAACGCTGGCTCGACGACCCTTCGACGAACGCCGGGTGGATCCTGATCGGCGAGGAGAGCGCGCCGAGCACGGCCAAGCGCTTCGACAGTGCTCAGATCCCACAGCTGCGAGCACGGCCCGAGCTGGTGGTCGGGTTCGACACGCTTCCGACGTCGATCTCGTGTCGGCGCAGCCAGGTCGGTGCGGGACAGGGGCTGCCCGAGGAGGTCCTGATGCTGAACGGCAGCACCGGCGCTTTCCAGACCCGCGTGGTACAGGTCGCGATCGGCGCGCCGATCGCTGTCGACCTCGCCGCCTCGAGCGCGGGCCCCAACCCGGGGCCGTTCGTGCTCTACCTGCAGCTCGGAGCGCCGACGCCGAGCACCGTCATCACCCTCCCGAGCGGGCTCGGGCTCATGTGCTTCCCGAGCCCCGTCATCGGCGGGACGGCGTTCAAGATCTGGAACAACATCGGTCGGCGAAACCGCATCGGTCATCCGGATTTCCCGTCGAGCCCCGCGCCATCGACCGTGGTCAACGCTCCGAGCGGAAGCCACCGCGCCGTGACCGCGACGCTTCAGGGGATCCTTCTCGACAACGGATCGCGCGCCGACTACCCGGCGAGCGTCACCAACGCGATCGTGCTCGAGGTGCTCTGACCCCATCGAGAACGAGCCGCCCGTCGCGGGACCTCTTCGGGATGAAGCCGGCGTAGTCCTCATCGGCTTCAGCCTTGTGGACCAAGTCTGGGACGAGACCTACTTCGTACCGCCGGATTCGATGCCGTCGGATCGAGTCTTCTTCGACGACTCCCAATCCGAACGAAGCAACGCGTCGGTGAACGCTCCGTGGTAGTCCTCGTGCAGGAAATCGTCCCGGTCGAGCAGGGCGAGCAGGCGCCGCACGGCATCGGCGACCTCGGCTTCGAGTGCGAGCTGCTTCAGGCGCGCCTCGCGCTCCACCTCGGGAAGCTCGAGCAGCTCCTCGGCCACTCGCAGGACATCACGATCGAAGGAGTCGTTCATACCTCGATGCACCTCTGGTCCGCCGGACGTCCCGAGACGCCGGGCGGCGTAAGTCTCATGGGCGTTCGGTCGTAGCAGATCCCGAGCGCACCCGTCCCCTCATTCGATCGGCGCGAGCCGCCTCACGCTCGAATCGCATCTCACCGGCTAACACGCGAGCTCGCCAGCCCGAGTGCAACGCAAATTCAGCGCGCCCATAGAATTCACACCGTCGGGCGACGCAGGTGGTCAGGAAAATCGGGAACTTTGCGCGAGCGGGAGACGATTCCTGCCGCCCGGCCGGCTAGGCTTCGGGTCGCGAGGTGAAGGCCGAAGACTGATACGCGGCGACGGCGGAGGCGTAGGAGGCCTCCGAGGGTCGTCGGTCGTCCTCGTCTTCGTCGCGCTGCCCGAGGACATCGAGCAACGTCCCGATCGGGTCGAACTCGTCCTCGTCGGACTCCTCGCCGGTCGCCTGGCGTTCCGAGTCCGCGCCGGACGAAGCGAGCATCCGGGCGAGCAGGTCCGGGCTCACGCCGAACGGGGACGCCGAACGTCCGCCGCCCGCCAGCTGCTCGAGGAACTGCTGCATCCGCTCGGCTCGATCCTGCATGACGTCGACCTCGTCGGCGCTCAGCTGCTGGTCGCCGTTCGCGTCGATCCGGTCGAAGATCGCGTCGCTAGAGAGGCCGGCCGGGCCGCCGAGCCCCCGAGCGCTCGCCGACTCGAAGGCCGTCCGGAACTCATCGCGCGAGACGCCGCCGCTGCCGTCGCGATCCACCTCGGCAAAGCTCGGTCGATTCGCCTGCAGGTCTCTCATTTTGGCGAGCATGGACTGGGGGTCCAGGCCGCCACCGATACCACCGATCATTGGAGGTCCTCCTACTGAGCTCGCTCTCGGGCCGGCTCCCCACCGCCCTCGACGGACATCCCCCACGCAAACGGCAGGCCTCGCGGGACGATCCACGGAAGTCCTTGGGCCCGAGCGGCGCGCGGGGCTCGGGCCAGAAACGCCACCGGCTCGGATACGAAGTAATTTCCGACGGCAGGGAAGAATCTTCCGACCGGACGGAGTTCCGCGGCCAGTCCGATCCGCCGCTTGCCGTTCGAGGTATACTCGGGCCCGGAAAGGAAAGGCATTGACCGGAAGCGAGCGCTATAAGAGGGCGATGCGCCTCTTCGAGGAGGCGTGCGAGCTCCCGCCATCCGAGGCGGCGAAGTATCTCGACGAGCACTGCGGCGACGACGCGGAGCTCCGTGCCGAGGTCGAATCGCTCCTCGAGCACGACGACGTTGTCGAAGGCGGCGCCGACGAAGCCGAATCCGGTGCGGCCATCGAGGCCCTCGCGCTCGGCCTCGCCGAAGACGACTCCGGTCGCACGCCCCTGAACCTCGAGCAGGTCGGCCCCTATCGCATCGTCCGTCAGATCGCGCAGGGCGGCATGGGCGTCATCTACGAGGCGGAGCAGCAGAATCCTCGGCGACAGGTCGCCCTCAAGGTCATCCGCCCCGAGCTCGTGACCGACGAGCTCGTCCGGCGGCTGCGGCAGGAAGCGCAGATCCTCGGGCGGCTGCGGCATCCCGATATCGCGCAGATCTTCGAGGCAGGTATCACCGACGTCGGCTCGTACGGCGTCCCGTTCTTCGCGATGGAGCTTCTCGAGGGCCTCCCGCTCGACGAGTACGCGGACAAGCACGAGCTCGGGATCCTGCAGCGCGTCGCGCTCGTCGCGCGCATCTGCAACGCCGTCAACCACGCCCACGCGAACGGCATCATCCATCGCGATCTGAAACCGAACAACATCCTCGTCACCGAGACGACGTCGGACTCGGACTCCTCGCTCACGAACGGCGGGCCGAGCTCGACGAGCCGGCGACGCGACACGCCCTTCACCGAGGTCGGCCATCCCAAGATCCTCGACTTCGGCGTGGCGCGCATCGCCGATCCGGACGCGCAGGTCCTGACGGCCGTCACCGACATCGGCCAGCTTGTCGGCACGCTCGCCTACATGAGCCCCGAGCAGGTCCGTGGCGAATCGGGCGACCTGGACGCACGCTGCGACGTGTACGCGCTCGGCGTCTTGCTGTACGAGCTGCTGGGAGGTCGACGTCCGATCGACGTGCGCGGCCTCGCGATCGCCGAAGCGGCCCGCCGCATCGAAGAAGACGATCCCCCGCGGCTCTCGTCGCTCGACCGAAGACTTCGCGGCGATCTGGAGACGATCGTCCACAAAGCCCTCGAGAAAGATCGTGACCAGCGCTACGCCTCCGCGGGCGAGCTCGGCGCTGATCTGATGAGGCACCTGCGCGACCAGCCCATCGAGGCCCGGCCGCCCTCCGCGCTCTACCAGATCGCGAAGTTCACGCGGAGAAACCGCGCGCTCGTCGCCGCCACCCTGGTCGGTATGGTCGGTCTGCTCGTGGCGGTCGTCGGCCTCACGATCGGGCTGGTACGCGCCGGCCGAGAGCTCGAGCGCAGCAACGAGATGAGGCGCGTCGTCACCGACATGCTCACCTCGACGCGCCCCACCGAGTCCCTCGGCGAGGACACCGCACTGATGCGGCGCGTGCTGCGGGAAACCGCCGCGCGCCTCGACCGCGGCGAGGTCCGGGATCCACAGGCTGTCGGGGAGATCCGGGCTCTGATCGGCGCCACCTACCGCGCCATGAACTATCCCGAGGAAGCCATCATCCAGCTGGAAGCTGCCGTCGGTCCGCTTCGCGATGCCTTCGGTCCGGCCGATCCGGCAACCCTGTCCGTCGAGATCGATCGCGGAATCACGTTTGCCGCCATCGGACGAATGGCCGAGGCCGAAGAGCTCCTGCGCGAATCGATCGAGATCTGCGAGCGCACGCTCGGCGCCGACGATCCGCTGACTCTGCGCGCGGTCGACGCCCTCGGTAGCGCGTTCGGGCTGAACGCCCAATGGGAGGAAACCCTCCCCTACTTCGAGCGTGCATCCGCGGCGCTTTCGGCGCAGCTCGGCCCCGGGCACCCGGATACGGTGCAATCGGTGCGCAAGCTCGCCCGTGCCTACATCGAGGTCGGACGCATCGAGGAAGCCGAGGACATCTTCATCCGCATGCTGTCCGTCCTGGAAGAGCTCCGCGAGGCCAAGAATCCTCAGGTCATCTCCGCCCTGCAGGACCTCGGCTCGATCTACCGGGCGTCGGGTCGCATGGAGGAAGCCGTTCCTCTGCAAAGAGAGGCCCTCGCCGTCCACGAGGCGAGCTTCGGCCCGGCCCACCCGGGCACGGCGGAAGTGCGTCGGAACTTGAGCGGCTTGCTTCTCGCGGCGGGACACGTGGAGGAGGCCCTCTTCCAGATTCGGCGCTCGGTGCGGATCCAGGCGATCCACGGCCTCCCGTCGATCGAGACCGTCGTGAACGGCCTTGCCACCATGCTCGAGCTCGAGCGCTTCGACGAGCTCGAGCGCACCTTGCTCGACCTGGTGCAGGATGTCCTGCACGAGTACGGGGAGAGCGATTCGAGGCTTCTCTACCTGTACTCGCTGCTCACGGAGCTCTACCACGAGACCGGACGCGTCGGGGAGCAGGAAGCGTGGGCCCTCCGGCACGTCGATCTCATTCGAGAGCTCGGGCAACGCGACTCCGCGGCCTTCACGGCGACCAACAATCTCGCGGCGCTGTACCTCGGCCAGGGAAAGCCCGACGAGGCCAAGCGCGTGCTCTCGCCGCTGCTCGACTCCTCCCGCGAATCAGGCGCGCCGCTCTCGGTGGGAGCTTACGTCTGCATACACACGCTCGCCGAGGCCCACCTCGCCACCGGGGATCTGGCCGAAGCCGCGGATCTCCTCGACGATGCGATCGAAGGGTACCGAACGGTCGAGCCCGAAGGGACGGCCGATAGGGAGCAGGTCCCGATCTTCCTGGACATGGCGCTCTCCCAGCTGGAACAGGCCGCCCGTGGGCTCGGACAGCACGAACGAGCCCGCGAGGCTGCAAACGTCCGAAGAGCCCTTCGTTCCCCCGGGCGCTGAGCGACCGCGCACGCCCCCAACACCGCCGATCGGTTATACTCACGACGTGAAGCCCGACGACGACAGCCCCGAGGAATCCAAAGCCACCGGCTCGGACGAAGCCACGCGCCTCCTACGGCGCGTGGACGAGGGGGATCCGCTTGCGGCCGAGAAGCTCCTTCCCATCGTGTACGAGGAGCTCCGCGCCCGAGCCGCCGCGTTCTTCCGCACGCCGAATGACAACCACACGCTGCAGCCGACGGTCCTCGTGCACGAGGCCTATCTCAAGCTCATCCGGAGCAGTGGGAAGTGGGAGAACCGCGCCCATTTTTGCGCGATCGCGGCAAAAGCCATGCGCCAGATCCTCCTGAACTACGCGCGAGGCAAGCGCGCCGGCAAGCGTTCGTTCGAGAAGGCGGCCCACGTCGAGGTGGAACAGGTCGCAAATCCGGCTTCCGCCCCGGCGATCGATCTGATCGCACTCGACGACGCTCTCACCCGCCTGCACGCTCTCGACGAGAAGGACGCAAACCTGGTCGAGCTGCGCTACTTCTCAGGGCTCACGCTTTCCGAGATCGCCGAGCACCAAGGAGTCACGACGCGAGCCGTCGAGAAGCGCTGGCGCCGGATCCGAGCCTGGCTCAACCGAGAGCTGCGCTCCGAAGACCCGCCGGCCTGACGCTCGTCGACTCGGCTCCGTCCGGGCTCCTACATCTCGGGCTCCGGTCTCAGGTCGTAACAGGCGAGGTACTTCTCGTTTCGGACGAGCAGCCGCCCGCGCGCCAGGGCGGGAAGATTCAGCGCCGTCTCGCCCTTCGGCCCCTGGAAGCGACCGATCTCTTCGGCGCCTTCGGGCCCGGGGATCAGCACATGGATCATGCCGTCCTCGTCGATCACGAGCAGGCGATCGCCGACCGCGATCAGCTGGCCGTATCCGTAGCGTCCGCTCTTCCAGCGAGTCTTGCCCGTCTCGACCTCGAGGCACGCCAGCCGCCCCTCGTCCAGGCCGTAGGCGAGATCACCGACGAGGACAGGCTCGTTGAAGCGGGTCTTGAATCGCTTCGATCGCCAGACCTCCGTCACCTCGACGCCGTCCGATCCGCGCGCGAGCGAGACGAGCTTCGAGCCCTTTCCGTAACCCGCCGAAACCAGGATGCGATCGGGCCCGACGACGATCGGCTGGGTGATGCTCAGGCCCGCGAACACGCGCCACGGGAAGCTCCACTCCTCCGCACCGGTCTCGACGTCGACTCCGACGATCCGATTCGCCGTCGAGACGATCCACGTCGGTTTGCCGAGGACGTCGCCGAGGGTCGGCGTCGCGTAGCCGACCGCCTCATCGAGCGCGCGCCATCGGACCGCGCCATCCGCGAGGCCGAGCCCGTGCACGGAACGCGCTCCTTGCACGACGACGACGTCACCGAGGATGCGCGGCGATGCGCTGAGCCCGTACCGGATGTTGCTCTTCCCTTCTTCCTCGAGAAGATCCCGCCGCCAGAGAAGCTCGCCGCTCGCGACATCGAGGCACCGGACCTCTCCCTTCGCTCCGACCGCGACGACTCGACCGTCCTTCACCGCCGGGGTTCCGCGCGGCCCCTCTTTGCTCATCGCCTCGTAAAAGCGGTCCGGCCACGAGTGCTCCCACACCGGCTCGCCGCTGTCGAAGGCGAAGGCCGCGATGCACTCGTGATCCCGGCGCTGCTCCATCGTGATCACGAGATCGCCGGCGACGACGACCGACGAGTACGCCGGACCGACTCGCACGCGCCACATCTCGGGCGGAGCCGCGTCCGCCCCCCCCGGACCTAGCCCGACCGAATCGGCGGCGGCGACTCCGCTCCCGTCGACGCCGCGGTACTGCGACCAGGACGACGCGGCCTCCTCCGGGGAACCGGCGCCCTGCGCCGAGACCTCGACATCCGGTCCTCGCTCGGCGTCGATGGCGTCGTAGTCCGTCCCCGGGCGCATCCAGTTGGACATCCCGTAGCGCATGCCCTGGCACGACAGCGTCGAAGCCGCGACGACCAGCACGAGGACGGCCAACCCCGCCGCACGCGTGCGACCTCGCAGAACCGAGTGAATCGACATTCGAGCCTTCCTTTCGATCGGAGCTCCGCCTTTGGATGCATCGAGTATGACAACTCTCGGGCGAGGACGCCCCTCCCCACGTCCGGCGCGATCGCGTAAGATACGCCGCGCTGACAGTGCCGATGGCACCTATGGAGAAGCCGATGCGATTCTCGAAGCTCGACCGGCGACGCCACGTCCTCGCGATCCCGAGGCCGCACTCGCGACGATCTTTCGGCCGGACTCTCGGCCGGGTCGCGCTCGTCCTGTGCCTCGCGATCGCCGCCGTCTCGTGCGGGAGCGCATCGGGGCCGAGCGATGAGCGCCCCGACCTGATCCTTCTGACCGTCGACACCACGCGCGCCGACCGCATCGGGTCGTATGGACACGCGCTCGCACGGACGCCGAACCTCGACCGGCTCTCTCGCCGCGGCCTCCGCATCGACCACGCGATCAGCACGGTCCCCCTCACGCTGCCGTCGCACGCATCGATCCTCACCGGCACGCTCCCCGCCTACCACGGCGTCCATGACAACGGCTTCGAGATCCTCTCCGATGAAGGGATCGAGACGCTCGCCGAGGTTCTCGGTGACGCCGGCTACGGCACGAACGCCGTCATCGGTGCGTTCGTGCTCGACCGGCGATTCGGGCTCGACCAGGGTTTCGACGAGTACGAAGACGATCCGCGCGAGCTCTACCACGCGAACACGTTCCACGGCGCACGCGACGCCGCGTCGGTGACGGATACCGCGCTCGAGATCCTCGCGGGAGCCCGACGGAATGCGCCGCTGTTTCTGTGGGCGCACTACTTCGATCCTCACGCGCCTTTCGAAGCCCCGGAACCGTTCGGCTCGCTCGTCGACGCCCCCGGCGATCTCGGCGCCTACGACGCCGAAGTGGCGTACATGGACGCGCAAATCGGTCGCCTGCTCGCGGGGATCGAATCGGCACGCGGCTCGCGCGAACGGCTCGTCGTCGTCGTCGGGGATCATGGCGAAGGGCTTCGTACTCCGCACGCCGAAGAGTCCCACGGCATGTTCCTCTACGACGAGGCGATCCGCGTTCCGTTGATCCTCGCCGATACCGCCGGCCGAGTTCCCTCGGGTACGGTTGCCGCGGAAGCCGTCAGCCTGATCGACGTCGCTCCCTCGATGCTCGCCTACGCCGGCGTCGAGGCGCCCGCATCCATGGTGGGCCGTTCCCTCCTCACGGCTTCGAATCCCGACACGCTCGAGCGCGACGCCGATCCCGAAGGAGCTTCCCGCCTCGCGGCGATCTCCGAGACGCGCATGCCGCTCCACTACTACGGGTGGTCTCCGCTGCATACGCTGCGCACGGAACGCTGGAAGCTCGTGCTCGCCCCGAATCCGGAGCTGTACGATCTCTGGGCCGATCCCTCCGAGAGCACGAACCTGGCGGCGCGGGAATCCGAGCTGGCCGACGCGCTCGAGTCGCGACTCCGGCGAGAGCTCGCCGCGGCCGAGACCGCACGAGGCGAAGCCGGCGCAAGCGACTCGGTCTCGCTTTCGGATGCGGATCGGAGGAAGCTGACCGCGCTCGGCTACCTCACTCCCGACCGGCAGACCGGCGCGTCCGACGGCGCGGCGCTCCTGACCACCGGTCGGGATCCTAAGGATCTCTACTCGGTGCACGAGCGGATCTCCGCGGCGGCGGCCGATCGAGCCGAAGGTCGCACCGATCGGGCGATCGCACTCCTCGAGGCGGCGCTCGCCGAGGACCCCGAGAACGCGTACGGGCTCCGGATCCTCGGGCAATGCCTCGACTCGATCGGTGAGCACGCCGAAGCGCTCACGAAATACGAGCGTGCGGCGGAGCAGTCACCGGGGTACGAGCTTCTCTACGACATCGGCACGTGCCACGAGAGGATCGCCGAAGCCGCGCTCCGCCGCGGGGACCGCACCGCCGCGAACCAGGCGTTCACGAGCGCCAAGCAGTCGTACCTGCGATGCCTCGAGGTCTTCCCCGCCGACCACTTCTCGATGACGCGGATCGGGATCGTGTCTGCGCGCAGCCGGAACGACGGCGGCGAAGAAGCCCGCACGTGGTTCCGGCGCGCGATCGAGAGCGCTCCCCGTTACCCCGAGGCCTACTATTCCCTCGCGCAGCTCCTCCTGTCGCGCAATCTCCCGAGCGATGCACGCGGCGTTTTGAAGGAGGCGGAAGCCGCGCTCGGCGGACCGACGCCCGACACCGACTATCTCACGGGCGAATGCCACCGCGTCCTCGGCCAGAAAAAGAAAGCGATCGCGCGCTATCGGAGCGCCGCCGCCCACAACGACAATGCGCGCCGCCGCTTGGCCGAGCTCGAGGGTCGATGACCCACGGACGCACACCCGTCCTTCGCTCGGCCCCGCCATTGAGATTCCGCGCCACCCCGGCGACAATGGACGTTCCTGATCTTCACTCCATTCCGCTTGAACGAAAAGGAGGCGACGCATGCTGACGCAGCTCTTCCTGCTGGCGGTCGTAGCCGGCGCCGGGCCGGATTCGAGCGCCCTGTTCGAAGCTCCGGTGCGGATCGAAGCCGGCGACAAGCACATGGGAGCGAAACGGCTCTACCCCTCTCCCGTGCTCTTCGATGTCGATGGAGACGGCAAGACCGAGATGATCATCGGAGATCTCATCGGAAACCTCACGGTCTCGGAGCGCGAAGACGACGCGTGGAGCGCGCCCCAACCGCTCAAGGGTGCCGACGGCAAGCCGCTCAAGTTCCACAACTGGTGATGCATCGGCATGGCTCCACAGTTTGTGGACTACAATGCCGATGGCCGCATCGATATCGTTACCGCGACGTTTGACGGTTCGCCTCATGTCTCGCTCCGCGGACCCGAGGGCTTCGCCGAGCCCGAGCGGATTCTCGACAAGAAAGGCGAGCGCGTCATGCTCGCCCAGTTCTGGAACTACAAGGCCGAGAAGTGGGACAACAACGACGGCCAGCCCAAAGGACACTGCACCTCGGCGGTCGTCTTTGACTGGGACAACGACGGGGATCACGACCTCCTGCTCGGATCGTACAAGGACGGCCATCTCTACCGTCAGATGAACGAGGGCAAGCCGGGCAAGCCGAAGTTCACCGGCGTCAATGTGCCCGTGACGATCGACGGCAAGAAGCTCGGGATTCCCGGCGGGATCACGACCCCGCGCCTCGTCGACTGGGACGGAGACGGGCTCGTCGACCTTCTGGTCGGTGGCTACGGCGACGGGTACGGCAAGGGAGACGGCGGCGGGGTCTGGCTCTACCGAAACGTCGGCACGCTCGGCGCGCCTCGGTTTGCGGCCCCACTCACGCTGATCGTCCCGAGCGCCAAGGACGGCAAAGGGCCGACCCGCCCCGACACCGGCCTCTACGCGGACGCCGTCGACTACGACGGGGACGGCGACCTCGACCTCGTCGTCGGGGGGTACTCCAACTGGGAAGCCGAGCCCCGCGAGCTCACCCAGCAAGAGCACGCTCGGGCCGACGAGCTGCAGGCCCAGATCAACGCCTCGCAGGAGGCCATGATCGCGCTTCACGACGGTCTCGGCATCGACGAATCGACGTCCGCCGAGAAGCGGAAGAAGCTGTTCGAGAAGCTGCTCGAAACCGAGGAGTACACGAAGCTGCGCGAGGCGTCCCAGGCCGCGCGCATCGAGCTTCTCGAGCTGATTCCGGCGCCGAACCGAGAGTCCTTCGTCTGGCTCTACCGGCGCATCGGAAGTCCCGTGCAGTAACCGACTCTCGCGTCAGGCTCGCGGTCCGCTGCGGATCGCGGGCCTGACGTTCTCAGCGCGCGCCTCGACTAGCCGGCCTTCGCGTCCGGAGCCTCGAAACGAAAGTCGATCTTCGCGTCGCTGTCCTCGTCGATCGTGACCGTCGCGCGCCGCGTGCCGAGCGTCTCGTGCCAGGCTTCGATCACGTACTCGCCGTCGGGGACGTTGCGGATCTTGAACCAGCCCGTCTCGCGCGTCACGTCGAAGAAGGGATGCGTCATCACGGCGACGAAAGCCACTCGCCAGGGGTGGCGCTTGTCGCGGATCACGAACGGAGACAGCTCCGCCTTGTGGAAACGAATCACCCGCTCGGCGAGGGTCGGGGGCATCTCGAAGTTGAAGCGCGGGTTCTTGGAAGGAAGTCCCTCCAGGCTGTAATGGATCCGGTCGGAGTTCCGGAAGACGAGGGGCTGATCGACCCTCACGCCGACGACGCGCGGCACGCACACGCAGCCGGTCTGGTCGATCACCTCGGCCTTCCTCGGCGCGTTGTATCGGCCCGCCGGCGCGTTCCGGATCCGAACGAATACGTTGCTGAGTCCCTTGCGCTTACCGAGGACGAGAGTGCCGTTCGTCATCGGCTTCTCGTACTTGCCCTCGCAATGCGGAAAGTCCGTCATGTCGACCGGTCGGAACGGGCCGGTTCCCTCGGCAGGAATCTCGTCGCTGAAAAGGACCCTGCCGAAGATCGAGCCGGCGAGCGCCGGCGCGGCGAGGCCGAGCGATACGAGCGCGCACAAGACGAGGATCGAGAGCGAACCGGGCCGATGTCGGATCATGAACAGATTCGTTCCTGGGTTCGAGGGGACCGCCACTCGGTGTGGACCTTAAAGCCCACATGTAGGAAACGCGAGCCCGAACTTACATTTGATTGGCATCGGATCCAAGAAACGAGAACGAGCGGTGAGTCGACGAACGGACCGCACTCTTGCATCCCGGATGAAAATCCGCGAAGCTGATCGATCGCAGAATTCCGCTAACCCCAACCGGCCCGAGCACCTTCACCGTGAAAATCCTCGTCATCGTCCATTGGTTCCCTCCCGCGAAGACCGGCGGCACCGAAGTCTACGCCGACAATCTGGCCCGCGGCCTCCAGGCCCGTGGCAACGACGTGCACGTCTACACGACGGCGAAGCGTCCGGATCGCCCGCAGTACGAAGTGAGCCATACCGAGATCGACGGCCTCCCCGTCACCGAAGTCGTCCACAACTGGAAGTACCAGAGCTTCCGGAACTTCTACAAGGACGAAACGATGGAGGGGCACCTCCGCGATGTCCTCGACAAGGTGCAGCCCGATGTCGCGTGCATCCAGCACCTGAACTTCCACGGTCTGGGGTATCCGGCGATCCTCGACGAGCGCGGCATCCCGATGATCTACACGCTCGCCGAGTTCCTGAACATCTGCCTGCGCGAGGGATGGCTTCTCACGCCGGATCTGAAGCTGTGTGACGGGCCGTCGCCCGAGAAGTGCACCGTCTGTGCGGTTCGCATGCCGCTTCCGGACCCGGCCGACGCCACGAACGACCGCGTCGGGAAGATCGTTCCCCGCCGCCCCTTCTCGATTCCGCGCATGCTGCGCAAGCTCCGCAACCGCATCACCGGATCGGACCGCCCAGTCGACGGCTTCCCGCTCGAGTGGAGCGGCGGCGACATCAACCCGTGGACGGACGCCGTCGAGCTGAAGATGCGCGAGACACGCGAGGCGCTCGATCACGTCGACCTGTTCGTCGCGCCGTCGGCGTTCCTGAAAGAACAGTTTGTGAAAGCCGGAATGATCGACGACGAGCGAATCCTCGTGTCGGACTACGGCATGGATCCCACGCCCTTCAAGGGTGTGAGCCGCAAGGAAGACGACGGACCGCGCCCGCTGCGGGTCGGCTTCCTCGGCTGGGTTTCGGAACAGAAGGGCGTGGACGTGCTGATCCGCGCCTGCGACGATCTTCCGGGCTCGAAGGCCGAGTGCCACATCTGGGGCGCGAGCGACCCGGAGCACCTCCAGGGACTTCAGCGGATCTCCAAGAACCCCGCCATCCGATTCTTCGGCGCGTACAAGAACGAGCAGGTGGCCGAGATCCTCACGACGCTCGACATCCTCGTCGTGCCTTCGATCTGGTACGAGAACTCCCCCCTCGTCATCCACGAGGCGTACCTCGCCGGCGTCCCCGTCATCACGGGAAGCCGAGGAGGCATGGCCGGCCTCGTGGAAGACGGCGTCAACGGACTGCTCTTCGAGATCGGAAACTCCGACGAGCTTCGCCGTCAGATCCAGCGGATCATCGACGAGCCCGAGCTCCTCGAACGATTCCGCGGCGCGATCCCGCACGTGAAGACGGTCGAGGAAGACGCCCGCGACATGGAGGAGAAGATGAAGGAGTTGATACGCAAGCGGAGCGGCGGGAAGGACCCGGCCGTCCGAGCGTCGTGAGCGGGCGCGCATTCGGGGGCAGAAAGTTCGACGGTCACCTCCCGGCACCCGAGTTCGCGAACATCGAAACGACCCGGTACTGCAATCTACGGTGCCGGATGTGTATCCCGTACCTCGGCGGCAAGACGGTCAAAGGGCCGCACATGAGTGACGCGATGTTCGACCGCGTTGCCAGCTCCGTCTTTCCGTTCGTCAAGCGCTGGCAGCCCACCGTCTCCGGCGAGCCGACGATGTCCAAGCACTTCGCACGCATGCTCGACATCGCGGGCGAGTACGGCGTCAAGATCGAGATGGTGACGAACGCCACGCTCCTCAACGACCGCATGATCGACGCGCTGGCTCCGGGGCTCGGTAGCGTGACGTTCTCCTTCGATTCCCACGATGCCGAAACGTACGAGGAGATTCGCGAAGGAGCGGATTTCGAGAGGGTCGTCGGCAAGATCCGCCAGCTCATGCGTCGCGCGAAAGAGAAGCTCCCCGAGTCCGAACGCCCCGTCTTCGGGTTCAACTGCACGCTCATGGAGCCCAACATCCGGCATCTCGCCGAGCTCGTCACCTTCGCGTCCGAAGAAATCGGCGTCGATTTCGTGACGACTCACCATGTCTTCCCCGTCACGGACGAGGTCAAGGCGCGATCGCTGGTCCACTACCGCGAGCTCGCACAGCGGGAGATCGACCGAGCGATCCGCGAGGCGGACCGAACCGGGATCACGCTGATCGTCAACGCGCTCGATCTCATGACGGCAACGACCGCGCTCGGCAAATCGGAACGAGATCTCCCCACGCGGGACGGCGTCGTCGAGGGCCTCGAAGCACGCCACGCCAACGTGGACAAGCTACGCAAGGCGCCGCTACCCGATCTCGATGCCCCCGACAACGCGCGCGTGTCCGAGCGACGGAACGAGGCCGCCCGCGACGCACGCTTCCCGCGACCGTATCGTCGAACCCGGCTCGGCAAGTGGGCCCGTCTCCTCACACGGCGCGCCCCCCGCCGCGGCAGCCGTATCGGGTACTGCGAGTTCCTCTGGACGAAGACCTACATCCAGCTCGACGGCAAAGTCAGTACGTGCTGCGTGCACAAGGCGCCCGTCGTCGGCAGCCTCGAAGATGCGCCCCTCGACGAGGTTTGGAACAACGAGACCTATCGCACCATGCGAAAGCAGATCGTCTTGCAGGACCCGGTGCCCGCCTGCCGAGGATGTATGCACATCCGCGAGATCACCGACCCCGGACTGATCGACCTCGCGCTTCAGGGCAAAGAGATCCCCGATCCGAGCTAGCCGCCGACGTCCTACTGGACCTCGAGAGTCACGGAATTCGTCACGCTCACGCCCTTCGTGCTCGTCGCGGCCGGGTGGACGATGG
>CAZQZX010000071.1:0-26690 GCA_964597885.1 uncultured Planctomycetota bacterium
ATCGACATCTCGAAGACGCGCGTCACGGACGAGCTGCGGACGCATGGCGGCCCGGACGTGCT
Organism: uncultured Planctomycetota bacterium; assembly: GCA_964597885.1. GTDB lineage: Bacteria > Planctomycetota > JACOTG01 > JACOTG01 > JAUIME01 > CAZQZX01. The sequence goes on from CAZQZX010000071.1 coordinate 63, forward strand.
CTGCGACAGTCATTTCCTGCCGTTCACGGACAGCTCGTTCGACGTCGTGTACTCGGCGGCGGTGACGGAGCACCTGGCTTGCCCGCAGCGAGCGGCGAGCGAGGTCCGGCGTGTCCTGCGACCGGGTGGGTACTACCTCGGCAACGTGTCGTTCCTCGAACCGTGGCACGACGACAGCTTCTTCCACATGACCCCGCTCGGCGTGCATGAGCTGCTCGCTCAGGCGCGCTTCGACGTGGACTTCATCTGGCCGGGCGAGGGGTACAGCGGGTTCGGCGCCCTGTGCCGCATGGGCAATTCGATCACGCGCAAGCTCACGTTCCTGGGAGAAGCGCTGGGTCGGGCCTACCGGCTCGGTTCCACGATCCGTGACCTCGTACGCGGCGCAGCCCGCGACGGTCGGCGGCGGATCGAAGACACCGCACGCATGGCGGGCGCGATCGACTGGATCGCGCGCAAGCCGTCCGACTCCTCCCTCGCCTGTTCTCTCGAGATGCCCTGACGAGCCTCATGAATCCGATATCCTCCGAGTCCACCCTGCATCCCGCCGCGACCCTCACGGACGATTGCGAGCGATCGCCGCTTCTTAGGGACGTGGTGCGCGTGGTCCCTTCGAGCTCCCTGGCGTACGTTCGAACGATGTTCGAGCAGCTGCAACGGGGCGTCACGATCCTCAGCGCGACCCGCGAGACCGAGACGCGGATTCCGGGGCTCTCCATCCGTGAGACGCTGGAGCCGACGACGGGCGGCGGCTGGTACGACGGGCCGCGCTACCGACCGAGCGAGGACGCGTCCATCGCTCAGATCGTTCCGACGTCGGGTACCGAAGGACCGCCGAAGGAAGTCCTGATCTCGCATCGCGCGCTCGCCGATACGACGCGCCGCATCGTCGACGTGATGGCGATCGACGACACGATCCGCGAGTACGTCGGCGTGCCGGTCGTGCACTCCTTCGGCTTCGGGCGTTGCCGTGCGGTGAGCGCTGCAGGAGGTCGTTTCTTCCTGCCGGAGGCCGGATTCCAGCCGGCCGAAATCGCGCGGATGCTGCGGGCGGGCGAGATCAACGCGATCTCCGCCGTACCGACCCTGTGGAGGATTCTGCTCGAATCGCGGGAGTGGTTCCGCGGCTGCGGCGACCGCGTTCGCTGGATCGAGATCGGCAGTCAGTCGATGACCGGCGCCGAGAAAGAAAGCCTGCGCACGCTTTTCCCCGAGGCCGTCGTGGTGCAGCACTACGGGCTGACGGAGGCGTCCCGGAGCACGTTCCTGCGCATCGACGGGGCCGGGTTGGACGAGCTCGAGTCGGTCGGGCGGCCCACCGGCGACGTGGAGGTCTCGATCGGAACGAGCGGGCGGATCCGCATCCGGGGGCGGCACGTCGCGTCGGCGGTCTGGCAGGAGGGGCGGCCGCTCTCGCATGTCGATGACGAGGGCTGGCTGACCACGTCGGATCGCGGTCGGCTCGAGGACGGCGTCCTGTTCTTCGAAGGGCGCGCCGACGAGGTGATCAACTGCGGGGGGCTGAAGCTGTCTCCGGATCGCGTCGAGCGGGCCATCCAGACGAGCCTCGGCGTGGCGGACGGTGTGGCCTGCACCCGGCTGACCGATCCGATCCTCGGGGAGCAGGTCGGGGTCGCGTTCCTCCGTGGACGGGATCTCGACGCGGCGGCGGTGTCTGTCGCCACGAGGGACGCGCTGCGCGCGATGGGCCTGTGCGCCGGAAATCGGACGCGCATCCTCGAGGTCGACGCGATCCCGACGACCGCGACGGGAAAGGTCCGACGGCGAGAGCTCGCGCAAAGCTTCGAGAGCCTCGGTGTCGTGCCGGGCTCGAGCGTGGCGCCGATCGAGACAGCGTACGACGGGTCGCTGGAATCGCGTCTGATCGCCATCTGGGAGGAGGTTCTCGAGATCTCCCCGATCGCGCGCGAGGACAACTTCTTCGATCTCGGCGGTGATTCGCTCTCGTCGCTTCGCGTCCTCTTGCAGATGGAACAAGCCGGCCTTCCACCCGAGATCGGCCGTCGAATGTTCGAGGGTCACAGCATCGCCGAGCTCGCTGCCGCCGCGGAGTCCGCGGAAGGGGAGGCGCTCGCGCAGGACGACAGCGCGGGGGAGCGAAGCCAGGTGTCGGCGTCGCGGCCGGGTCGAACACCCGTCGCGAACGCGAGCCTCTCGATCCACGCGGTGCGCGGGCTGCTCGTGCTGATCAACATCGCGGCGCACTGGATGCCGGGTGTCGTCGAGCGTCTTCCCGGCTTCGTCGCCGATGCCAACCGCTGGCTGGCTCCTGTCTACAGCTCGGGCACGCCGGGCTTCGCGGTCGTCTTCGGATGCAGCCTCGGGTTCTTCCTGCTGCCGCGCTATCGCAAGAACGCCCGATCGGTACTGTCGCTGTGCCGGCGGAACGCGATGACACTGGGCACGGGAATCGCCCTGCTCGCCGGTTTGCGGCTCGCCGAGATCGCGAGCTCCGGCGCTGTTGTCCGAGGCATCGATGTGACGAACTCGGCGTACTCGGTCCTCCTGTTCTACTTCCTCGCTTGTCTGAGCTTGCCCGTCTGGATGCCGATTCTCGCGCGTTCCGGGCATTTCGGTCGCGCGGCGCTGTCGATGTCGGCGGCCTTCTACGCGGTCCATCTCGGCGTGGAGGTTCTCGCGCCGGATCCGTCCTCGAACCCGTTCCTCCAGGGCGTTCTCCTGATGCTGACCGCCAAGTTCAACTATCTCGAGATGTCGGCGGGCGTGCTCCTCGGAGCCGCGCTCGGCCACTGGATCAAGTCGCTCGTCGACGGAGGCGCGAGCTTGCGTCCGGTCGCGATGGCCGGTGCGCTGCTGATGTCGCTCGGCGTCGCGCTCTCGATCGAGACGGGAGACTCGGCGATGTGGTGGACCTGGCCCAAGGGGCTCTTCGTGTGGAGCTGGCCGTTCTACGCCGGCGTGGTGCTGCTCCTGATCGCGGGGCTCACCGGATGGTTGGCTCGGGCCGTCGAGGGCCGCCGATCGTTCGGGTCGATGTTGATCGGCCTGATGGGTACCGTCGGGCTCGCCGCGTTCCCGCTCTTCGTCGCGCACGAGATGGTTCTGCCGCTCACGCGATGGCTGCGCAATCTCGGTGTGCCGGGAAGTGTGGGCATCGCGCTCGGGCTGTTCTTCGCGGCTAGCGGCGTCCTGCTCGTGAAGCTTCATCGTCTGCAGCACGCGGGCGGTGCGCGAGGATCGGAAGCGCGACGCGTCTGGGCGACCAAGGTGCGGGCATGAGCTCATCGACGCCGCGAAGGAAGGACGAGGGCATCGAGAGCCTTCGAGGGCTCGCGATCCTCCTCGTGGTCGCGATGCATTCGATCGGTGGGCTCGGAGCCGGTGGATCCGAGATCGGCGAGCGGACCTTCCTCGCGTGGACGGCGTACACGATGTCGTTCCTGCGGATGCCGCTGTTCACGGTGATCTCGGGATACGTCTACGCCTTGCGTCCATTCCAGGGCGGGAGCGTTCGCGCGTTCCTCGGCGGGAAGGCTCGCCGGGTGCTCTTGCCCTGGCTCACGGTGACCGCCGTGACTTTCGCGTTGCGTCTCCTGTTGCCCGCGAACCATCCGCTGTCCCTTGCCGATCTCCCGCGCGTCTTCCTGTTCCGCTTCGAGCACCTCTGGTTCTTGCAGGCGATCTTCCTCGCGTTCGTGGCGATCGTCGCGATCGAGAACCGCCGATGGATCCGAACGCCGCTCGGGTGGACGATGACCCTCGGGGCGGCTTACCTGGCCTGGCACGTCCTTCCCCATACGTCCTTTCTGAGCCTGAAGGGCTTCCTGTACCTGATGCCCTACTTCCTCCTCGGCGTGGGGCTCTGCCGCTTCGAAGAGCGGTTGCGCGGCCGGGCGGTTGTCACGACGGCTGCGGTGGCTCTCGCGATCGGGGTTACCGTGCACCAGTGCGCGTGGTTCGGCGCGATCGAGCGGGTCCCGGGTCCGGGGAGCCTCGTCGCGCTCTCGATCGGGATGGGGGGGAGCTTGCTGCTGTTTCGCTTCCGGCGCCCCGTCGCGTCCCTGGCGACTCTCGGAGCTCATGCTTTCCCGATCTACCTGTTCCACATGCTCGCGATCGCGGTTGCCAATCGCGTCGTCCCGTCGGCGGCCGGAGAACCTCTCGCCTTCGCGGCCCGGGTGGTCGCGGGGCTCGCGCTCCCGGTCGGAATCGAGGCGGCTCTCGGGCGGCTCGGGTACGCCCGCCTGCTCTTCCTGGGGCTTCGGCCCTCGCCTCGTCTCGATTCGGGACAGCGGGTCGGTGCGCGCAGAGATCGGTCCTACGAGGGCGCTGCAGGACCCGCTCGCGTCACAATCTGAGACAGTCTCTCGGTTCGGCGTATTGGCACTCGCTTTGCGATTTGTACCTGCGAAGGAGCCAATACGAGATGAAATCGAGACACACCTACCTGATCGGAATCGCGCTGCTCGCCGCCCTGATCGTCGGCTGTAACGCGTTCGAGCCGAAGCCGAAGTCGACGCGGAGCGTCGAGCGCGTCACCACCAAGGACGAGCCCGACTTCCTCGACGTGGAATCACCCGAGTACGACGAGGAGGCGTTCCGGGCGCTGTCGTCGCCGGCGGATGCGACCACGTCGTACCGACTCGGCCCGAGCGACGTCCTCGAGGTCACGGTGATCGGGCAGCCGACGATCTCGGGCCGCTACACGATCGGCCCCGACGGCGCGATCGCGGTGCCTCTCTGCGGCACCCTCGACCTACGCGGCAAGACGCGGGACGAAGCCACGGCGCTTCTCGCCGAGCGGCTCGCGCCGTTCTTCAGCGATACGCCGAGCGCGTGGGTCGAGGTGGCCGAGTATCACAACAACAAGTGCTACGTGCTCGGTCGCGTCGAGCGTCCCGGTATGGTGGAGCTCACCGGAGGCGGACGCTTGCTGCAGGTCATCGCCGAGGCGGGAGGACTTCCGGTGCGCGAGTTCCGGAGCTTCCTGGCTCGATGCGCGATCATCCGCGGATCCGACGCGATCATCTGGATCGATCTGCTCGACCTCCTGCAGCGCGGGAACATGGCGCTGAACATTCCGGTCTGGAACGGCGACGTGGTGTACATCCCGGATTCCGAGGACACGATCGTGTTCGTCATGGGAGAGGTGAACACGCCGGGTGCCGTGCCGATCAAGGTGCGCCTGACCGTCACGCAGGCGCTGGCGCTCTCGGGTGGAACCACGGAAGACGCCGACCTGAGGAACATCTACCTGGTGCGCGACTCGTCGACCGAGGGCGGCGGCAAGCCGGTGCGGATCGACTTCGAGCGTCTGCTCGAGACCGGCGACTTCCGTTCGAACCTCGAGCTGAAGAGCGGCGACATCCTGTATGTCTCGCGGCGAGGGATGGGCGATCTGAATTACGTGCTTCGAAAGCTCGCCCCGGCGATCAGTGCCGTCGCGCTCGGCGCGGCGGTGGCGGACTAAGGCCATGCTCGATCGCATCGACCTCCACCGAGACCCGCTCGCGAGCGGCACCTCGATCCCGACGTCGCCGAGCGCGACGCCTTCGTCGACGTCGTCCCCTCAGTCGCTCGATGTGACGGCCATCGTCCGCGCGGTCCAGAAGCGAAAGCTCCTCGTGATCGTGCTGTTCGTCGCGATGGCGGCGGTGGGCAAGCTCGGCATCGACCGCAAGTTCAAGCCGAGCTTCCGCGCCGAGTCGACGCTGCTGGTCGCTCCGACGGCCCCGCATCTTCTCTACGTCGACGAAGAGTGGCACAAGGTCTCGGTCGAAAGCTACTACGACGAGCACGTGCGGACGCTCGCGCATCTCGCACGGGAGCACACGGTCGTCGAGCGCGCGATCGAGAAGCTTCGCGAGGAAGGCAGCGACTGGGGGACGGCCCTTCCGGAGCCGGTCGCCCATCTGCGCGCGCGCCTCAAGGTGAAGCAGGTGCGCGAAACACATCTTCTTTCGATCGGCCTCGAGAGCTCGAGGCCGGACGACCTCGCCCCGCTCGTGAACACGGTCACCGAGAGCTTCCTCGAACAGCTGGAGCTCGAGGAGCGAGAGTCGATCCGCAAGCGCACGCGGTACCTGATCGAACAGCGCGAGCGGCTCGAAGCCGACCTCGAAGCCGTGTACGCTTCGCTCGATGCGATGTCCGACAAGCTCGGCAGCGCGATGCTCGACAGCAAACAGAACATCTTCTTCGATCGCATCAGCGTGCTCGACGAGGGGCTCACCAAGATCTTCGTGAAGCGCGTCGAGGCGGAAGGCGAGCTCGAGAGTGCCGAAGCCCGCGCCGAGCAGTTGACCGGCGGCGTTCCCGAGGCGCTGATCCAGCACGCGCTCGACACCGACGAGGAGATCCGAGATGCCCGTCGAAGCCTCGGCCGCGTGACTCGAGAGCTCGCGCTCGCGACGGCGGACCTGTCGCCGAGTCATCCGGATCGGATCAAGGCCGAGAAAGCCAAGGCCGAGGCCGATGCGAATCTCGCGGCGCTGACGGCTGCGGTGCGTGAGCGCGTGGCCGGCCGCATCCTCGCGACGCGCCGACACGAAGCCGAAGAGCTCGTCGGAAGCGCATCGCGCATCGCCCGAGCCTCGAAGCGCAGCGAGGCGCTGATGCAGGACGTCATGAAGGAAGCGCGAGCCGATCTCGAGGACTACGGCCGCGCGATGTTCGAAGGCAGTCGGCTGCGGGCGAGCTCGTCGCGGATCCTCGAGGCCATCGAGCGGGTCGATCGCAAGATCGAGCAGATGCAGATCGAGGAACGGGCGCCGGGCCGCGTGACCGTGCGTACGTGGGCAGTCGAACCGACGCGTCCGGTGAAGGATGTCCGCAAGATGATGTTCGGTGCGAGCCTCCTCGGCGCGATCGGCGCGAGCGTGTTCGCCGTCTTCTTCCTGGCGCACATGCGGGCACGGATCGAGCATCGACAGGACGTGCCTCGCACGAAAGAGAATCTGCTCGGTACGCTTCGTGGCACGCTGACGCGCGACGGCGCGGCACGGCTCTTCCTCGGGCTCGAGCGGTTCCATACCGGCGACGCGACGACGCTCACTCTCCAGCCCGTCACCCGGGATCTCGGGGAGTCGACGTCCGCGCTGGGGGAAGGGCTGGCGGATGCCGCCTCGTCGACCGGGTCCACGCTGTTCTGTCGCTTCGACGAACGCGCCGGCAAGAACGCCGCGAGCTTCGCGAACGGATCGCCGGAAGCGATCACGACGGAGCCGCAGGCGCGCGGATCTCTGGTGCGGTGGTCGCCGATCGAGTCGGGTCGTGGTCTGGCCGAGCAGATCGCCTCGCAGACGCTGCGCGATCGGTACCGGGAGCTCGCCGGTGAAGCGTCGACGGTCGTCCTCGACGCGCCGGCGCTCGATGAGGACGAGACACCGTGGACGTTCTTCACGCGTGGCTGCGTCGTGGTTCTCGTTGCTCGCCTCGGGAAGACGCGCATCCCTCAGATCGCGGCCATGGCCCGCTCGGTTCGCCAAGGCGGCGGCACCGTCGCCGGCATCGTCCTGGTGCAGGGCAAGCTCCGGTACGAGGGCTGATCGATGATCCGCTTCGTACTCCTTGTGCCGCTGGTTCTCGCGGTCGTCTGTAGCTTTCGCTACGGGATCCGGCACGCGCTCGCGTTCGTCGGGATTCCGCTGCTCGTTCTGTGCCCGACGTACTACTACTGGGACGTTCCGCAGCTCCCGGACGTCACCTTCACGAACTTCATGCTGGCGGCGCTGCTCGCGGGGTTCCTTCTGAGCGTCGACCGCTGGCTGTACCGCTTCGGCGCGATGGACCTGCTCGTCTTCCTCTATATTGCCATCATGGTCGTGGCGGAGTTCATGGCGAAGTCCGAGCTCCACGGAGACCCCGGCCGAGGCTTCGCCGACGCGCGAAACCTCTGTGCGCTCCAGTTCATGTCGGTCGCGGCGCCGTGGATCCTCGGTCGCTCGATCGCGCGAGACAACGGGATCCTCGTCGCGACGCTCCTGTCGTTCCTGCTGATCGGCGCCTTCATCGGCCTGGCGGCCCCGTGGGAGGCTCGGATGGGTCGCAACCCGTTCGACTTCCTTCGTCCCTGGTGGCCCGATCCTTCTCCTTGGAGCGGCGCCCTCTATCGATTCGGTCTGCGGCGTACTGCCGGGCCGTTCGCGCACCCGATCTGCCAGGGATTCTTCTACTCGATGATCCTTCCGCCCGGAGTATGGCTGTGGGATCGCAAGCTGAAAGCTCGCCGGTTGTCCATGGCGCTCCCCCTCGTGGGCTGTCTCTTCGGGCTCGTGCTCGCGGGATCGCGCGGCCCGTGGATCGGGACGTTCCTGGCGCTGTCGATCCTCGGCGTCGGTTGGCTTCGCAGTCGAGTGCAGGTAGCGATCGTCGGAGCGTTCGGCGCAGTGCTGGTCGCCATCCTGACGATGGACGCGGCGATCGCGTACGTCTCGGTCAGTCGCGGGGAGGCGACCACGAAGACGCGCGAGACGGCGGCGTATCGAAACGAGATGCTCCAGAACTATGTCGACGTGGTGAAGGAGAAACCTTGGACAGGATTCGGCAAGAACGCGATTCCGGTGGTCAAAGGGCAGAAGTCCATCGACAACCAGTACCTGTTCCTCTCGTTGATGCACGGGCTTCCGTCCGCCATCGTGTTCGCGCTGCTGATGATCCTGCCGGCCCTGGCGCTCCTGCTGCAGCTCGCGAACCTCCCGCACTCCGACCCGCTCGGGCGTCTCGGTTGGGCCTTCGTGGGCCTGCTCGCGGGCGCGCTCGTCACCCAGTGCACCGTCTTCGCCGGCACGCAGACCACGCCGATCCTCCATCTCTTCGAGGGCATGGCCATCGGTCTGGCCTCCCGGCTTCGTCATGGATGAAGTTTTTCTCCGATTCCTGTAAGCGATGCCTCGGGGAGCTCAAGAACGGGGTGAGTGGAGAGCGCGACACCGAGTCGCGCCTCCGAAGCCCTGACACCTTGACGCGGCGCGGGCGACCGAGCCCGGCGCCGAACCGACTGGAGGAATCCGATGAAGAACTCGAAGACCCACGGGATGTCGACCGCGCTGATCTCGCTCGTCCTGATGACCTTGTTGGTTGCGGGGGGGCTGCCCGCGGTGGCCGCGCCGCAAGACGGCTCGGTGCGCGAAGGAGTCTGCGCGAAGATCGAACGGATGGGCAGCAAGGTCGAGCAGCTCGTCGAGGCGCATGCGCAAGCCGCGATCGTCGACGTCTTGCAGAACCAGCCGGGCGCGTCCGAGAGCTTGGGCTCGACGCCGCTGGCCCGGGCACTCGAGGCCGATGCGCTCCGGCTCGCACCGCGGATCGCGAGTCAGCTGCGGTCGTCCGTTTCCGACTACTACCAGCAGGTGATCGTGAATCAGTGTTCGCCCGACGCGTCGGGCACGCCGGCCCCCGGAGGAGGCGGCCCGGTGAAGACGGCGCTCTTGCGATCGGTCGAGAAGCACTGGCCCAAGCTGCAGTCTCGCATCGTGACGCTCGCGGAGCGGAAAGCGACCAACGGTTTGGAGCGAGCGGCGGCCGCGCTCGAGGGTTCGGGCACGGGATCGCTCGACGCGCGAACGGCCGACTACGTGGAAGTCCTCGCGGAGCGCATCGCGCACCGTGTCGAGGCGCGCATCATGAAGCACTACGAGCGATTGATCTCGAATCGCTCGTGACGAACTGGATCGATGCCGCGAGCCAAGGCCATGCTCGTGGACGGAGGCGTCCTGACCGGGACGCAAACCTGCCACACCGCCGCTTCGGGGATTGCCGACCCCCGAGGCGGCTTTTCTTGTTGGGCTACTCGCTGTCGATCTCGCGCTTGAGCCAGACGCGGGCGATCCGCCATTCGCGCTTGATGGTGGACGGCGAGGTATCGAGAGCCTGCGCCGTCTCTTCGACGCCGAGTCCGGCGAAGAAGCGCATCTCGACGATCCGAACCTTCTGCGGATCGATCTCGGCGAGCTTCAGCATCGCGGCGTCGAGCGCGATCAAGTCGATATCCTGGGACTCGTAGGCGTTCAGATCGCTGTCGAGGACCTCGCGGCCGCGGTCGCCGCCGCGGCGCTGGCTCTTCTTCGCGCGGGCGTGGTCGACGAGGATGCGCCGCATGGCCGTTGCCGCGATCGCGAGGAAGTGTCCGCGGTTCTTCCAATCCGCGTTCTGCTGTCCGGCGAGCTTCAGGAACGCTTCGTTCACCAGGGCCGTGGGCTGCAGCGTATGCCCGGGGCCTTCGCGCCTCAGGCAATCGTTCGCCATCGAGCGAAGCTCGGCGTGGATCAGCGGCAGAAGCCGCTCGAAGACGGTCGAGTCGTGCTCACCGCCGAGCTGGCCCAGGAGCTGGGTGACTTCGTCACGGGAGTCGGTCAATCGAGCCTCCGGATGAGTTCGTTGAGCGCGGCGTGCCTTAGAGCGGGGTCGAGCGAATCGTCGTCTCGCAGCGCACGCGCGGCCGATTCCGGTTCGCTGTGCGCATGCTGGAGGCGATCCACGAGCTCGCTGGCCTGGATCGCGGCGTCGAGCACCTCGCGACTGGCGGCCTCGCGCTCGCGGTTCGGCAGCGTCGACCAGGACTCGAACGCCCCGTTCCAGCGTTCGTCCACGAGCCACTCGTTGCCCGAGCTGAACACCGTCGACCCGTCGGGCGAGAACTCGATCTGGGCGGGGAACAGTCGCGGCGCATACTCGAACGGGCCCACGTAGCGCGCGCTCTCGTCGAGCACGATGCCGCTGCGCGCGCTCCCCACGGTGATGACGCGCTCGCCGTCCGGGCTGACGGCGAGCCGCAGCAGGCTACCGAGATCTCGCGATCTCGCTCGCTCGGTGCACGTGGCCAGATCGAAGAAGCGCACGTACGCGGGCCGGAACGAGCCCGTTACGAGCTCGTTGGTCCCGGGGCGGAACTCGACCGCGAGCGCCGCCATGTCGTGCTTCGGAAGATCACACAGCACCTCGCCCGTCTCACAGGACCAGACGCGGACTTCGCCGTTCCTCGTTCCGGTGGCGAGGCGACGACCTTCCGGGTCGAGGTCGAGGGTTCGGATCGTCGTGGAGTGGCCGCGAAACGCGACGATCGGATCGCCGGTCTCGAGGTCGAGCAGCGCGGCGTCCGCGTCCCGTGCGACCACGACCACGGCCGACTGCCCGGTGCGCGGAGCCGCGTCGAGCAGCGGTGATCCAGCTCCCTCCGACGGGGGCACGAGGCGCCGCGTTTCCCGGAGCGTATCGGCATGGACCGTGACGACGCCGCCATCGAGCTCCGCGACGATCAGCTCGGTGCCGTCCGGAGAGTACGCGACATCGGAGGCGTTGCGATCGGGGTCGCGGTCCAGGAGCTCGCGCGTGATGTTGTCGAAGAGGAGGAGCGATCCGTCCTTCTCCGTGAGCGCGATGCGGCGGCCGCAAGGGGAGATCGCGAACCGTCCGATGCCGACGGGAACGGACTTGTAGACGAGCGAGCCCACGAGGTCGCTGCGGGCGTCCCACAGGCGCACGGTTCGGTCGGCGGCGACCGACCAGAATCGTCCTCGGTTCACGTCGGCTGCGATTCCCCACACGAAAGATCGGTGTCCGCGAAGCGTGGCCGAGACTTCGCCGCTGCGCAGGTCGATGAGCGTGATCGATCCGCCGGCTCCGCCTCCGACGGCCACCACGTTCGTGCCGGGCAGAGCCGTGAGGGAGCGCAGCTCCGTGGTCCCGAGCCGCAGGTTGCGATACGTTCCGCGCTCGGGGTTCCACATCAGGACGTTGCCGTCGCTCCCGACCGCGACGACGGTTCCGTCGTCGGCCTGGATCAGATCCGAAGGGCGGAATCCGAGGTCGGTCCGTTCGACCCGTTCGCCGGTGGCGACGTCGACCCGCTCGAGGGCCCACCGGCCGGTATCGGCCGTGGCGGTGACGACCTGGCGATCGCCTTCGAGGAACGCGACGAGCTCGAGCCTTTGCTCGAGGCGGAGCCGCTCTTCCCCGGTCGCGGTCTCGTACAGGCGCAGCCCTTCGACGGCGGTGCAGACGATGTGGCTGCCGTCACCCGTGATGTCGGCCACGCGGACGAATCTCATATCCACGTCGATGCGTCTCATGAGCGTGCGCGATTCGACGTCGATCACGAAAAGGGAGGGGGGGCGCTCGACGGCGACCACCGCGATCGACCGATCGTCCGTCATCCGCATCCGATTCGGCTTCGCGCTTCCCTGAGCGAGGGGAATCCGGGCGAGGACCGCATCGGTTCGGACGTCGCGGAATACGACTTCGTCGGCGAGGCCGAGGAGCAGGACCTCTCCCGTCGGGTCGATGCCGATCGACCAGCACACACCGCCCGGATCCAGCCGGCGGACCGATTGATCGAGGCTCGAGTACAGGTGATTCCAGATCCATCCGCGATCGTCGGGATGGATCGTGTCGAGGTATCCGAAGGCCGCGACGATGCGGTCGCGGAGGATCTCGAGGTTCGCGGCCGCGAGGTTGCCGACCAGGGCCTGTCGTCGTGCTTCGCGCTCTGCATCGACGGCCTCGGCGCGGGCGGCGTCGGCCTTCTCGCTGGCATCGATGGCCTTCTGTCGCTCGTCGTCCGCCACGTTGCGGGCGCGCTCGGCCTCTCCGCGCTCGCGCTCGGCCTCCCCGCGCTCACGCTCGGCGACGCCGCGGGCTTCCTCGGCGTCCCGGTACAGCACCAGGCTCGCGAGGAGTCCTCCCACGAGAGCGAGCACGAAGGCTGCAGCCAGCGCCACGGGAGCCGGGTTGCGCCTCAGGAAGCGGCTCGTCCGATACGACCACGTGTCCGGTCGCGCGCTGACGGGCTCGTGTCGAAGATGGCGTCTCAGGTCCGACGCGAGCGCTTCCACCGATCCGTAGCGGCGGTCCGGTTCGCGACGAAGCGCGGTCATGACGATGTTGTCGAGATCGCCGCGCAGGCGACGGGTGCCGGGGTCCGCGGCCGATGAACGGATCGCCGCCGGTGCATCGCTCGGGGGACGGATCGGCGTATCGAGAACGGCGCGCTCTTGATCGTGACGCGAGCGGCTCTCGTCGCCATAGGGTGACACGCCGGAAAGGAGCTCGTAGAGCATGACTCCCAGAGCGTAGACGTCGCTGGCGGTCGTGATCGACTCACCCCGGATCTGCTCGGGGCTCGCGTAGCGTGGTGTCAGCGCGCGTTGACCCTCGATTGTCTGGTCGTTCGCAGCTTCATTCGTGTCGATGAGCTTGGCGATTCCGAAATCGAGCAGCTTGACCTGGCCGGCCGAGGTGACGAGCACGTTACGCGGTTTCAGGTCGCGATGCACGATGAGCTGACGGTGCGCGGCGTGCACGGCGTCGCACATCTGCAGGAACAGCTCGATCCGGGCGCGAAGGTCGAGCGCGTGCTCGCGGCAGTACACGTCGAGCGGTTTCCCGTCGACGTACTCCATGACGAGGTAGGGCAGCGACTGGTGCGTGCCGCCGTCGAGGAGCCGCGCGATGTTCGCGTGCTCGAGACCGGCGAGAAGCTGACGCTCGTGGCGAAATCGTGCGACGACATCACGGAACGCGAGGCCGGTCCGAACGAACTTGATCGCGACGGTCTGATCGAACTGACCGTCGTCGCGCTCGGCGAGCCACACCTCGCCCATGCCGCCCGCGCCCAGCTCGCGTTCGAGCCGATAGCCTCCGAGGCGGTCGCCGGCCCGGAAGACGTGCTGCGCCTCGACGGATTCGAGCGACGGAACGGCCGGGGTGTCGAGGAAGCCGGAGACGTCGCTCTCCGCATCGAGAAGGCTCCTCACCTCACGTCGAAGCTCCTCGTCGGATCCGCACTCTTCCTGGAGGATGCGCTCGTGATCTTCGGGCTTCGCTCGTGACACCCGCTCGAACACGGACTCCACGCGGCGCCACTGCTCGCGATTGGACGAACCCATCGAGCTCCTACCGTTGCCGACGTCCCGGTTGACGGTCCTTCCCTTGACCGACTCTTCCCTTCGCCGATCACTCGCGTACGAGGATCGCGGCGTGGAGATTACCCGTAGTGACGTTGCATCGCAAGAGTTCGACGAGAGATTGTGCGGCCTCTTCCGTTGTCCCGCGTTCTCGATACAATGGGACGCGAGGTCAAAGGAAACCGGAACGGCGCCGCGGTATCGAAGCCGGGCAGCTCTGCGTGCGCGCCCCGAATCCGACTCGCTCATGCCCCGCGTGCGTCCGGGCAGAACGCTCGCGAAGGATCGAGCGGCGTCCGTCGAGCGCGAACTCCACCACGCCTCCGTCATGCCGTGTTCGCACTTCCGGGTCGAGCCCCGTCGGCAGGGAGACCTGTCGGCGTCCACCAGAGAGAGGAGGAGCGAGACATGACGAGCATCATCCGACGAATGGCCCTCGCGTTTCTTTGCATGCTGATCGCCGCGGGCTGGTGTGAGGCGCAGATGTCGAGAGGCCAGATCGGGGATTCGAATCTCGATCGGATCCACAGCGAGGCCACGCGCTTCTACTACCACATGACCGACACGACCGTGTCCTACCTCGAGAACGTTCGCGACGAGACGGGGAGCTTCTACGACGCGACGGTCTATGGCCTGCGAACCGAGAGCATCGCCGAGAATGCGCTCGAAGACTTCCAGGTGCTCTACTACGACTACTACCCGCCGCTCATCACGAGCAACAAGGCGAACAAGGTCTGCGCGATCTACTTCCACGGGGGCGGCTATACGGTCGGCTACGCGAACCAGGGCTACGACACCGAGATCCGGCCGCTACGCGAGCGCGGGTTCCACGTGATCTCGGTCGAGTACCGACGCGGCTGGTTCGGCGACGGAAGCATGGGCCCCGGCACCGGCGAGCCCGACATCTCGGACGAGGAGGGCGATCAGGCGGAGTTCGCGTTCGCGTACGCGCTCGACGATTGCAAGGAAGCGTGGACGCACATGAACCGCAATCAGCCGGGGCATGCCAGACACTTCAGCGCGACGACGGGCTTCGCCGGCTTCTCGCAGAAGTACGTCATGTACGGCTACAGCGCGGGCGGCTCGCTCGCATCGCGGTTGTCACTGGTCGAGCCGATCCCGGGGGGGCGTCAGGTGGTGGGGGCGATCTGCGGGTACGGCACGCACGCCGTCACCGACACCGTGAGCAACTTCAACACGCCGGTGCTCCTGCAGGTGAATCTGCTCGATACGATCTCACCGGCGTATGACAACTTCGTCTACTTCGACGACGACATGCCGACGGCCAAGGGCGTCTTCAATCTGTACGACGAGCTCGTCGCCGGTGGCGCGAGCGTGCGCCTGGTGGCCGGGGCGACGGCGGACCACGGCCGTGGATTCTTCAATCTTTCCGACGGGTCGCCCGAGTATCTCGACCCGGCCATCACACTGTTCAAGAAGGCCTACCAGGGATCGCCGCTGCCGAACTACCAGGAGTTCAAGTTCCGGTTTCCGGCCAAGTACACCCTCGCGGACGGCGCGCTCATCGAGGTCGATGACACGGGAGGTCTCTACGAGCAGATCGGCCCGAGTCCGCTGACGCAGTACGTCGCCGATATCGACCTGATGGATCCGACGCGGTTGTTCGTCGACGGCTTCACGTACGACGGAACGATCGTCGTCCCGAGCGGCTTTCGATACGAGCCGATCCAGTCGGAGCTCGAGGCCGGCGTGAGCCCGGAGACGATCCGAGCCACCTACGGCACGTTCATCCCCTGAGATCGCATTCGCTCGGGGGCCCGCGATATGCGGGCCTCCGAGCGCCTTACCAGCGCTCGATCACGAGATCGTCGAGGCCGCCGCTCATGCGGCGGAAGCCGATCTCGATCTGCTGGACGCGAATCGGGCCGCCCTCGTCGGCCGCGAGCGTGTGCGCCGCGCGGCCGTCGATCTCGATCCGGATCTCGTTGCTGCGGAGATCGATTCGAAGCAGCGTGCGCGGTCCGATCTCGAGCGGTTCCAGGATGCGCTGGACCGGTCGGCCGCCGACGCGCTTCTCGATGAGGATGCGCGCGTTCGACGTGGAGGGGCGGATCATCCGGACGCGCCATCCGCGACCCGGTGCCTCGTAGAGCGAGAAGCTCATCGTCGCTGCATCGCCCGTCGGGCGGCCGCGCTTGAGCGTCAGTGCGAGCGTCGCGTTCTCGCCGGCCACCGAGGGGTCGGATGCGTGCAACGGAACGACCAGCGCGGCGTTCGAATCGACCGAGCCGAGGAACTGCACCGCGCGGCGGTCTTCGCGATACACGACACGGCCGTCGCTTTCCTGGACGACGGAGTACGCGGGCGTGGTGTCCCGGGTGAACGTGTCGAAGAGGACCTCTCGCTCGGGCGCGCGAGTCGCGTTGCCGGCGAAGTCCTCCATCCGGAGCGCCAGGCGATGCGGCTGCGCGGGCTCGAGACCGTCCAGAACGAGGCGATGATCGACGTCCCAGTCGATCGGCCTCCCGTCTCCTTCCGGCGTGGGGCGTGCGCTTCGAACGCGGAGGCGGCCCCGGGCGAACTCGTCCGTCTCCCACGCGAGCACGGGAGCGTCATCGGACCCGGCCTGGATATGCACGTCGCGGATCGTGGGTGCGAACAGGTCGGCCTCGGCTTCGCGAACGAGGGACACGAAATCGAGCAGCTGACTGCGTCGCGCGTTGAGGCCTTCGAGGCGACCGTCACCCGCGTCCTGTCCCTCCATGAACCACAGGCCGCGCTCGAGATACCGGGGATTACCCGTCGCGCGATACCCGTGCGACATGAGCGTGTAGGCCGGATGGAAGTCGTCTCCTTCGGTGACGCACTCGGGGGTCTCCGGGATGGTGCCGCAATCGAGGAACAGTCGGTAGTCGTTGGTCCCGATGGAGCGCATCGACGGCTCCTCGAAACACGGACTGTAGAGGGAGCTCCAGAAGTAGTGCTCGAGGTCGAGGAGGCGCTGCTCGATGACGGGAAGGTTCGGATCATCCGCGGCCGCATGGAAGGCGTAGTGCCTCAGCCCGAGCGGGAACACGCTGAACACGTGGAATCGCTGCGCGAGATTGCGCTGCCCGCGATCGCCGCCGGCGTACCAGAACCGTCGAGGATCGAGCGCTCCGGAACCGGGCTCATCGGCCCAGCCTTTCGTCGTCGGGCCGCTGCAGATCCGGCTGAAGTCGAAACGCGCATCGAGGATGGTCTGCATGTAGGCGCGCATCGCGTCCGCCACGGCAGCCGGAGGATGGTCAAGCGACCGAGCGGCCGGGCCGCCCACGCGCGAGATCTCCTCGATGAAGCGCGCGCCCCGTGTGCCGATCGTCAGAAGGCGACCCTGGATCCGCGTGCTCAGGTAACGAAGCGCGATGTTCGCGTCGAAAGCCACCGCTTCGATCTCGTCGAGGTAGGCGTCCTTGTAGCGTTCGCGCCCCGTCGCGAAGTACAGCAGCGGGAGGAATCGCGAGTGTCGATGCGCGTTGCCGAAGCCGTGGCGCCTCGTCACCAGGAAATCGCTCGGGTTCTCGGCGACGACGAGCGGATAGATCCCGCCCGTCGAATGCGGGTATCCGTTCGAGTGAACGACCGCCCAGTCGGACCGATAGTCGGCCCAGGCGAGCGCCTGCTGGTACGAACGGGATTCGCCGGAACGCAAGAACGTGACGAAGTCGTGGTACGCGTGGTCGTGCTGGTTGTTGCCGCCGCCCTGGATCGCGTTGTGGTAGCGGACTCGTTCGAAGTCCCGCCGGGTGGTCTCGACGCGTGCGCTCAGGCCCCGGCGCTCGAAGAAAGCATTCTGTTCCTCGATCGACACCAGCTGATCGACCAGTACGCCCGCGTCGTTGTAGGTGCGCACGTTCGCCGGTCGCGCCACCACCGGATACTGCTCGAAGAACGGGCGGAAGTACGGGTTCGTCGGCCCCGTCTCGAAGTCGATCACGATCTCGCGCGTCTGGTGCAGGTTGTAGTTGACGGTGTGGAAGTGCTCGGTCCGCGGCGAGAACATGCCCACGCGGAGCCAGCCGTCGCCGGTGACGTCGTACGACGTCGGCCACAGCTTCGTCGCGTGCTTGATCGACGCGGTGATGCCCGCCCCGGAGGGAGTCGAGAGGCGAGCGTAGGTGACGTCGACGTAACCGTGGCGATCGGTCTCGGCGAGGACCTCGTCGTCGACGATCGTGATCGTGCCTTCCTGTGCGTAGCGTCGGGTCGCCGGATCGTACGCGATCGGCGGGATCCATCCATCCCCGCCGCTGGTGGTGCGAACCGCCATCGATCCGATCTGCGGGGAGGCGTTGAACCCGACGAAGTAGGACGCTTCCGAGCTCGCGGCGAGCGAGCCGTCGAGAACCCAGGGCTCTCGGTGCAGCGGGAAACGGTACAGGTTCCCGCCCATCGACCGCGCGTGGAGGTGCATCGAAGCTCCCCGGAGCCGCACATGTGCCGGCCGCGAGGGATTGGCGTTCCGGATCTGGTACTCGCCGCGGATGAACGTCGCGCCGCGGAAGAACGTCAGCCGGAGCGTGAAGTCGACGAGAGCGCCCTTCGATTCGGATCGGTGGGTCCCCTCGAAACGGACGACGGCCTTCACCGGTCCGTTCTCTTCGAGAACCGCCGAGTGCGTGGCCGGCACGCGTCCCGGGTAGGCGATCCCGTCGAGGTCGTAGGCCACCAGCTCGAAGGGATCCTCGGCGTCGAGTCTTGGCTCGCCGTTCACCGTGACCCCGTCGATCAGGCGCGGCCCCGATCGTCGAAGCGAGGCCTGGAGGACGCCGGTGTCGATCTCGATGCGACCGGCTTTGAGCCGGCCGAGCGGATCCTCGGTCGGAGCGCTTCGTTCGGCCCGGATCAGGCGCACGCTGTCGACGGTCCTGCCGGCGGGAACATCGACGATCAGATCGACGAGCACCCACTTGAGGTTCCCGGACCGCCAGCGTGCCGTCGGTCGGATCTGGAACGCGTCCGCTCCCTCGACGGCAAGCTCGGAGACGTCACGCACGCCGGCGTCCTCGGGGACAGGAAGCCCGACCGTGACGGGCTCACCGATCCGGTCGAAGCCGACGACCCCGTCGGGAAGGACCTCGTGGATCCGTAGCGGAATCGAGATCGGCGGCCTCGGCGCATCGTCGGGCTCACGCGGATGCGCCGCCGGTGGTGAGACGATCTCGTCCGGTGGATCGGCCGCCGCCACGGAGACGCACACCGAGAGCAAGGTGAAGAACAGAGGGAGAGCGATCGCCGCGATCCACGGACGGTGGGCGCGGCGGAGCTCGACGCGTTGTTGGCCCGGCATGGGATGGAGACTCCAGCGAGGATGTCCGCCTAGGGGATCTCCATTATGGCCCCCGGATTCGCGAGCTGTAAAGACGCATTTCGGCTTCGGTTTTCGACTCCGGACCGGCGTCGAGTGCTTTCCTTCCCGACGCATCGACGCGGCAGCAATGTCGGAGCTTAGCGCGCCTTTGGTTTGCGCCCGCGGGCCGGGGGAGACGACGCCGTGTCGTGCCGAGGGGAGGAAATCTTGCCGCGTCGATGCACCCGCTACCGCGCACCGCGTGGCCATTTCGAAGCTGGGTGGATGACGCGCCGGTACGCAGCCGTTAGCATGGCGTACGGGTCGCGAAGACTGCGTCCCACGGAGAATGAGATCCACGAGGGAAGCCTACGATGAAGATCGCCCTGGTTCTGGCCGCGTGCGCCGTGGTCGTCGCGTCGTTCCCGTCCCCTGTGACGGCCGCCGACGAGGCCGCATTCGAAGAGGGCTACACAGCGGTCCAGCGCCTCATGTCGCGCGGCCGCTACCAGCAAGCCCGCGACGATCTCGTCGCGCTTCTCGACGAGCATCGCGAGGAATCGTACGTGCTGGTGCGTCGCCCGGAGATCGAAGAGGATCTCAAGCGTTGCAGCTTTCGGATCGAGTACGAGGAGCCGGACCCGAAGGACCTCGTCCCCGGCGAGCTGCTCTCCCACAACGTGCGCACGGGCAAGATCAAGATCCGCTTCGACCGCGAGAAGATGCGTCAGGCCGCGCAGAAGCAGTCCGGTTCATCGCGTCGCTCGCCGAAGGACGAGCTCCAGCGCGCGCTCGCGGCGATTCGGTCGGCCGGGGTCGTGATCCCGGAGGCGGGCTCGAAGCGTCCCCTGGTGTTTCGCGGGCCGTACACCATCGAGGCGAAGATCTCGAAGAACTGGTCGGCGAGCGCTTCGGCGTATCTCGGGTCGAGCAAGACTCCGACGGTCCAGGCCGCGCTCGATGCCAAGCGGGGCTATGTCGTGGCGTTCGGGCGTCCTCCTCAGAAGACGGGCAATCGACAGACGTGGGTGCCGGCCCGCATGCGCTACGTTGCGGACGGCGCGTGGAAGACCGCCGACGAGCAGGAGATCTCGCCGCTCAAGTACGGCAAATCCGCCACGCTGAAGGTGTCGGTCGGCGTGCGCCGGATCACGGCTTCGTGCAACGGCCGCACGATCCTCTCGGCGGGGAAGCCGACCGATCTCTTCGGGCAGTTCTCGGTGAAGGAAGTGCCCTGGACCTCGGTCACGATTCAGGGAGAGGCCGAGCCTTCGTGGCTGCAGGGTTACCTCGACGACGCCTCGCAGCTCGCGCTGGCCCGCTTCGAGAAGGAGTACGTCAAGTCGTCGGTCGTTCCGCAGTGGCTCATGGCGAGCGCGAGCTCGTCTTCCGACCGTGGCGCCACGTTCGAGGTTCCCGGAGAGCCGGCCCCGAAGCAGGCCGCGACGATCGAGCGCGCGCAGCTGTACGTGCGCAAAGGCCTGCACGACGCGCTGCTGCGACTCGCGACGGACAGTCCCGACGAGGAGCTCTCGCCGTCGGCGCGGCAGTACTTGCTCGCACGGGCGTACGCGTACAAGGGCAAGCATGTTCTCGCGCTCGAGCATTGCCGCAAGGCTATCGAGCTCATTCCGGATCACCTCCCGACGATCGGGCTCGAGCTGACGCTCCTGCGCACGCTCAACCGTTACGAGGAAGCCGTCGAGGTGAGCCTGGGGCTGCCCGACCGATTCCCGGAGGATGCCGAGGCCTACGAGCAACTGGCGCTCGCCCACTTCGTCCGCGGGGATCGGGACCAGGCCCGTGACGTACTGCGCCAGGCGATCGAACGAGGCGTACGCGATTCAAGGCTCGACTCGATTCACGGTCTCCTGACAAAGGCGGAGAAGGGGCCCGGCTGGGATCAGCCGCACGAGGTGAAGACGCGGCACTATCACATCGTCTCCAACATCGACCGCAAGACCTGCGAGGAAGCGGGGAAGATGCTCGAGGAGGCCTACCGTGGCTACACGATCCATCTCGAGCGGATTCCGGACCTGCAGGACCGACGCTTCCGCGTGTACCTGTTCTCCGGGCGGCGGGGCTTCGACGCCTATTGTCGCGACGTCACGGGTGCCGTGCACCGTCAGGCCGCGGGACTGTACAGCCCGAGCCTCGGGCAGCTCCTCATCTGGAACCTACCGCACCGCGAGACGATGATGCAGACGATCCAGCACGAGGGCTTCCATCAGTACTTCGATCGATTGCTCGACGCACCCCCGGCCTGGCTCAACGAAGGCCTCGCCGAGTACTACGAGATCGCGGGGCGAAGCGGCGGATCGTGGAAGGAAGGCCAGGTGCATGAGCGCGACCTCGAGCGACTTCGTCGCAAGGGCGCACAGTTTCCCCCGCTGTCGACCCTCCTCAGCGAGTCGCGATCCGCGTTCTACCGGCGCGGTGCCGACGGCTACGCCCACGCGTGGGCCTTCATCCACTTCCTGCGTCAGGGCCCGCTCGAGCGGCAGCGGCTGTTCGAGCGGCTACTCGAGAAACTGCTCGAGGGCGGTCCCGCGAGCGAAGCGGTTCGCGAGGTCTTCGCGGACGTCGACCTCGCGAACCTCGATCGCGAGCTGCACGAGCATGTTGCGGCGCTCCAGACGAAGCGCGGATCGCAGTAGGGTCCGTTACGAGGTGCGGATCACGGCGGCTGGAGCGTTCAGTCCGTGCCCCGTCGAGGAGAACTTCGTCTCGAACTCGGCGCGGTTCGTCACGAGCGCCTGGAAGATGTATCGCGCGCGGATTCGCACCTGGTCACCCGGCACCACGTTGAGGTCGAAGTTCTGCACGTGGACGTGATCGAAGAGCTCGGCGGCGACGAACGCCGATCGGGTCGTGGTTACGTTGTAAGCGGTGATGCTGTCGTCGAAGAGCTTCTCCCAGGGCGACTTCGTCGTGGGCAGGAGATCGTCCGAGAGGCCGGGGCGTCGAACGCGCGTGTCCATGCGGATGCTCATCAGGCAGCGCGCCACGCTGATCGGCGGGTTCCAGATCTCCCAGAACGGACGCGCACGCGCGACGAGCGAGTACGACCCGCGCGGGATGAAGTGGGCCGATGTCGTGAGCCGGCCCGACTGCGTCATCGTGTGCCGGAACGTCGCGCGCGTGCGCACCGTGTAGAGGACCGTCTCTCCGAAGCCCGAAGACGCGAAGCCGGTCGCGCGGAAGCGGACCCGGTTCTCGGCGCTCGAGACAGGGTTCGCGGACGGGCCCATCAGCATGTTGATGTTGCTGTTCGGCGTGGCGAAGTTGTCGTCGGAAGGGAGGCTGACGGTGATGTCATCGGCCTCGAACAGGAACTTGAGCGCCATGATCAGTCCTCCCCTTCTTCCGACGCGCCGTGATAGGCGCGGATCTTCGCCTCGATCGATCCCTTCGGATACTTCGTCTCCGAAGCCTGGGCCTCCGCTTCGAGCTTGCTGATCCTCTTGACCATGTTCGTGCGGGCGATCTCGTAGTCGCGTCGATCGCGGGCTGCGAGCTCGTCCGCCGACACGCCGAGACAGTCGAGGTGCTTCGCCGCGAGCTTGCGCGCCAGAGCGAGCTGCGTCTTGCCGCGTTTGTGAAGATCCTTCAGCTCATCGGCGGTCTTCGAGAGCAGCGAGTCCGGTCGATCCGGCTCGGGGGACGCCTTCTTGCGCGACCGGCTGCGGGGTTTCTTCTTCGCCATGCCTGGCCTCCTTCTCGTTGGG
Source organism: uncultured Planctomycetota bacterium (assembly GCA_964597885.1). GTDB lineage: Bacteria > Planctomycetota > JACOTG01 > JACOTG01 > JAUIME01 > CAZQZX01. The sequence continues at coordinate 22,964 of CAZQZX010000071.1, forward strand.
GTCGTGCGCACCGACCGTTCGGTGCACGGCACGAACTCACGCGAGAAAGGTGGAGTACCGGGCTCACGAAAAATCGCACGATCCTCGAAGGGCAAGGGCGCCATGAACGAAGAGGGTTCCGGGCAAGAGTGCGTCCGGATACGATGGAGCCCGTCCCTACGAAGGAGGACTCGATCATGCGATTCCCGAGCCTGATCTTGCTCGCGCTGGCGGCACTCCTGCCCGTCGCGGCCGGGAAGCCCTACGTGTACGTGGTCAAACCGAAGGGCGCCATGACCTCAGGGGCGGACTCGATCACCGTCGACGTCGACGTGATGCTCAAGGATCCCGACGGGGTCGCGTCGCTCGTGATGACGGTTGGCGGGGTGGCGGTGGTGCGGGACGGATCGGCAGGCAAGCTGCAGTTGGCCGAACCCGATACCACCGTGCCGCCCGAGAACCTCCTCGACGCGCCGACCCGCGACGGGAGATTCCAGGCGTCGCTCCGGCTGCCCGCGCTCGGTGAGCACGAGCTGCGCGTGACGGCGACCGATGCCACGGGGACGACGGCGACGAAGACCGCCACGTTCACGGTCCGGTCGAAAGAAGAGGTCGAGGCCGAGCGAGCTTCCGCCGAGGAGGACGCGGCCCGTGCGGCGGCCGAGAAGGCAGCTGCAGCGGCCAAGGAACCGAAGCCGCCGCTCGCGTATGCCCAGCGCGCGACGGCGACGGTGACGGACCGGGGAGGGCGCAAGGTCGTAGAGGCCGTCGACCAGGCCCTCGACTGGCTCGTTCGCCATCAGGATCCGAAAGGCTTCTGGGGGAGCCATCGTTTCGTGACGGCGTGCGCTCATCCGGACGGGTGCGCGGGCGGCCCCGGAAACCCCGCCTACGATGTCGGGCTCACCGGCCTGACCTTGCTGGCGTTTCTGGGGGCGGGTCACACGCATCAGCACGGCGAGTACCCGGACACCGTCGAGAGGGGCTTGCGATGGCTCGTCTCGGTTCAGGACGGGCAGGGAGGCGTGGGTCCTCGAACCACGGGCAACTTCACGTACAGCCACGCGATCGCTTCGCAGGCCCTGTTCGAAGCGTACGCGATGACGCGCGACCCGCAGTTGGAGCTCCCGTGCCGCAAGGCGCTGGCGTTCACGCTCGGCTGTCAGAACCCGTACCGTGCCTGGCGCTACGGCGTTCGTCCCGGCGACAACGACACGTCGGTGACGGCGTGGATGATGCAGACCCTGGATGCCGCGCGGACGGCGGGATTCGAGGTGAGCAAGGAATCGCTCCTGTGGGCGCTCGATTTCATCGAGACGGTCACCGATGATCGGGCCCACGTCGGCTACACGACTCGCGGTATCGGCCCGGTGCGAACCGTCGGCTTCGAGGAGAAGTTTCCGAGCGAGCTGTCCGAGGCGCTGACGGCGGCCGGCATGTTGTGCCACGTTCGCTTCGCAGGCCTCAGCCGCGCGAACCCGGCCGTGATCGAGAAGAGTGCGCACCGCTGCCTGAAGCTTCTGCCGGAGTGGGGACCGAAGCGAATCGATCTCTACTACTGGTACTACGGGACCTACTTCCTGCGCGCGCTCGATCACCGGGGGTGGAGCGCGTGGCAGAAGTCACTCCACAAGGCCTTGCTTCCGAATCAGCGCAAGGGCCGCGGCTGCGCCGTCGGCTCGTGGGATCCGATCGGCGCGTGGGGCGAGGAGGGCGGTCGCGTCTACACGACCACGATCAACACGCTGTGCCTGCTCGCCCCGGTTCGCTACGAGCTCGAGAAGCCGTCCCGCCGGTAGGCGCACGGTCCGACGTGCGGACCGTCGCCCCACCGGTGGATTCCCGTCCGCGTCCTACGGAGGACCGCCGCCTCCATTCACGATCGGCGGCGCGCCGCCCCGGGGCTCGCCGTCGGCGTCGAGCCACGAGTCCAGAACGATGCCGGCCTGCGGGTCGGTCAGCTTGCGGATGATCTGGAAGCCGAGCGGACCCGACAGCCGCGGGTTGGTCGCGCCGGCTCGAAGCGGCGGACCTTGTCCCGGATTGGTCATCGGGTGGTTGTTCGATCCCTGCGGCTGACCCTGCGCGTTCACGATGCGGTCGAGGTTCATGCGCGCGCGCGCCGGGTCGTAGTTGTCCGCGGGCGAGCCGTTGTCGCAGCCCTTGCGGTCGTCGTCCTCGTCGAGGGGGTTCACCGGGCAGCCGTCCTCGTCGAACAGGAACAGCCCGCTGCCCAGGCCGGCCACCATGTGGGTGAAGATCGGCGACTCCAGCTGGTTGCCCGGGTTCTGCCCGATGTGCTCCTTCAGGAGGTCGAAGTCGAGCGACGCGAAATCGTTGTTCTCCATCGCGGTGCGGAACGCGTCGTACTCGGCGCCGTAGTTCGTGAGCGAGTTCTGCGTCAGGTGGCACGCGACGCAGTAGCGCGGGCCTTCGTTCTCCTCGGTGACCTTGCCTCGGATCGAGTGCGGCATCATCACGTTGTGGCCGAGCGACGGGTAGTCCGAGCGCTCGGGGTTGTTGCCGCCGCCGTTGCGATCGGTGAAGGCGAACGTCTTCGAGAAGTCGCCGTTGCGATCGCGCCAGGTGAAGAACGTCTTCGTGTTCGGGCAGATCGGCTCGATCTGGTTGTCCGGGCCGACGCCGAGCTGGAACGGCACCGGCGACTGGTACACGAAGTCGGCTTCGCGCTCGCGGAACACGATGCGCTCACCCGTGATGTTGCTGAAGTTGTTGCCGTTGTTGTACTCGCCCTCGAGGTGGCATCCGATGCACGAGTTCGTCCACGACGCGTGGCACGACACGCAGCTCATGTTGTTGCCGTGCGAGAAGCCCGTCGGCGGGCCGCCCTGCTGCGGGCCGATGCCCGTGGACGGATCGCCGTCGTCGCGACCCATCGCATAGCTGGCCTTGGCGCTGTAGATCTTGCGGCTCGTGACGGGGTTGAGCTTGCCGTTGTCGACGATCGTGTCGAGCGTCTGCTTGATGTAGTGCGTCTTGCCGGTGAGGCGGCTCTTCATCCAGTAGTGGCCGTTCGGTCCCTTGGTGACGTGCCGCAGCGGGTTGCCCTTGGCGTCGACCGCGAGCTCGGCGGGATTGCCGTCGTAGTCGGTCCCCGAGACGGTCGGTGCGTAGGCATCGGCCGCGCCGTGGCAGCTTTCGCACGTGATCGCGACGGCCTGTCCCATGCGGCTGTGGATGTCGTCGTCGAGCGCGTACACGTCACCGCCGTGCAGGTCGTACGAGCCGTGGCAGTCGATGCAGCCCAGGCCCGCCTCGTAGTGCACGTCGGCCGGCGTGTCGTCACGACCGTCGCCGTCGTAGTCCTCGAAGAGCAGGTACTGGTTGCGGTTTCGGCCGTTGAACTCGCGGTTGCCGATCACGGGGTCGAAGAGGCGCTCGTCGCCCGACGTCGATCGGTAGTCGACCGGGTTCGCCGGGTACTGCACTCCGCGGCGCACGTCCTGGTTCTGGTCGAGGCGGATGCCCCAGTACTGCATCACGGTTCGGTTCGAGCCCTGGTGGCAGCCCGCGCAGGTGTAGTCGTCGATGCCTTCGACCATCTCGCCGCTCGGAAGCGTCTGTGCTCGCGAGAGGATCAGGTGTCGCTTGATGTGCGGCTGCTCGGGCTCGTCGATGTCGTCGGGATCTTCGGGCTCGAAGCGGTTGACGTTCGGATCGCCGCTGGTGCTTCGGCCGGACAGGCTGTAGCGCATGTGACACGCCGTGCAGCCCGACGAACGGAAGT
>CAZQZX010000072.1:0-282 GCA_964597885.1 uncultured Planctomycetota bacterium
TCGCGGGTAAGGGATACTTCGGCGATCACGTGCATCGGGCCGCCCTCGACCGGGCGTACGCGTCACCGGCTGCACGGTCCACTTCGCGAACAACGAGTACGACGCGGGCCCCATCATCCTGCAGAAGACCGTCGAGGTGCACGACGACGACACGCCGTCGACCCTCGCCGCACGTGTCTTCGAGCAGGAGTGCGAGGCCTACCCCGAGGCGATCGATCTCTTCGCGCGCGGACGGCTGCGCATCGAGGGAACGCGCGTCCGCGTGGTCGACGGGACCGAAGC
>CAZQZX010000072.1:292-5613 GCA_964597885.1 uncultured Planctomycetota bacterium
CGAGATCGACGATGCGCGTCGTCGGCGCGCACGCGGACGAGGTCGAGTCGTGAGGTCGGCCGGGCGACACACGGGAATCGGGCTGGCGCTGGCAGCGACGCTCCTGCTGCTGTTCGCGTGCCACGCGCCGCCCTCGAGAACGAGCGCGCCGCCGAAGCAGGACGATCGGCCGATCGCCACCGGGAAGACGGTGCGGACGGACGGCGGCATCGTCGTCTCGGTGGACGAGCTCGCGTCGGAGATCGGCGCGCGCATGCTCGCTCGCGGCGGCAACGCCATCGACGCCGCGGTGGCCACCGCGTTCGCGCTCGCCGTCACGTATCCCCGCGCGGGGAACCTCGGCGGCGGCGGCTTCATGATGATCCGCACGGCCGACGGCCGAAGCGAGATGATCGACTATCGCGAAGTCGCACCCGCGGCGGCCGGCCCGGACGCGTACCTGCGCGACGACGGCACGATCGTGCCCAAGGCGTCCATCCTCGGATACCGCGCCGCGGGCGTTCCCGGGACGGTACCCGGCCTCGCGCTCGCCCACGCCCGTCACGGCAAGCTCCCGTGGCGAGAGCTGGTCGAGCCCGCCATCCGCCTCGCCGCTCAGGGCTTCACGATCGACGAGGACTTCGCGGAATCGATCGCCAAGGCCGCGGACGAGATGCGCCTCTTCCCGGCGTCGGCCGAGGTGTTCCTCGACTCGGAGGGCGCCCCGCCGCGCGTCGGCGATCGCTTCCGGCAACCGGACCTCGCCTGGAGCCTCCGCGAGATCGCGCGCGAAGGCGCGTCGGCGATGACCACGGGAGCCGTGGCCAAGCGGCTGGTCGAATCGGTTCGCGCCGAGGACGGCTGGCTCGCGCTCGAGGATCTCGCGGTCTACCAGCCGCGCATCCGCGAGACTCTGAGCGGCACGTACCGGGGCTACGAGATCGTCGGGCCTCCCCTGCCGAGCTCGGGCGGCATCACGCTGATCATGATGCTGAACTTCCTCCAGGCCTTCGACGTCGCGCGCCACGGAGCCGATTCCCCCGAGACGCTCCACCTGATGACCGAAGCGATGCGACGCGCCTACCGGGATCGGGCCGCGTACCTCGGCGACCGGGATTTCGTCGACGTGCCCGTCGACCGCCTGATCGCGCCCGAGCACGTGCACCCCTGGATCGGGGCCTTCGACGCCGAGCGCGCCACGCCGAGCGAGGACCTCGCCGGCGCCATCCAGATCGCCCCCGATGGGCCCGAGACCACGCACTTCTCGGTGGTGGACGCCGACGGGAACGCCGTCTCGAACACCTACACGCTCAACTACTCCTGGGGATCGAAAGCCGTGGCTCGCGGCACCGGCATCCTCCTCAACAACGAGATGGACGACTTCAACCTGCGCCCGGGCTACACCGACCGGCGCGGGAAGATCGGCACCGCCCCCAACCGGATCGCGCCCGGGAAGCGGATGCTCTCGTCGATGACCCCCCTCTTCCTGCTGAAGGACGGCGAGCTCGTGCTGGTGGCGGGGAGCCCAGGGGGCCGCACGATCATCAACACGCTGCTGCGGATCGTCGTGGGCCTCGTCGACTTCGGGATGCCGCTGCGGGACGCCGTGGCCGCCCCGCGCCTGCACCACGCGTGGTTCCCGGACAAGCTGACCCTCGAGGAAGAGCGCTTCCCCGAGGCCACGACGCAGCGGCTCGAGGCGCTCGGCCACACGCTCGGCACCCGGGAATCGCAGGGAGACGCGCACTGCATCGCGATCGACCCGGCCACCGGAATGCGCACCGGCGTGGCCGACACCCGGATCGACGGGGCCGCTTCCGCGCCGCGATAGCGCGAAGGCGCACGCCTCACGGCAACCCGGGCGCCCCCTTGCGATTCAGATAACCCCCTGCGTATAATCGGGTTCGGCCTCTTGTCGGCCGATGAGGGAATTTCCGTTGATAGAGGAAGTCCACCTCGACCACTATGAGAACGGTTCCTGACCGCAAACGTAGGTAACCGGGTAAGTAGGCGGGATCCATGCGGGGTCAACCTGACGCTGTTTATGTGCGACGCGCCCTCAACGGGGATTCGTCCGCCTTCCAGGCGCTCGTTTCCCGATACTCGGGGACGATCTTCGCACTGGTCCTCAGCCATCTCGGGCGCAAGACCGACCCGGAGGACGTGGCACAGGACGTGTTTCTGCAGGGGTTCCGTTCCCTGCCGAATCTGAAAGACCCTGACAAGTTCGGCCCCTGGCTCTACGGGATCGGCAAGCGAGTCTGCCTCAACTGCCTCCGCCAGCGGAAGAACCAGAAAGGCCAAGAGATCTACTTCAACGAGCTGGCCGACGGGACCGACTTCAAGGACCCGGGAACGGCCGGCGGAGTGGATACGCCGGTACACGAGCGAATGGACCTGTTCGACACGATCGACAGCCTGCAGCTCATCTATCGGGAAGTCGTGACGCTACGCTATTTGGAAGATCACTCCTACGGAGAGATCGCCGAGATGCTCGGCATTTCCGAGTCTGCGGTCAATGTCCGGTTGATCAAGGCTCGTCGCATGATTCGCGAACGACTCGAGCGAGTCGAACGAGTGTCGGGTAGAGGATAGTGAGGGAACGATCGATGCGGTGCTCAAAGACGTTTGAACTCCTGTCGCGCAAGCTCGATAAGCGCTTGAGCCACCGGGAGCGGGAAACGCTTCGTCGCCATCTCGAGTCGTGTTCTTCCTGCCGGGAAGTCCAGGCCAAGATGGAGGCCGACTCCCTGAACCTCAAGCGCGTGATGCACTTCTCCAAGCCGAACGTGCAGCAGTTCGTCGCTCGCACGATGGCGTACATCACCGAGATGGAAGAGCCGCACTCGCCCGAGTACAGCGAGTCGGCGGGCTCGAGGCGTCGCTTCGGAACGCCGTGGGTGTGGGTCCAGACGGCCGCGCTCGCCGCGTCCGTGCTGGCGGTCACCTACTTCCTCTTCCAGGAGAAGGACCTCGAGCGGCAGGTGAACGACCTCATGGCGCAGGTCGACGAGGCCCGCGAAGAAGGCCGCACCGAAGGCCGTCGCCTCGCCCAGATCGAAATGGAACAGCTCCCGACGATGGACACGCGCGAGGCGGATGCGCACGCGTCCCTGCCCACGCCGTTCGAGGGCGAGATCACGGGCGACATGACCATCGATACGAGCGAGCCGCTCGGATCGGACGGCGGTAGCACCGAGCCGGGCGTCGATCTCGCCAGCGAGCTCATGCTCGCGATCGAGTCCCAGAACGCCGATGAGATCGCGCGAGTCGCCGCCATCCTGCTCGAGCTGCAGCAGCAGAGCGAGCGCGCGTCGGAGATGCTTCGCGAGTCCTACCTCGGCGAAGAGCAGTCGGACCGCAAGGCGCAGCTCCTCGAGATCATGAGCCAGTTCCCCTCGGAGACGAACCAGGAGTTCTTCCTGGCGCAGCTCTTCGAGGAAACCGAGATCCCGCTGCGGCGGGCGCTCACCGACGCGATGAACGCATCGATGCTGCGGGACGACAGCCTCGCGCTGTCCCAGGCCGCGATCGACGAGCTGAAGGTCCTCGCGTTCTCGGATGACAACGACTGGCAGGTGCGGGCGAACGCGGGCAAGGCCCTCGTCGTCAGCGCGTACAGCGACGGGAACACGGATCTTCTCCAGGAGATCCGGCTCTCGATCGAAGCCAGCAACGACAATCGCTACCGCGACGAGGTCGTCTACGCCCTCGCGCAGAATCTGGATCGGACCGCGTACGACTCGATGGTGGACGATGCCGGCGAGTACCTGGCCGACTACGTCGGTCACGACTTCAGCCTTGCCGAGCGCGTGATCGAGGGGCTCGAGAAGAGCCGCGACACCGCGACGGGCATCCGCATGCTGGATCGCATCCAGCATCGCCTGAAGGACGGAAGCGGTCTGCGGAAGCGATGGAGTGTGGCGAGAGAGCTGCTCGGCGACATCGAGAAGTCGATGACCGAGCAGTAAGAATCCCGACGGGACCGTAAGATTGCGGCTCCAGACGGATCATCGAAGGCGGTTGCAGGTCCGAGCAAGGCGGTTGCAGGTCCGAAGCAGTACCCGAAGCGAAGCGCTCCGGTTTCTGGACTCGAGGGATACGAATCCGGTACCACTTGTCCCCTGCGGGTGAAACATCGGAATACCCCCACCCTCGGGTACGGAAAACGGTAAGTAAGGAGGGGTCCGAGTTGTGCTCGGATCCCTCCTTTTTTCGTTTCGTTCGTGGAGGACCGCCGGCCTCGCCACGCGCGCCACTCCCCTCCACGGCACGACGCCCACCCCACACCAGGCACCGCCATGCCTCCGCCCGTTCCCGAGGCGCATGTCCGCAGGGACGGAGCCTGGGATGCCCATGGTGCGACGACAGAGCTCGAGCCGTCAGGTGATCGTCGGGAGAGATGACCGAGGCCGGTCAGGGGAGGACATAAAAAAACAAAGAACATTGAGTAAAGAGAGGGCGGTTGGGGAGGGAAATTTTCTCTAAACCCAACGTTCTTTGTTTTATGTTTTTATGTCGTCTTGTCGCGCTCGGCCGTCCGGGTGGCGATTGTCGTCCCGCCCTCGACTCGACCGATTGTTTCTATTCTCGCTCTGTGGGTGCCACTGGCGCAAACTGCGTTCCCGCGTTGCGATGATTACCCGCGGGCAACCTGATTGCGACTAAATTATAGGTGATAGCCTACTTAGATGGAAGCTGTAGGTCTCAAAAAATAACACAACCGCAGGCCGGATGTCGAGAGGATTCGACACGGTTCCCTGCGGCGAGACCTTGGGCGACGTAAGCATCCCGCCAAAAATGGCTTACGATCGCGGCCCTCAAATCCGGCGAAACGTCGAGAGGCTTCGACATTCCGCGGTCCGGATCCGGCCCGGGGCGGCATCCTCCCCCATCCGGACCCCCACCCCTCCCGATCGGGCGGATCGAGATCAGTCGAGCTGGACGCGGATCGGCTCGCTGTTGCCGGCCGTCACGCGCACGTCGACGGTCTTCTGGCGGTAATCCGGGTGCCGGACCTTGATGCGGTAGCGCCCCGCCGGAAGCGGCCCGATGGCGAGGAAGCCGGTCAGGTCGGTCCGGTGCAGTCGGTCGAGCGCGGCGTTCATGGCGCTGCGGTCGTTCGCGTACATCGCCTCGAGCCGGAGCGATCGCGGATTGACGAACGGGCTCGACTCGCCGGTCGGCTCGACCAGCACCGCCGCCCCGTCGAGCGCGTTGCCGCTCGGGTCCGCGACGCGGATCTTCAGCTCGCCCGCGCGCACCATCCGGAGCTCGACGCTCGCGAGGTCGCCCTCGTTGAGGTAGACGACGGCGGGCGGCGCCGTGGTCTGCTGCTCACG
>CAZQZX010000072.1:5623-26292 GCA_964597885.1 uncultured Planctomycetota bacterium
TTTGCTTTTTCTTTTTGTATCTCAAGAACATGTCTAGTGAAGTCATAAAAGATTGTAGCTCATTTCAAGGTTATAGGCGTCCGTGCGCACCGGGCCGGTCACCCGTCGCGTGCGGCTCGGATCGCCCCCGCCCTGGAACCTCACGTAGACGTCCGCGCGCCGCACGGGCGCACCGGAGTCGGACAGGACGATGCCTTCGACCACCCCGCCGGTATCGAGCGCCACGTCGACCGAGTCGCTCACGTCGCCTTCGCTGACGGACACCGAGGAAAGCGTCGTCGGCAGGAAGCCCTCGGCGAAGACCGAGAGCTCGTAGCTGCCCGGCGGCACCGAGTCGAGCCGGTACTTGCCCTTGCTCGACGAGAACGTCTTGCGCGAGGCGGGCGGCGAGTCCGGACCGGCGCCGAGCTCGCGGAGCTGCACCTGGAACTTGGCCGGCGGCTTGCCGGCACCGAACAGGACCGTCCCCGCGATGCCGCCGTAGCGCTTCAGCACGAACGACAGGCCTTCGGAGTCGGCCGCGACGCCCTCGCGGTCCTGGCGCACGAAGCCGCTTCGCGTGACCACGACGCGGTACTGGCCGGATCCGAGGTTGTCGATCCCGAACGCGCCGCGGGCATCACTGGTGGCACTGCCGCTCGCGCCCTCGCGCTGTCCCTTCAGCCGCAGCACCGATACGCGGGCGCCCTCGACCGGCTTGCCGGCCGAATCGCGGACCACTCCCTCGATGCTGCGCCCGTGCTGGAGACCGATCTCGAGCGGGCCGACCACCTTGCCCTCCTCGACCATCAGCTCCTCGCGCGTCTCGGCCAGAAAGCCGCCGGCGCGGACCTCGAGGAACTTCATCCCCGGCTCGATGCCGCGGATCGAGAACTTGCCGTCCGCCCCGGACTGCGCCGAGTTGGTGACGCGGCCTCGCGGGCGCGCCTGCACGGCCACGTCCGCTCGGTAGGCGGGGTTGTTCGTGTTGGCCGGACGCGATTCGTAGAGCGTGATCCTCGCCCCCGAAACCGGCGCCCCCTTGTCGTTCTTCACGATGCCCTCGATCCGGCCGCCGACCGGCAGGAGGATCTCGAGCTCGTCGAGATGCTCACCGGGACGGATCCGCAGCGACGACGATCGCGCCTCCGTGAAGTTCTCGTGACGCGCGCCAAGACGCACATCGCCGGTCACGTTCTCGAGCCGGGCCTCGAAGTGCCCGTCCGCGTCGGTCACGGTCAGTCGCTTCGAGCTGCGCGCGAAGAACAGCGCCTGCTCGACGAGGAAGACCTCGGCGCCCTCGACGGGCTCGCCCTCGAGCGAACGCACCGTCCCGGCCACCGTCGTCCAGCGCACGAGCTCGATCTGCACCCCCGTCTCACTCTCCGCGTAGCGAAGGTCGACCTGGGCCCGCCCCGGCGCGTAGCCGTCCGCCTTGGCGCGGATCTGCAGCTTGCTGCGCTGGAGGCCTCGCAGGGTGAACATGCCGCGATCGTCGGCGTCGACCACGTCCTCGGCCTGGAAGATGCCGAAGCCGTACGAGATCGACGCTCCCGGAACGGGATCGCCGGTGTCGGCGTCGGTCACCCATCCCGTCACCACGAGACCGGGCTTCATGCGGACGTCGACCTCACGCCCGGCGCCGCCGACCAGCAGGTCCTTCTCGAGGTGCGGATGGAAGAGATTTCGGGTATAGCGAACGACGAGCGGAACCTCGGGAACGGCGGTGAACTCGTAGTACCCTTCCGCGTCCGTCTCGACGAGCTCGTTCCAGCGGACCGGCGCGAGGTCGCGCGTGGTCCCGTGGATCTGCACGCCCTCGACGCCGCGACCGGTCGACTCGTCGGTCACGCGACCGCGGAGCGAGGCGCCCTCGGCAAGCTCGAGCGTGAGCTTCTCACCGGTGAAGACGTGGGTGTTCGACATCGGGACGTACGGCGCCACGCTCGACGTCACGGCGTAGCGCTCGCGAGCGAGGTCGGCGAACACGACGAGGCCGTCGGCGTCCGTCGTCGCGGTACGGATCTTCTCGTAGGGAGGGTGTCCGGCCTCGGCGAGCATCACCTCGACCCCGGCCGCCGGAGACATGTCCGGCATCAGCACCTGAACGTGGATCGGCTCGAGGTCGCCGAGCTCTTCCGGATCGCGGTCGCCCGAACCGCGCGGGGAACGACGCCCCTCACGCTCGTCCGGATCCCGCTCACCGGGCTCGGTTCGCGAATGCGCCTCGGCGGTTCCGTCTCCCGGCGTACCCTGCGCGAGCATGCGGTAGAGCTCGGAACCGAGCATCGAGAATCCCACGATGATCGCGCCCAGGATCACGAGCCCCAGGGCCACGCCGGCAATCGTCTTCAGATGCTGCATCCCACACCTCTCCTCGGAATCCATTTCGAATACGCCGGCCCGGACGGTCCCGGGGCGCACGCACCCGTCCGAGAGAACCTGTCGACCTCCGGGCGCCCCCGCCTTTAACCCCCTGGAAAACGAGCATCTGGAACGCTAGTCTGACGCCCCATGGCCGCTACTTCCCCTGCCTGGGTCGACCGTCTTACCGGGGCGCGCAGCCGCGCGCTGGAGCTCCTGCTCGAGCAGCTGGCGCGCGTCATCGACTCCGTGGGCTCCGTCGCCGAAGCCCTGTCGATCCTCCAGGGGCAGATCACGAATCGCGAGGTCTCCGACGCCGTCGATTCGCTCCAGCGGGCCGTCGCTTCCGGCCTCCCCCTCTCGCAGGCGTTGCGCCTGCTCCCCCGTCTTCTGCGCGAAGACCAGCTCCGCCTGATCGAGGCCGGCGAGTCCGCGGGAGCCCTCGTGGACGCCCTGAACAAGGTCGCCACCGGGCTGCGGCACCGCCGCGAACAGCAGCGGGAGTGGCTGGGATCGCTCGCATACCCCGCGCTCTTGCTGCACGGTGCGCTGGCCGTCCTCCCGGTCACGATGATGATCCAGGACGGCTTCTCGGCCTACTTCCTGCGAGTCGGTCTCCACTACGCGGCTCTTTGGACGATCGTCGGGGCGCTCGTCTTCCTGATTCGTGGGCCGCTTTCGAAGACCGAGCGCCTGATCCGCCTCCCGCTGGCGGGCCCGGTGGTGCGGCTCGACCGGGCCGCGGCACTGTGCTGGTCGCTCGGGGCGCTCTACGAGGCGGGCGTCACGCTGCACAAGGCCGTCGGGACGGCGCTCCCCGAGGACGTGGCCGAGCAACCGGCCGTCCGCGAGCGGCTGCGTACGTTCGCCGAGGGGACGAGCTCGCTCAAGGAGCTCCTGGCGTCGACCGAGCTCCTTCCGATGGAAACGCTCGGAGTGCTGCACATCGCGGAGGAATCGGGCAATCTCGGGGAGGCGCTCCAGGACGAGGCGAAGCGGCTCGACGAGGCGACGACCCGGCGGCTGCGGCTCACGTCGAAGCTCGTCTCGAGGGCCATCTACTACGGGGTCGTGGCCCTGGTGGTGTGGTCGATCGCGTCGTTCTACATCGGCTACTTCGGGGCGCTCGGGGCGCTGTAGGCCGACCGAAGGCTCCGGGCGGGGTTCGCTAGCTCTTGCTGCGGGTGCGGGCTCGCCGCCAGCGAATCTCGGAGTCGAGGTAGAAGAGCACCATCAGCAGGAAACTGCCCAGCCAGACACCGAGAACGATTCGCAGCATGCTCTTCCTCCGGAGGATCGACAACCAGGACTCGATCGGCAGCCCGAGCCCGGAAGTTGAGCGGAGCGGGAATCCGACCTCCCGAGGAGGCCTCAGCGCGGAGAATCGCCCTCCGAGCGCGGGAAATAGCCGAGCGCTTCGAGGCGCCGGCGCTCCTGATCGTCGAGCATCGCGGGATCGGCCGTGCGGGTGCCTCGCGCGCGCTCGATCCAGGTGTCGAGCCGGTCGCGCATCTCCTGGCCTCGCTCGTCGGCCTCGGAAAGCGCTCGCGGGCTCGTCTCCCCCGGATCCGCCCGGAGGTCGTACACGAGGTACCGTCCGTCGGAGAGCGATAGCGTGAGCTTCGTGTCGCGCGACCGGATGCCCTTGTGCGGCTGCTCCTGGAGGCCCGAGTCCACGAAGACGCCGTCGTGGCCGAAGCGGAGCTCGGGCTCGAGACCGCCGCCCTCGGTCTCGCGAACGCCGACGACGAACGAGGTGCCGTCCGGGTCGAACGTCTCGTCGCGGATACCCGCCAGCGCGAGCATCGAAGGCAGGAGCCCGCGGATCCCCACCGGCTCACGAATGCGGCCCCCGATCTCGCCGCGCCGCCCCGGGAACCACACGAGCATCGGCACGTGCACGAGCGAATCGAACAGGTAGTTCCGGTGGTCGAAGTACGGCTCGTGGTCGGCGTGATTCTCACCGTGGTCGGCCGTCATCGCGAGGATCGAGCGATCGCGCCAGCGGTCGGACTCGAGACGCTCCGCGACGCGGCCGATCGCGCGATCGACCTCCGCGACCTCACCGTCGTACAGCCCCGGAAGCCAGTCTGCCGCCGCGGCCGGATCGGCCCGCAGCCGTCGCTCGAGCTCGAGCCGCCACGCGTCGGGCGGAAGATAGTCGGGGATCGAGTCGCTCGCGCCCTGCGGCAGGAACCGCGTCGCGTCCTCGGGGGCAGGCTCGTACGGAGCGTGCGGCTCGAAGTAGTGGATCCAGAGGAAGAACGGCGCCGTCCCCCCCTCGTCGACCCACTCGAGGGCTCGTTCGGTCAGGCGCGCGGCCGGCGCGTCGCCTTCATCGGACACGACGTCGAAGCCGCGGGTCACCGCGACGATGGAAGCGAGGGCCCCGTGCGCCGAGAAGAACCCCGTGCGGTAGCCGGCGTCGCGGAACGCCTCGGCCGCCGTGCGCTCGACGTCCGCCCCCTTCCGCCCCCATTCGAGGACGCCGTGGGTCATCGGATCGAGCCCCGAGGACAGCGTCGCCATCGACGGCGCGGTGAAGCAGGACGGAGCGATCGCCTGCTCGAAGAGGATCCCCTCGCGGCCGAGGCGGTCGATCCACGGGCTCGCCCCCGCCGGGTGCCCGAAGGCCCCGAGGCGGTCCGCCCGCAGGGTGTCCACGGTGATCAGAACCACGCTCCGGGGGCCCCTCTCGTCGCCAGGCCGCCCGCACCCTGCGCAGACGACCGCGAGCCCGAGCCAGCAAAGGAGACAATCCCGGATTCGATGCACCCTTGGTTCACCCGAAAGCATTGAGAGGAGAGGAGAAGCGACGCATTTTGACCTACGCTGGGATCCGGTTGATTTTCAGATTTTCGCTGGTTAGATTACTAGATCCATCCTGATTTTCACGGGTCCGGGACCGGGAACGGGTCGAGGCCCTCTTCAACTCGATGATCAAGGAGCCACTCATGCGCACCATTCATGTGTTCTTCCTCGGGCTCATCGCGGCCGCGATCGGATTCACCTCCGTCGCCGCGGCCGGTACGCCCCAGCCAACCGCAGGCGGCGAGGCTTCGGCCGTCGCGAGCCCGCAGGACGACGCGAAAGCCGAGTACGCGAAGCGATCCGCGGAGATCGACCCGCGCGACGCCGAAGCCCACTACCAGCTCGGCCTGTGGTGCAAGAGCGTCAAGCTCCGCCGCGAGTCGACCAAGGCCTTCAAGAAGGCGATCACGCTCGACCAGAACCACGAAGGCGCGCACAAGGCGCTCGGCCACGTCCAGTTCGAAGGCATCTGGATGAGCAAGTCCGAGAAGAAGCGCATGGAAGAGCAGAAGACCGCGGAAGAGAACCGCGCCAAGGGGCTCGTCCAGTACAAGGGCCAGTGGGTCAAGAAGGAAGAAGTCGAGTACATCAAGCAGGGCCTGCAGCGCTACGAAGATCCCGACACCAAGGCCGTCTCGTGGGTGAGCAAGGACGACCTCAAGAAGCTCGAGAAGGGACTCGTGAAGTACGACGGTCGCTGGATGGAGAAGGAAGAGGCGACCAACCTCGAGAAGGGACTCTTCAAGGTCGAAGGCGAGTACGTCGCCAAGGACAAGGCCAACGAGTACCACTCGAACTGGGACACGGCGTGGGAGCTCGAGTCCGAGCACTACATGCTGATCACCGATAAGGACTACGACTACGCCGCGCAGGCGCTGAAGAAGGCCGAGAACACGTATGCCGCGCTGAAGGAGTTCTTCAACGACGAGCCGCAGCTCTACGGCGACAAGCTGTACGTCTACATGTTCAAGACGCCGGATGAGTACAACCAGTTCGCGCGCAACAACACCGACCAGGAAGAAGGCTTCCGTCAGTCCGTGTTCGGTGGCTTCTACGCCTCGGGACACCCGGACACGCCGGCCGCCATCAACTCCGAGTTCGACGAGACCACGCGCTTCGACTGGACGGACTACCACCTCTATCACGCGCTGGCGCTGCAGTACATCGCGGAAGTGCAGCCGAACATCACGTCGGCGTGGCTTCGCGAGTCGATCGTCTCGTACTTCCAGCGGTTCCGCTTCTACCAGTGGCCGAGCCTTCGCGAAGACTGGGGCAAGTACATCATCGGCAACCGCTTCATCCCCTTCTCGGACTTCATGGAGCTGTCCACGCTCAACTCCGATCCGAGCGTCGGCTTCTACGTCGGCGGCGACCGCCCGCGCCAGGTCGCGCAGGGCGGGCTCCTCATCCTCTATCTCACGCAGGCCGGCCCGGTGAAGTACCACGAGCAGTTCGCCGAGTTCCTCGAGAAGATGAAGAAGAGCAGCCTCGACACCGAGACGTTCAAGAAGGTCTTCAAGGGCGGCAAGACGCTCGAGAAGGACTTCAAGGAGTGGATCGACAACCTCAAGTGATCCGAACGACTTTCCACGAAGGAGCCGAGGCGTGAAGCGACCTCTCGCGAGAGGAGCCCTCGTCTTCCTGCTGGTCTCGATGCTTGCTGTCGGGGCCTCGGCTCAGGAAGACCTTCGATGGGAAGATGCTCTCCTGGACTTCCAGGACGAGTTCAGTGCGAGTCATCCAAAAGAGCGGCGGATTCGCGCGGTCGAGAGCCTCGGTGCTGTCGACCGCGTCGAGTCCGCCGCTCTTCTTTTGGTGGCCCTGCGCGCGGTGCAGTACTCGATCGAAGAAGAGCAGCTCGAGCTGGGCGTCATCACGAAGGCGCTCGAGCCCTACCAGAAGACCGAGATGCTCCCCGACGAGTGGGCGAAGCGGGACGAGCTCGAGAAGACCCGCCTCGAGATCGGCGAGCGCCTGACCGCGACGCGCGAGATCGAGCAGGCCGTCCGCGACGCTCTCGCGAAGCACCGTGACCCCGACGCCGTGCAGCTCCTCGTCGGCGAGGGGCTCGGCGACGAGTCGTTCCTCGTACGCGCCGCGTGCGCGGGCGTGCTCGGCACCATCGGACGCGAGGACGCGGTGCCCGCCCTGCTGCGCGCCGCTGTCGACCCCGATCCGCGGGTGCGCACGGAAGCGCTCGCGAGCCTCGGAACGCTCCGCGCCCCCTCGGCGCTCGAGGTGCTGATCGAAGCCCTCGGCGACGACAGCCTCCCGGTGCGCTCGAGCGCCGTGACCTCACTCGGTCAGATCGGCGGCAAGGAGGCCGTCGGCGCGCTCATCGCCCGCATGCCGCACGAAGACGGCCGGCTGCGCATGGACATCGCCAAGATCCTCCAGGAGATGACCAAGCAGCGGTTCCGCGATCCGCGCGCCTGGGCCGACTGGTGGAAGGAGAACGAGGCCACGCTCGAGGCCACGCCCGGCATCCGCATCAAGAAGAAGCCGCCCCGTCCGCCCCGCCGCGACGGCAAGGACGGGCCCGCGATCACGTACCACGGCATCACGACCACGTCGAACCGCGTCGTGTTCATCCTCGACATCTCGGACAGCATGAACGACGCCGCGAAGAGTCGCTACCTCGATGCCGACGGGAACACCGAGCGTTCCGGCGAGAAGCGGTCGAAGTTCCATGTCGCTCGCGAGGAGCTCAAGCGCGCCATCAAGGGGCTCGACAAGACGGACTACTTCAACATCATCGTCTACAACGAGCTCGTGCAGTCGTGGCAGCCCAAGCTGCTGCCGGCGCTCCCCTCGAACATCGCGCTCGCGCTTCAGTTCCTCAACAAGCTCGAGGCGACGGGCGGAACGAACACGTTCGACTCGCTCGAGGCGGCGTTCCATCTCGGCGGGTTCGGCGTCCAGGATCGCTACTACGGATCGAAGGTGGACACGCTGTTCCTGCTATCGGACGGAGCGCCGTCCGCGGGACGCATCACCGATACCGACAAGATCCTGGCCGAGGTTCGGCAGATCAACCGGCTCCGCAAGATCGCGATCCACACCGTCGGCATCGGTCACCTCGCCGACAACGAGTTCCTGCGCGAGCTCGCCCGCGACAACGCCGGCCAGCACGTCGAGCGCTACTGAGCGAACGCATCGCCCGCCGTTCGCATCGCGCCTGCCACTCCCACCTTCGAAGCAGCACTCCCCAAACAAAAACACCCGCCGCCTTTCGGCGACGGGTGTTTCATGTATTAGAAGCCAAGGGAACTCTTACTAAAGGAGAATAAGGGGAAGATTGGGGATGTCGAGTTTTACGCCCGTCGTGCGGGGCAACCTTGGCTATTGTCTCCCATGATCAGATCGCGGAACGGATCGTACGCAGAATAGACGATCGGCGTCTGAAATGCGTGTTCGAATCCCCAGGTTCCGCGTCTCTAGGACGGCCACTCTATCACGTCCGCCCCCGTTTTCCAATGGAATTCTGGACCCGCATCCCTGCTTCCAGGAAGGGATTACGGAGCCTTCACGTCCAGCTCCCGAAGGATCCGAGCCCGATCGCGAGCTCCCATCGGGCAGGGCCCGCCGAGCTCGAGCGCCCGCTCGAGCGACGCCTTCGCGCGGGTGCGATCGCCGTCCCTGAGATCGAGGTCGGCGAGCCTCCAGAGCGAGTCCGTGTGCCGCGGAAACCGTTGGAGTGCATCGTCATACGCCTTGCGCGACGCGGCCCGATCCCCCATGCCGTCGAGCGCGTTGCCGAGGTGATAGTGAGCCAGGTGACGGTCGGCGCGAAGCTCGATGGCAGCCCGGAAGGACGCGACGGCCTCCTTGAATCGCCGGTCGCGCATGGCCGCGAGCCCTTCTCCGATCCGGGTCCGGTATCGCTGGTCGACGAGCGCCCGGTACGCGAGCGTCCAGTCCCGCCGCGTCGAAAGCGCGCGGGCCATCGATTGCTGAGCGGCGGTGCGAAGAGCGCCGGCCTCCTCCCCCTGCCGCAGGACCCCGAGATAGTCGGCTCGCGTGGCTTCGGCCACTCCCCGCGTGAGCTCTCGGCCGGCACGTGACCACGGACGGATCTCGCGATGCCGGGGCTCCTCGATCGGCCGGCCCGCGTCGCCGACGAGGAACGGGCCCGGGTACGTCCACCCCTCGAGCAGCCACGCCAGGTTGTCGGATCCGTACGACGCGACCATCGATCGCGGCAGCGGATAGAACTCGAGCACGGGACGGTCGTCCGTCATCGTCGGGCCCTCGCCGAGCCACTCGAGGAGCGGCGGCCCCGCGGTGGCGAACGAACCGAGCAGCGACACTCCGGACGGATAGCCGGCGATCGAAAGATCTCCGGCGACGCGATCCTCACGGGCACGGGACTCGAGCGCCGGCACCGAAATCGCGAGCGGACCGTTCCACCCGAGAACCAGAACCGAAGTCTCGTAGACGAACAGGCAGCTCTCCGGGAAGACGTCCACGAACGAGCGCAGCAGCACGCCGAAGTTCTCGGTGCTGATGCCGTGGACGGGAATCCACTGGCAGAAGCAGCCGCCCTCGCGCAATCGCGATCGCCCGATGCGATAGAAGTCGCGGGAGTACAGCGCCACCGCACCCGGCGTGTACGGCATGAGCGGCTCGAGCGCGATCACGTCGAACGTGTCGGAAGTCTGCTCGAGGTGATGACGCCCGTCTCCGACGCGGGCGTCGACCCGTTCGTCCGCGAGCACGCGCGCGTTCACCTCGTCGAAATCCGCGGCGACGTCGTACACCTCGGGCAGGATCTCGACGACGCGGAGCTCCTCGAACGGATGCTGCGCCAGTGCCGCGAGCGTGGTCCCGGATCCGAATCCGATCACGAGCGCGCTCTCGCGCTCGGCGGCGAGCAGCGCCGGCAGATGCCCGATGAGGCGCATGTAGTGGTAGCGCTCGCCCGTCCCCGCCGCGAGGAAATCGTCCGTGTAGAGGAATCGCTCGGCCGTGCGCAGATTGTCGACCACCGAGACCGCCCCGGCGGCCCCCTCGAGGCTCGTGACGAGCTGGTGCTCGGGTCCGCGACTGCCCCCGAACACGTGCGAGCTCAGGATCAGCGGTCGCGTCGGTCGAGCCAGGACCACCCCGACCGCGAACACGACGAGCATCGCGACGGCGAGTCCGCGCGCCGCGGTCGAGCGCCCGCGACGAAGGAGATCGACCGCGAACGTGATCGCACCGACGGACGTGAACGCGAGAGCCGCGCCCTTGATGCCGAACGCATCGAGGAAGACGAAGCCCGCGACGAGCGCGCCCGCCACCGCGCCGAGGTTCTGCGCGGCGTACAGTCGCCCGACGGCCGGTCCGACTTCGCGAATCGAGCCCACCTCGCCCGCGACGGCCGCCGGTAGAACGCCGCCGAGGAAGAACGTGAGCGGGAACAGGAACAGCGCCGAGGCGAGCAGCAGCCCCGCGCCGAAACCGAGTGCGCCGGGATCCTGCGAGAACACGAAGCGGATGCGCTCGGGTCCGCCCGGGTACGCCTGCAGGACCACGAGTGCGATCACTGCCGAGAGCGTCCACCCGAGCGTGGCCAGCGGAAGCAGGCGCGAAGACGAGGCGCGGCCGCGCGCGAAGGCCCCGAACGCGAGGCTTCCCGCGAACAGCCCGATGAGGTACGTCGCGACCACCGACGAGAACGTGAACGTGAAGCCCTCGAGGAAGAACCCGAGGATGCGCACCCACGTGATCTGGAGGCCGACGGAAGCAAAGCCGCTCGCCGCGACGAGCCCGATGCGAAAACGCGCATCGCCCGGGGTCGGAAGCACCGACGGGCCGGATGACGTGTCGAGCTCACTCGACGTCGCGTCGTCGGCGGCACTCCCAGGGGCGGCACCGTCCGCCTCCACCGAGCGGTCGGCCAGGAGGCGGCTCAGCGCGAACACCGCGAGGTTTCCGCCGACGGCGACGCGGGTCGCTCCCTCGATGCCGAGCAGCCGGATGAGGAAGAAGCCCGTCATGAGGGCCCCCGCCGCCGCCCCGAGGAGATTCAGCCCGCCGAGCAGGCCCGCACCGAAGCCGGCCCGCCGCACGTCCCGAACCCAGGCCGCGGTGACCAGGGGGAACGTCGCCCCCATCGCTACCGTGGGCACGAGCAGGCCGAGAGCCACCGCGGCGTATCGAAGGGCGTCGCTGCCGGCCGCTCCCGCCGCCAGATCGAGCGCGGGGCCGAACGAGAGCCCGATAGCCGCCAGACCGAGCTGGATCCAGCCGTACGTGCGCCACGGGCTCGAGCGCGTCGCGAGGCGGCCGCCCACCCATCCGCCGATGCCGAAGCCGGCCATGAACATCGCGAGCACGATGGTGACGGCGTGGATGCTACTGCCGAGGGTGTGCGCGAGCATGCGGGACCAGGCGATCTCGTAGACGAGGCCGCAGAAGCCCGAAAGCGCGAAGAGCAGCGCGATGGCGAGGGAGCGCATAACGCGAGATCAGAAGCGGTTCGCGAGGCCGACACACCCGATCGACGGAGTCATAACCATCGGGCTCGAGCCTCGTTAGCTGGAAAGCGCCGGTCCGCCTGCACCGACTCGACCATGCGTTTCAGATGAGGTGTCCGGGCTCAGCTCGAGAACGGAGGGGCGCCGCCACCGTCATGGGGGCTCGCACCGTGGTCGCCGTCGGGGCTCGAGTTGGACGAGCCGTCGTCGCCCGCGCTCTCGCCGACGACTTCCTTCATCTTCCGGCCCGGCTTGAAATGCACGACCTTCTTGGCCGGCACGTAGACGCTGTCGCCGGTCTGCGGGTTGCGCGCCTTGCGGGCGGCCCGCTCCTTGAGCTCGAAAACGCCGAACTCCCGGAACTCGAGACGGTTACCGCGCTCGAGCTCGTGGACGATTTCGTCGATGAAGCTCTGGATGATCTGCTTCGTGACGACTTTCTTCTGCCCGATTCGCTCGGAGATACGGTACACCAGGTCTTGCTTCGTGATCGTCGCCACTTCTCCCCCTTCTCGACGCTTCAGCACGTCCAGCCGATCGGCCCTGAATCCCGCGATGGCTGGCAGATTCGATGAAGACGCTTCTATCGAAACGAGAAAAAACGGCGTCAAACGCCGTCTCTTCGGGTCCCGAAACGCTCGCTAACTGCGGTCGCGATTATAGCGGGGACGCAACGGGTGTCAATATAAATCCGGACTTCGATTAGACTTCTTCTCGCGCCCGCCTTTCGCGGGGGGTTTTCGTGAAATGAGTTGCGTCATTCGGGCCTTCTCGGCGCGGGCCGCGGGGCCTCGCGCGAACAACCAGAACGCGGAAGGCTAGAGATCGACGGCTCAGTTGCCGACGAAGTATGTGGGAAGGCACCGGCCCGCTGCCGAAACGCTCCCGCGAGCGCCACGGTGCGGCCGGGCTTCGAGCGACGGTCTCGTGCGCGTCGAGGAAAAGATGGAAGTCGTCAACGTCGCGGCCGTCTAAGTCCGCATCGATGGCGAAGAAAGGTGCCGTTGACCCCGTAAGTCCCTGTTTGATAGTTTCCTAGCGATTTTCCGGGAGTGCGAGTCGACGCCTGCAATCCCGGGGTCTGGATCCCCGTTATGGGCGGTAAACGAATCCCCCCGAGCGTCACAAACGCGGGCCGGCTTTCGCCGGATCGCGAACCCGAAAGGAGCCGCAACGGATGAGACCGGCGAGCATCGAGTCCAACCTGGCGCGCCTCGTCGCGCTTCTGGTGCTCTTCCTCCCTGCTCAGGCAGCGTGGGCGCAGAATTCCGACGACCCGCCGCCGCCTGGCACGAGCCCCGAGGAGCTCGATCCGGATCAGCTCATCGCGATTGCGGTGCGCGAAGACGGCATCCCTCTCGAGGAGTTCCTGAAGTACGCGAGTCAGCAGACGGGCAAGATCTTCGCGATCAGCCCGAAGGCGGCCGTGGCGATCGGTCAGGGGCAGCGCCGCGGAGTGCAGCTCACGAACACCGTCGCCGTGAAGCGGAAGGACTACTTCGAGACGTTCAAGGCGATCCTCAAAGCGAACGACCTGCACGTCTTCCCGATCGGTGATCCCGAGATCGGCCTCTACCTGGTCGAAGACCTCGCCAACAACGCCTCGAAGGGTGAGGCGAAGACGAAGGCGAGCTTCGTCGAGTACGCAGAGCTGCTCGCCGACCCGTCGTGGCGCTGGCGCACCGAGATCATCTCGACGGTCATCTCGTTCAAGCACATGGACGCGAGCCGCGCGAAGAGCGATCTCCAGCAGATCGTCAACACCCGCGAGGCCGGCGCCATCACGACGATCCCCGCCGTGAACTCGATCATCGTCACCGAGTTCGCGTCGGTCGTGTACCACGTCGCGCGAATGCTGAGCCTCATGGACCAGCAGGAAGAGCGCTTCATCCTGAAGTTCGAGAAGATCCGCCTCGAGTACGCCGACCCCGAAGAGCTGCAGCCGATCCTGGCCGATCTCCTCGAGACGGACGACGGCGGACTGTTCGGCTCAAGCGGCGGCGGCGGGCAGCAGCGAAACCGCGCGCAGGCTTCGACCGGCGCCGTCCGCAAGGCTCCCTCGCCGAAGATCATCCCCGATGCGCGTACCAACTCACTGATCCTGTACGCGGTCGAGGAAGACATCACCGAGATCAAGGACCTCGTCCAGAAGCTCGACGAGAAGGTCGACAGCGTCGTCCCCGACATCTGGCGCTACCAGCTCAAGCACGCGGTGGCCGACGAGGTCGCCGAGACCCTCAACGAGATCGTCGACGCTTCGTCCGGCGGACGGCTCAGCCGATCGCGAACGGCCGGAAACCGTAGCCAGCAGTCGGGCGGAACCGGCTTCGTCGAGCAGGAGATCGTGATCGTTCCCGAGCAGCACACGAACTCGCTGCTGATCCGCGCTTCGTCGACGCAGTACCAGTGGATCAAGGATCTCCTCGCCGACATCGACCGACGCCTCCCGCAGGTGCTGATCGAAGCGGCCATCGTCGAGCTCACCGAGAACTTCACCGACGCGTTCGGCGTCGAGCTCGGCTACCTCGACCTCGCGGACGATCCGAACGCGAACATCACCCGTGGATTCGGTTTCACCGGCTTCGGCCTGACCGAATTCCAGGACACGAACGGCGACGGCATCCCGGACCTGCGACTGCCCTCCCTCGAAGGCCTCGCGACGGGCGGCTTCACCGGCGGTATCTTCAACTTCCCCGGCTTCCAGACGCCGTTCATCCTGAACATGATCGGGACCGACAACCAGTCCAACCTGCTGTCGATCCCCTCGGTACTCACGAACGACAACGCTTCGGCGACCATCACCGTCGCCGAGTCGCAGACCACCACGACCTCGAGCCTCTCGGGTGGTGGTGTCGCGCAGGGTGGATTCGGTGGCTTCGAAGAGGCGCCGCTGACGCTGTCGATCTCGCCGCACATCTCGGCGGATGACTACCTGCGCCTCGACATCGAGCTGCTCGTCGAGAACTTCGTCGGGTCGGAACGAACGATCGGTGACCAGGTCATCCCGGCGCCGAAGCTCACCCGAGAGCTGGTCGCGCAGGTGACCGTGCCGAACAACGCCACCGTCGTCATCGGCGGCCTGACCCAGAAGCAGCTCACCGAAGACCGCACCAAGACGCCGTTCCTCGGCGACCTGCCGCTCCTCGGCTGGCTGTTCCGCAGCGAGACCACGACCGAGCGGAAGTCGACGCTCTACCTGTTCGTGACGCCGCACATCCTCAAGGACGAGGACTTCGAGGACCTCTACGACCTCACGTACCTGCGCGAGCTCGAGGTCCAGGCGCTGGTCGGCGACAACGTGACGCTCTTCGATCCCAAGTTCGAAGAGAATCACCGACGACGCCAGGCCGCCGCCAAGGAAGGCATCGTCATCCCCGAGGAAGACGACCTCCTCGACATCCCGCGCTACCGCAGCCCGTCGGAGCTTCCCTCCGAGGCGCCGGAGCCGGTCGAAGACGAGGAGGCGGAAGCCGCCGATCCGGAGAGCACGGAAGCCGATCCGGAGAGCACGGAAACCGATTCAGCCGAGAGCACGGAGCCTCCGACAGAGGAAGGTTGAGGAGCGAACCTTGAAGGAAAAGATTCGTGCATCGCTGCTCGCCTCCGGGAAGATCGATGAGCAACAGCTCACGGAGTGCGAGGGACTGGCCGAGGAGACCGGGCAGACGCTCGACCAGGTCGTGCTGCGCAAGCAGTACCTGACCGAAGACGAGCTGCTGAAGATCCTCGGTACCCTCTTCGGGATTCCGTTCGTCGAGAAGCTCGAGGGAATCCGCGTGCCGCCCGAGTACATCAACTCGGTGCCGGTGCAGTTCTCCCGCAACTACAACCTCGTGGCGTTCGAGCGCAACAACGGCTCGTTCCGCGTCGCGACCTGCACGCCCTTCGATCTGTATCCGATGGACGATCTCGCCGGCATGATCGGCGGTGAGGTCGAACCGGTCCTCGCGCCGAAGTCCGAGATCGCCGCGCTCATCAACCGGGCGTACAAGGCGAAGTCCGACGTCGTCGACGAGGCCCTCGGAGGTATCGAGGACGACGACATCGTCGGTCTGTCGAAGGAGATCGAGGAGTCGGAAGACCTCCTCGACATGGCCAACAAGGCCCCCATCATCAAGCTTGTGAACATGATCCTGTTCCAGGCGCTGAAGATGAGGGCGAGTGACATCCACATCCAGCCGCTCGAGGACAGCGTCCAGATCCGCTACCGGATCGACGGTATCCTCTACGACATGGAGGCGACACCGAAGAAGGTCCAGGAAGCCATCATCTCCCGAATCAAGGTCATGGGAAAGATGGACATCGCCGAACGACGCCTGCCGCAGGACGGTCGTTCGACGATCCGCCTCGGCGGCTCCGAGGTCGACCTTCGAATCTCGTCGGTTCCGACGAGCCACGGCGAACGCCTCGTGCTTCGAATCCTCGACAAGACGGCGCGTCTGTACGAGCTCGAAGACATCGGCCTCGGGGAATTCAACCTCGAGATCCTGAACCGATACATCTACTACCCGAACGGGATCATCTTCGTGACGGGGCCGACCGGTTCCGGAAAGACGACGACGCTGTACGGCGTCCTCAACCGGATCAACTCGGCCGAGAAGAACATCATCACGATCGAAGACCCGATCGAGTACCACGTCAACGGCATCAGCCAGATCCAGGTGTCCGCGAAGAAGGGACTGACGTTCGCCGCGGGACTTCGGTCCCTGCTGCGTCAGGACCCGGACGTCATGATGGTCGGTGAGGTCCGTGACGTCGAGACCGCGCGCATCGCTATCCAGGCGGCGCTCACCGGTCACCTCGTGTTCTCGACCCTTCACACGAACGACGCGTCCGGCGCCGTCACCCGAATGATCGACATCGGCATCGAGCCGTTCCTCGTCTCGTCGTCGGTCGTGCTCGTCGTCGCGCAGCGCCTCGTCCGACTGATCTGTCCTCAGTGCAAGGAAGAGATCGAGCCGAACCCCTCCGAGGTGCAAAAGCTGTCGGAAGTGAAGGTCACGCCCGACATGCTACCCGGCGGGAAGATCGCCCGCGGACGCGGCTGCGACAACTGCTACAACACCGGCTTCGTCGAGCGAACGGGTATCTACGAGCTGCTCCCGATCGACGATGTGGCGCGACGCCAGATCATGGCGCGCGAAAGCTCCACCGAGATCAAGAAGGCCGCCGTCGAGCGAGGCTACAAGACGCTCCGAATGGACGGCGTCGACAAGATCCTGAACCACACCACCACCGTGGACGAGGTGCTGAAGGTCACGCAGACGGACGTCTTCTGAGAATCCAACAGGCTGTCTTGCCATGCCCATCTTCGAATACAAAGGACTGAACAGCGCCGGCAAGGCGGCCACGGGAATCCTCAACGCCGACACCGCAGCCGAAGCGCGATCGCGGCTGCGCAAGGACGGCGTGTACGTGACCGATGTCAGCATCGTTCGAGCCTCCTCGAAACGAAGCTTCGACATCGCCCTGCCGAAGTTCGTCCGACGCAAGCGAATCGGCGACCTGTCGCTCGTCACGCGGCAGCTGTCGACGCTGCTCGGCGCGGGCATCCCGCTCACCGAGTCGCTGACGGCGCTCGTCGAGCAGGCGCAGGTGAAGGACATGGAAAAGGTCCTTCGCGACATCCGCGAGAAGGTCACGCAGGGAGCGAGCCTCGGCGAAGGACTCGAGGCGCACAGCGAGGTCTTCAGCCCGCTGTACATCAACATGGTGAAGGCCGGCGAGGCTTCCGGTACGCTCGACTCGGTGCTCGGCCGCGTCGCCGACTACCTCCAGAAAGAGAACGTCATCCGCAACAAGGTGTCGAGCGCGATGGCGTACCCGATCATCATGCTCGGCATCGGTGGCATCGTCGTCGCCGTGCTCATGACGTTCGTCGTCCCGAAGATCACGCAGATCCTCACCGAGGCCGGTAAGGAGCTCCCCATGATCACGAAGATCCTGATCATGGTGAGCCGCAGCTTCCAGCACTACTGGTGGCTGATGCTTCTCGGGATCATCGCGTTCTTCCTGCTCTTCCGGGCGGCCCTCTCCACCGACAAGGGCCGCGGCATCTGGGACCGCTCGATCCTCAAGGTCCCGATCTTCGGCGAGCTCATCCGAAAAGCCGGAATCTCCCGCTTCTCGATGACCCTCTCGACACTCCTCAGCAGTGGCGTGACCGTGATGGACGGCCTGCGCATCGTGAAGGAGGTCGTGAACAACCGAGTGCTGTCGGATACACTGGAAGAGGTTCACGGAAGAATCCTGGAAGGTACCGACATATCGACCCCTCTAAAGAAGAGCGGGGTCTTCCCGCCCGTCGTCGGCTATATGGTGGCCGTCGGTGAGCAGAGTGGAAAGCTCGAGCAGATGCTCGGCAAGATCAGCGAAACCTACGACCAGGAGATCGAGTCGGCGACCCAGAAGATGACCTCGGTCCTCGAGCCGCTCTTGATCGTGTTCCTGGCCGTCATCGTCGGTGGGATCGTCATGGCGATCCTGATCCCGATTCTCGACATCAACAGTCTGGCGGGATGATCCCGCCCATCGGTAATCACGAGGTAGGTACGATGCAGAAACTCATGGAAGCCGTGCCCGGCGGATCGAAGATCGCTCGGCGCGAGGGACAGCGCGGAATCACGCTGGTCGAGCTCATGGTCGTCATCGCCATCCTCGGCCTGATGGCGACGGCCGCGACCGTCTTCGTCATGCCGCGACTGCGTGACGCCCAGCGAAAGCTCACGCTGCAGAAGCTCCAGGACCTCTCGGGAGCGATCGAGATCTTCGAGGTGCAGGTCGGACGTCTGCCCGAGACGCTCGACGAGCTCGCCTCCCCGCCGGATGGCTACGAGCCGTTCGTGAAGAAGGGTACCGAGATGGTCGACGCCTGGAAGGGCGAGCTCGAGTACTACACCGTCGACGACGGCTTCAAGATCGTCAGCTACGGCAAGGACGGCATGGAAGGTGGATCCGGCCAGGGCGCCGACATCTCCTGGCCGCCCGACGACGACTAGGAACGAGCACCGGTAGCGAAGGATGATTCTGCAGACCCGACATCTCCGAGACGAACGGGATCGCACCCGTGGCCTGACGCTCATCGAGCTGATGGTCGTCATCGCCATCCTCGCGACGATGCTCGCGATGGCGGGGATGCGACTCGACGGGGTCACGAGCAACTCGCGCCTCAAGGCGACGGCGCGACGCATCGGATCGACGATCGAGTTTCTGCAGAATCAGGCCATCGTGAATGGCCGTTTCTATTTCCTCCAGATCGACATCGACGCCGATCGCATGCGCATCGCGATCGCGCCGGAATGGGCACGCGAGGGCATGGAGATCGAAGGCGAGACGCGCGATCTGCCGTGGCGAACCTTCGAGCGCGGGGTCCAGATCGAACGGCTCACGTTCGATGACGGCGTGGTCAGCGACCAGGACCGGATCGACCTCCCGTTCGGCCCCACCGGCATGACGTGGGGCTTCCTCGTGCACCTGATCAACGAGGAAGGCCGGCGCTACACGGTGGAAGCCAACGCCGTCACGGGGCTGGTCGCCTACTACCCGTACGATCGAGAGATCCCGATCATCGAAGCGGAGCAGTTCCGATGAGCCTCGAGATCCGCACTCCCCTGCCGGCCGACCGGAACGACGAGCGAGGCTTCACGCTGCTCGAGGTTCTCGTCGCGGTCGCGATCTTCGCGCTCGGCTCCGTCACCGTGCTCGGCATCCGCACCAACGCGTATCGAGAGGCGCGGGCCGCGCAGGATTTCAACGTCGCGCGCTACCTGCTCCAGCAACAGATGGAAGCCGTGCTTCTCGAGCCTCGCGAGTACAAGGATGGCGACGAGGGCGGCTTCGAAGACGAGCCCGACGAGATCCAGCGACGGTACTACTGGGCGCTCGAGATGGAAGAGATCTTCCTGATCGGCGGCGAGGACGAAGACGAAGACGACGGTCTGCGCGACCGCGCGAGCCGACGAGCCGGCGAAGACCCGCCGAGCGCCGACAGCGGCAGCGGGCTTTCAGGCGAAGACGAGGAGCAGCAGGAAGTCATCGTCTATCGGGTCACGGTCTTCGTGCACTACCCGGGGACCGGCGGCGCCATCAAGCAGCTGTCGGCAACGACCTACATCCCGGGCGACGCGGTCGAGGACGAGGAGCTTTTCTGATGCGCG
This sequence comes from uncultured Planctomycetota bacterium, assembly GCA_964597885.1. Lineage (GTDB taxonomy): Bacteria > Planctomycetota > JACOTG01 > JACOTG01 > JAUIME01 > CAZQZX01. The sequence goes on from CAZQZX010000072.1 coordinate 25,395, forward strand.
CACGAAACGACGCTCGCGGCTTCACGCTGATCGAGATCATGATCACGCTCTCGATCATGGGCGTGCTCCTGACCGCGCTCTACGGCGTGCTGATCTCGACGCTCAAGATCAAGACCATCGTCGACGAGGCCGGCAACGCTTACCAGATCGGACCCGCGATCCTGGACATCATCCAGGACGACATCTCCGGGGCCGTGTTCGCCAACGTGAAGGACAACGCGTTCTTCCTCGGCGAGAACAAATCCGTCAGCGGACAGGATGCCGACCGTCTCGACTTCATCTCCACCGTCGACTCCCGCGAGGTGCGCGGCTCCGAGAGCGAAGTGAAGAAGCGATCGGATATCACCGAGGTCGGATACGCGCTGCGTGCCCATCCCGACGAGCCCGAGCTGCTACAGCTCTTCCGGCGCGAGGACTTCTTCGTCGACGAAGAGCCCTTCGACGGCGGCCGCTACCGCCTCCTGTTCGATCGGGTGCGCTCGTTCAACGTGGTGTACCTCGCCACGGACGCCGCCGGCGGCGCCGAAGATCCCGGCAACAACAACGGCAACAACAATGGCTCCCGCGACGCCAACAACGACCGTGGCATCGCGGACGACGACGAGCCGGAGCTGATCGAAGAAGACGAGTGGGACAGCCGCGACACGCAGTCCCTCCCCCGCGCGATGCGCGTCGATCTCGAGATCGCGGTCCCGATGACGCGGGGCGGCGAGCAGATCGAAACGCTCTTCCTCTTCACCCGCGTGTTCTCGTTCCCCTTCGGCTCCGACACGTCGATGGCCGAGCTTCCGAGCCTCGCACAGGCCGGTGAGGACGCGCAGAACGAGTCCGCCGAAGACAACGCCAGGCAGCAGGGCGGCGGAGGTGGACGCGGTGGACGCGGAGGCGGCGGTCGAGG
>CAZQZX010000073.1:0-9617 GCA_964597885.1 uncultured Planctomycetota bacterium
GTTCATCGTCTCACGATAGGGGATGCCGCGCCGATGGCAAGGGCATGAATCCGAGTCTAGGGATCGCGCTTGCGACAGCAGTGTTCGCCGTGTCGTGCAGCGGCTCGGGACCTTCCGGCGTGATCGAGCGCCGGGCGTCCGCAGGCGATGCGGATGTGCCCGACGATCACGCCCTCTGCGCACAGATCGAGACCTTCGCACTCGGCTCCCACGCCGGCGACGACCTCACTGCGGTGATCGACGAACTGGGCCGGCTCGCCGCCCTGTTCGACGTCGGCGCCGCCCTCCCTCACCTGCAAGCCTGGCGCGCTGCGATCGACGACGGGACGAGCAGCGCCGCGGCGATGGACACGGCGGCCGAGCTCATCGACACCGCCACCTTCGACGAATGCGGCGTGCCTGCGTTCACCGCCATGTACGTCTCGACCTCGTTCGCCTCGTGCTTTGGCCGAGCCCCGATCGAAGCCGGTTCGCTCGCCCCCGACACAGTGGGGTGCGAGACCGGCGAGACACCGACCTTCCTCCCCTGCTTCGACGAGACGAACGGCCGCGTGCCGGTCGACTGCAGGACCGGGGCGACCGTCGTCGTGCGTGCCGGCACCTGGGTCGACGCGAACGAAGCCACCACCGGCTGAAGGCACCAGCGCAGTAGGTTCCGTCCGTGAGCGAACAGCCCTCCGAAGTCCTCACCGGTGTCCGTCGCGTCTTCTCGATGCCGGCGGTGTACCGCTTCGCCCAGCGAGCGGTCGGTGCCGACAAGCTCCGCCACGCCCTCGTCGATGAGATCCTCGGCATCGAGCCCGGCTTGCGAGTCGTCGACATCGGGTGCGGGCCCGCGGACATCCTCGAGCATCTCCCCGAAGTCGACTACGTCGGGTTCGACCACAGCGAGCGGTACATCGATGCGGCACGCAACCGATTCGGCGACCGGGGCCGCTTCATCAACACCGCCACCAGTGACGTCGACCTCGACGACTTCGCGCCGCGCAACCTCGCGATGTCGGTCGGTGTGCTGCACCACCTCGACGACGGCGAGGTGCTCGAGGCGCTCGAGACGGCCCGCGCGGTTCTCGGCCCGAATGGGCGGTTCGTCTCGGTCGACCCGACCTTCGCCGACGGTCAACACCCGATCGGCCGCTTCCTCGCGTCCCGCGATCGGGGCCGACACGTCCGCTCGCCAGGGCAGACCGAGGCCCTCGTCACCCAGGTGTTCGACGACGTCACGGTGACGGCCCGCCACGACCTGTTGCGGGTCCCCTACTCCCACGTCCTCGTCGAGGCTCGCGCCGCCTGACGACGGATCAGTCGCCGAGCCCGTCGAACCGAGATGCACCGATGTCGTCCCGCACGGCGTAGGCGGGGCGCCCCATCGTCCGGAAGTGCATACGGGCCAGGTACTCCCCGACCACACCAAGGCTGAGTAGCTGTACCCCCGAGAACAGCGAGATCGCCGTCGCGAGGAACGTGAACCCCTCGACATCGGTGGGTTCGATCACGAACCGCGCCAGGACATAGATCAACAGCAGGAAGCCGAAGGCAGAGATAGCGAACCCGAGCGCGCTCACCGCTCGCAATGGCCGGGTGCTGTAGCCGGTGACCATGTTGAAGGCGTGGCGGATCAGCTTGGTGATCGTGTACCCGCTCGTGCCCGCATCGCGACGCTGGAACTCCACCTCCACGACCGCGACCCTGGTCGTCGCCCAGCTCAGCAAGACGTCGATCGAGACATAGGGATCGTTGGTGAGGCCGTTGCCGACCAGAAGCCGCCGCCGAAAGACGCGAAACGCACTCAGCTTGGCGTTGACCTCGGGACCGAGCAATGCGCTCATCAACCGCTTGGTCCCCACCGAAGCGAAGTTGCGCATCGCGGTCTGGGTCTCCGCCACCGGGGTCCCGTACACCAGGTCGATGTCGGGGGTGAGCGCCGCGAGCAACCGGGGAACCTCGCTCGGCGGGTTCTGGAGATCGTCGTCCATGGTGAGGATGACCGGGTGCGACGCCGCCCGCATCCCGGCGAGGAGCGCGTTGTGCTGGCCGTAGTTGCGGGACAACCGCAGGCCCCGAACCCAATCGTGGGCGTCGACGACCTCGACGATCCGGTCCCAGGTGTCGTCGGGACTGCCGTCGTCGACCAGCACCAGCTCCAGGTCGTCCGCCAGCGGCGCGACGTGTTGGAGCAACTGCTCGCACACCCGATCGAGGGTGCCCGGCGTGCGGTAGCACGGGATCACCACCGAGATGCCTGACAGTCGCTCGGCAACCCCTAGCCCATCCATCTGGGTCGATAGTGTACGGCCATGGCCGCCGACATCCCGTTCAATCGACCGTGCCTCGCCGGGCAGGAGATGAACTATGTCGCCCAGGCCGTCGCGGACGGCCACAGCTCAGCCAAAGGACCGTTCACCCAGCGCACCGAGGAGCTGCTCCGCTCCCAACTCGGGGCGCTGGACGTGTTGCTCACGACCTCGTGCACCGATGCGCTCGAGATGACGGCCATGCTCCTCGACCTCGGACCCGGCGACGTCGTGATCGTCCCATCCTTCACCTTCTCCTCGACCGCGACGGCGTTCGCTCGGCAGGGGGCGAAACTGCGGTTCTGCGACATCCGCACGCCCGATCTCAGCCTCGACCCGGACCATGTCGAAGCCTCGATGGACGAACGCGTGAAAGCGATTGTGACCGTCCACTACGCCGGCGTCGCCGGCCACGTCCGGCGCTTGCGGGCGATCGCCGATCGGTACGAGATCCCCCTGATCGAGGACAACGCCCACGGTCTGTTCGCCGAGCACGACGGCACACTGCTCGGGCGGTTTGGCCAGATGTCGACCCTGAGTTTCCACGAGACCAAGAACTTCATCTGTGGGGAAGGGGGTGCGCTCGTCATCAACGATCCGGCCTTCGTCGACGAGGCCCACGTTCTCCTCGACAAGGGAACCAACCGCCGAGAGTTCCTCGAGGGCTTGACGGACAAGTACACGTGGCAGGGACACGGTTCGTCCTTCGGACTCTCCGACCTGCTCGCTGCGTTCCTGCTCGCCCAGCTGGAGCGAGCTCCGGAGATCATGGACAAGCGCCGCCACGTGCACGAGCGATACCGCGACCTGCTCACACCCCACGCCGACCGACTCGGCTTCGACCTGCCGTACGAGCGTGCCGGGGATCGGCCCGCCGATCACATGTTCTACGTGCTCTTGCCCCGAGCCACCCATCGCGCCGACATCATCGCCGCGATGCGCGAACGCGGCGTCAGCCCGACGTTCCACTACGTCCCGTTGCATTCGGCCCCCGGCGCGGCGCTCCTCGCCGACCGCATCCAGCCATGCCCGGTCACCGACGACATCAGCGGCCGCCTGCTCCGGTTGCCGTTCTTCAACGACCTCGGTCACGACGACCAGGAACGTGTGGTCGACGCCTTCATCCACGCGTTCGAAACGACGACCGCCGGGGTCGACTGAGTCGACATCGGAGCCGAGCAGGGTGTGGCGCCGTCTCCAGGCCGAGATCCATCGGTTCGCCCGCTACGGGGCGGTCGGCGCGGCGAGCACGGTCACGCTGTACCTCGTCTACCTCGGCCTGCTCGCCGTCGGCGTAGCGCCGGTCGTCGGTGCGGCGATCTGCTACCTCCCCGGCGTGGCACTCAGCTATCTCGGCAATCGACGATTCACGTTCCAGAGCGAGGAGCGCCACCGGCGTGATCTGCCGAAGTTCGCCGGGGCCTACGCTGCGGGCCTGGTCAGCACCCTGGCCACGCTGACGGTGATGCTGCGGTGGCTCGACCCCGAACTCGCCCAACTCGTCAACGTCATCGCGACGCCTATCGTCATCTACACGAGCCTCCGGGTGCTCCGGTTCGGCCAACAGGAGGGACGCCCCGATGCCGCTCGAGCGCAATGAGTTGGAAACGAAACGATTCGGCGTCGTCGCAGCCCACCTCGTCGACACCGACGCCGGCACCGAGGAGATCGATGACCGGGCCGCAGTGCTCGGGGTAGAGATGCTCACCGCTCGGGTCCACGTCGACGCGCTGCGGACCGTCCACCGTCTCGAAGACGCGGGGTTCCGGTTGATGGACACGCTCGTCGTCTATGGACGAGCGCTCGCAGATCCGCCAACGGCACCTGCGCGTGCGGCCGGAACCTCGATCCGCGTCGCGCACGACGACGACGCGGCTTCGGTGGGCGCGATCGCCGCCGACGCCTTCACCAACTACGTCGGCCACTTCCACGCTGACCCCCTCCTGGACGACACCGACGCCGACGCCGCCTATGTGGAGTGGGCCGAATCCAGCGTCGCCGCCAACTCCGCCGATCGACCGGTCCTGGTGGCCTGCGAGGACGAGGATGTGCTCGGCTTCCTGACCCTCCAGGGAGTCGGCGAACCGACGGCGGAGATCGTTCTGAATGCCGTCGACCCCCGCCACCAGGGCCGGGGGCTGTACGCCGCACTCGTCCACGGAGCGATGACGCTCGCGACCCGGGCCGGGACCGACAAGCTGGTCGTGTCGACCCAGATCAACAACTATGCCGTGCAGCGGGTGTGGTCCCGTCTGGGATTCGCCCACGAGCGAAGTGTGTACACGCTCCACAGGTGGTTCGATCGCACCGGCTGAGCGCTGGCCGCACCACTCATCAGCGGTCGAGGTCGGAGGGCCGGACAACGTGGACCAGCAGCGACTCGGTCTCGAAGTCGGCCGGTCGGGTCCGCCACGGCTCCGAACGCATCGAGATGACCATCCACCCCTCGTCGACGTCGGCGAGTTCGCCCCAGACATCCCAGCGCTCGGACTTCATCACGTAGGCCACATAGTTCGGCGTGGACTCGATGCCGAACGTGAACCCGATCGTCCCGCCGTCGGCCACCGCCCGCAGGTCGTCACGGATGTCGAGGAGCTCGACCTCGGGCCGAGCCTCGATCAACCGCTTCCGCTCGACGGGATCGGTGGGCAACACCATCGATCCGGCAACGAGCATCACGACCGCCGCGGCGCGGACCGCGGGCCGGACATCGATCTGTGCCAACGCGACGTACCCGACCCAGCCGAGCACGAAGAAGAACGGCCAGCTGTAGGTGAGGTATCTGATGTTGTAGTACAGCAACGGCTGGGACTCGTGAGCGAGCAGCACCGCCACGACGCCAAGACCGGCGAAATGCGCCAGCCGTTCGACCCCGTCAGGAAGCCCCGGCGCACGGACCAGCGCGAACAGCGAGCCGGCCAGGAGCACGGCCGGAATCACCCACACCAGGTGGCCGAAGTATGCGCCGGAGAAGGCAGAGATGGAGAACCCGTCGACCTCGACGACCTCTGCGTCACGGAGCGGGCCGGTGTCGATCACCCTTCCGTTGGTGAACCAGTAGCGGTCACCGATGAGTTCCATCACGACCTGGGAGACCGCGATGCCACCGATGGCGACGCCGATCGCCATCAGCACCCGTCGCTGGAGGCCGGCCGCCACCATCGCCCCGATCGAACGATTGCGTCGGAACGCGGTCACGGCCTCGGCAGCGGCGACGCACGGGATCAGCACGAGAAACGACGGGCGGCCGAGCACGGCGAGGGTCAGCGCGAGCCCGACCACGACCGGGCCGCGGGCGAGGACCGCCCACAACACCATCAGCAGCAGGGCGACGTTGAGCATGACGTCTTCAGCGGTGTCAGCGAAGACCCACAGGTTGGTGGCGATGATGGGGGTTGCGGCCATCGCGGCGGACGCGACGACCGACAGCTCCAGGCGGCGGGCGATGGCCCACGCCAGCCCGATCACCCAGGCGACGTTGATCGCCTGCCAGAGGAAGGGCGCGTCGTAGAACACCTCGTGGGGGATGCGTCCGGCGGCGTAGAAGAAGTCGCTGGAGCGCGAGGTCGAGAAGTCGACCCAGTGGATCCGAGAGTTGTCGAGAAAGCCGTTGTGGGGGTGGGCCAACCAGCCGTACCAAGCGGCGCCGATGACCGCGAGCGACGCGGCGACCGCTCGGCGGGTCGGCGTGCCGACGGGTACGGGTCGCCACGTCACCCTGGGCACGATCAGCAGCACCAAGCTGGCGAGCGCCATCGCCGCACCGGTCCGACGAACGATGACATCGCCGACGGCGGCGAACGGCAGGAAGTAGGTACCTCGGCTGGTGACCTCAGCCCGAAGCGGAAGGAGCGACTCGGCGAGGCCGGCCAGCGGCCCCGCGCCGAGGAAGACCGCCGCCCCGACGCCGTACGCCCCCAACGCGAGCACTCGAAGCCGGCGGCTCTCCGCCGCGGCGGAACGGTCGGGATGCTCGATCTCCTCGGCCACCGCCATGAGCGAAGATCCTACTGTCCAGTCGAGGTGGTGAAGAGCCGCAACCGACGTCCCCACCCGGAGGGCCAACCGGCCCATTCGGACCTCCCGGCGCTCTCCTACACTGAGACTCGACCCGCCCTCTGTCGGGTCGGGAAGGGCGAAACCTCATGGAGATCCTGAACGAACCGTTGCCAGGCGTGCTCGAGCTCCGCGCTCGTTCCTTCCGCGACTCCCGCGGGTCATTCTCTGAGACGTTCAACCGCCGCACGATGGCCGGCTTCGGCGTCGATCTCGAGTTCGTGCAGGACAACGAGTCGTTCTCCGCGCTTCGGGGCACCGTTCGCGGGCTCCATCTGCAGGCTGATCCCCATGCCCAGGGCAAGCTCGTGCGGGTGCTGCGGGGATCGGTGTTCGACGTCGCCGTCGACGTACGACCGTCCTCCCCCACGTTTCGACAGCACGCAACGGTCGAACTGCACGAGGGCGACAACCGCGCACTGTGGATTCCGGCCGGTTTCGCTCACGGTTTCTGCACCCTCGCCGACGAAACCATCGTGTCCTACAAGGTGACCGATTTCTATGCGCCCGAGGCGGAACGGAGCATCCGGTTCGACGACCCCGAACTCGCCATCGCCTGGCCGATGGAGCCCGATGCCGCCGTCCTCTCCGACAAGGACGCCGCCGCGCCGGCCTTCGCCGCGTTCGTGCGGGAGACGGCCTGATGCGGATCCTCATCACCGGTGGGTGCGGGTTCATCGGCTCTGCCGTCGTCCGCCACCTGATCGAGAACACCGACCATGAGGTCGTCAACATCGACAAGATGACCTACGCGGCGACCGAGGGGAGCGTCGCCTCGGTCGCGCAAGACGAGCGCTATCGCCATCTTCGGATCGACATCTGCGATCCGGTGGCGGTCGACGCCGCGTTCGTTGACCATCAACCGGATGCGGTTATGCATCTGGCCGCCGAGAGCCACGTCGATCGGTCGATCGACGGGCCCGAGCAGTTTCTCCAGACGAACATCGTCGGCACGATGCACCTGCTGCAGGCTGCGCGGAACCTCATGGCAACTCGGGCTGACGGCGGCGTCGACTTTCGGTTCCTCCACGTCTCCACCGACGAGGTCTTCGGTGCGCTCGGCCACGACGATGCGCCCTTCACCGAGTCGACGCCGTACTCGCCGCGATCGCCGTACTCGGCCTCGAAGGCCTCGGCTGATCACCTGGTCCGGGCCTGGGGCGAGACCTACGGGGTCCCGGTGCTGATCACCAACTGCTCGAACAACTACGGGCCGTTCCACTTTCCTGAGAAGCTGGTCCCGCTGGTGACACTCAAGGCGATTGCCCAACAGCCGCTCCCGGTGTATGGCACCGGCGAGAATGTCCGCGACTGGCTCTTCGTCGACGATCACGCGACCGCGCTGACGACCGTGCTCACCACGGGCACCGTCGGCGAGACCTACCTAGTCGGCGGGAACGCCGAGCGGTCGAACCTCGAGGTCGTCCACGCGATCTGCGATCTCGTCGACGACCGACTCGGCGTGCCTGACGCCGGCCCGCGGCGGCGCCTGATCGAGTTCGTCACCGATCGACCCGGACACGATCTGCGGTATGCGATCGACTCGTCCCGGCTGCAAGACGAGCTCGGGTGGCGGCCCACCGTGACCTTCGAGGAGGGACTCGCCCGGACCATCGACTGGTATCTCGCCAACGAGTCGTGGTGGGGTCCGATCCAGGAAGCCACCTACACCGGTGGCCGCCTCGGTCTGTCGTGACTCGGGTCCTCGTCACCGGCCGCACCGGACAGCTCGGTCACTCGATCGCCGAGCTCGCTGACGACCCCCGATTCGCCGCACTCGACCTGCATGTGCTTTCGCGGACCGAGTGCGATCTCGCCGACTCCGGCTCGATCGCCGGTGCGATCGACCGCATCGATCCCGCCGTGATAATCAACGCCGGCGCCTTCACGGCGGTCGATGCCGCCGAGACCGATCAGGCCGCGGCGTTCCTCGCGAACCGCGACGGTGTCGCCGACCTCGCCGCGGCCTCGGGCCGGCGACTGATACAGGTGTCGACCGACTATGTGTTCGACGGCACGAAGCCGGAGTGGTACGTCGAGTCCGACCCCGTCGCCCCACTCGGGGTCTACGGCCAGAGCAAGTGGCAGGGCGAAGAGGCGGCCCGGACCAATCCCGACCACCTGATCCTGCGCACCGCCTGGGTGTACGCCTCGCACGGCCACAACTTCGTCAAGACGATGCTCCGACTGGGAGCCGAGCGCGATCGGCTCCGCGTCGTCGCCGACCAGGTCGGTTGCCCGACGAGCGCTCGCGACCTCGCTGCCGCGCTCTTGGCGTTGGCCACCGCCGACCTCGTCGGCACCTTCCACCTCGCCGGGACCGAGCAGGCGACCTGGCACGAGTTCGCAGTGGCGATCTTCCACACCGCCGGACTCGCCGTCGAGGTCGACGCGATCACGACGGCGGAGTACCCGACACCCGCTCCCCGCCCAGCCAACAGCCGACTCGACAGCGGCGCGCTGGCCGAAGCGACCGGCATCCGCCTGCCGGGGTGGCGTTCGTCGCTGCCGCCCGTCATCGACGAGATTCTCACCACGGACCCGATCAGGACGTCACCATGAGCAAGGGCATCATCTTGGCCGGCGGAACGGGAAGCCGTCTCCACCCGCTCACCATGGCAGCGTCGAAACAGCTGCTGCCGGTCTATGACAAGCCGATGATCTACTACCCGCTGTCCGTCCTGATGCTGGCCGGGATTCGGGAGATCCTGATCATCACGACACCGGTCGATCGTCCGGCGTTCGAACGGCTCCTCGGCGACGGCAGCGAGTGGGGCATCGAACTCTCCTACGCCACCCAGGCCGAGCCGAACGGGATCGCCGAAGCCTTCCTGATCGGCGAGGACTTCATCGACGGGCACGGCTGCGCACTGATCCTCGGCGACAACCTGTTCTACGGTGGCGGCCTCCACGAGCAGCTCATCGATGCCGCCCGACCCCTGCCGGGGGCGCGCGTGTTCGCCAAGGAAGTCCACGACCCCGAGCGCTACGGCGTGGTGACGTTCGACGATCAACGCCGGGCGACCTCCATCGAGGAGAAGCCAGCGGAGCCGAAGAGCACCTGGGCAGTGACCGGCCTCTACTTCTACGACGCCGACGTCGTCGAGATCGCCAAGTCGATCCAGCCCTCGGCTCGAGGGGAACTCGAGATCACCGCCGTCAATCAGGCCTACCTCGACCGCGGGGACCTCCACGTGGTCCAGATGGGCCGCGGTATGGCGTGGCTCGACACCGGGACCTTCGCGTCGCTGGTCGAGGCGGGCGAAT
>CAZQZX010000073.1:9627-24214 GCA_964597885.1 uncultured Planctomycetota bacterium
AGACCCGTCAGCGGCTCAAGATCGGATCACCCGAAGACGTCGCCTACGAGATGGGGTTCATCGACGCCGCCCAACTCAAGGCCTTGGCGATACCGCTCCTGAAATCGGGCTACGGCCAGGTCCTGCTCGAACGAGCCGAACGGGCGCTCTCCACCGACTGACGAGGGGTCATCGATCGGTCGGGCGTTTCCGGTCCGAAAGCGGTTCGGCCAGCAGCACCTCGACGATCCGCTCCGCGGCTCTGCCGTCCCACAGCTCGGGGCGTCGGGGATCGGGCGGCGCGGCCAGCACACGCTCGGCCTGGGCGACGACCGTGTCGGGATCGACCCCGACGACGGTGTTGGTGCCTTCGTCGACAGTGATCGGACGCTCGGTGTTCTCCCGCATCGTGAGACACGGCACACCGAGCATCGTGGCCTCCTCTTGCACACCACCGCTGTCGGTGAGCGCCAGGCGGGCGCCGTCCTGCAAAGCGATGAAGTCCAGATAGCCGGCGGGGTCGGTGAGCTGGATGCTGGAGTGCAGGCTGGCCGCCTCGAATCGCGGACGGGTTCGTGGGTGCATTGGCACGATGAGTGGGAGGTGTTCCGCCACCTGGTTCAACGCCCCGATGAGGCCATCGAAGACCTCCGGGTCGTCGACGTTGGACGGCCGATGCATCGTCACCAACCCGTACTCGCCACGACGGAGACCGAGGTCGGCGAGGGTGGAGCGATCGCGGGCCCGATCGAGGTTCGCAAGCAAGGTGTCGACCATCACGTTGCCGACCAGATGGATCTGGTCATCTCGATACCCCTCGGCGCGGAGGTTGGCCACGCCGTCAGGCGACGGCGCGAAGAGAAAGTCGCTGAGCCGATCCGTCACGACTCGGTTGATCTCCTCGGGCATGTCCCAGTCGCGGCTCCGCAGACCCGCCTCGACGTGGGCGACGTGGATTCCGAGCTTGGCCGCCACCAACGAGCATGCGATCGTGCTGTTGACGTCACCGACCACCGTCACCAGGTCGACCGAGCCGTCGCCGACAATTCGTTCGAACTCGACCATCACCGCCGCGGTCTGTTCGGCCTGCGTCCCCGACCCGACCCCCAGGTTGACGTCCGGAGCGCGCATCCCGAGGTCGTCGAAGAACACGTCGCTCATGTTGTGGTCGTAGTGCTGACCGCTGTGGACCAGGGTCACCCGAATGCCAGCGGCCTCGGCGGCCCATAGCACCGGGGCGACCTTCATGAAGTTGGGCCGCGCTCCCGCGACGAGAACCATGTGCATGACAGACGACGTCCCTCGCTCGACACCGACCGGCGGGATCGGCCGTCGCTACCGTAGCGGCTCGGCGGCCAGCGCGACACGAGCGGCAACGGGCTCGCAGCTCTTCGCCTCACCGACCTTCCGACGTGGTCAACCGCGCCACACGGACAACAACCAACCGACCCCACGGTGGCGTTCTGGGTGCCGCTTCGCCGAGTGGCCACAGTGGGGGTGGGTGTGGTTCGGGGCCACCGCCATCGCGCACGCACCAGCTGGGATCACGGGTCTCGAGTCGGTCAAGCTCGCCACTCGCCGAACCACCATCCGGATCGCCGGCACGGCCTCGATCGCAACCGGGTTCACGTATGCAATTCTCTTGGTCGTTGCCCGCACGTCCAGCCTGCTTCTCTCCTTCCAGTTCTGATGCCTCGCCTCCTCGCCATCATCTTCAGACTCGCCCTCATGACCCCGCACGTGCGGTTTGCTCGCGGCGTCCGGCCCGTCCTCGGCGAGAATCGGGAACCGACCGACGTGGCCGAGCCGAGCGTCGACGCGGGCCGGTTCGAGTCTCTCGACCACGCCCCTGTCAATCGACTGCGGCTGCGGGATGCAGCGGTCGATGCGGACCGCGAACTCGACGCGGCGCTCTTCGGGCCGCAGTCGAGCGGGTCGGTCATCGTCGCGAGCGATGGTTGGCGCTTCGTGCCAACCGCGTTTGACCGCGAGCGGCCGCCGGCGCTCGCTGATCGATCGATCGAGACCGTTCCGTCGGCAGTCGTCGATCCCGACGACAACGCGATTCCGAACCTGCCAGCGACCAACAGCAGCCTCGCGTGCGATGAAACCCTGGCCGGCAACACCGTCGTCCTGCATGACTCGGTCGGATGGGCGCCGCTCGGCAATCTCGCGCCGCCCTTCGAGCGCTCGACCTTCTTGGGACGGAACCTTCTGATCAACGACTTCCCCGAGGCGTTGCCCGCGAGAGCCAACACGCTCGCCGTCGACAGCGTCCAACGCAGCTTCCATCGCGGGAGCGTCGAGTTCCCGCTCGCCGCCGGTCTCGCCGAGACACTGTTCGACCATCTCCCGAGTGCTGAAATCGGCCCTGACACCGGATCCATCGAGCCTCGACCCGATCATGACCGCGACCTCGTCGTCGTGAAGCCTTCGGCGGCGGGCACGCTCGTGGTCTACGACGGAGCGCTCGAGTTCTCTGCGGCGAACCGGCCACAGGAGGTCTTGTTCGAGCGCGCATCAGCGCTTCCCGAGGATGTCGACGGGTTCAGGCGGCACGTCGACCTGCCCCGTGCGAGGCGCTGATGGATCGGCCAAGCCTCGTCGCGTGGCATCGCTTCCTGACCCTGCGAAGCGGTGACAGCGAACTGCCCCGTCCGAACCTGATCGGGGTCGGCGCCGCTCGGGCGGGAACCACCACGCTCTTCCACATCCTTCGAGACACGCCGGGCGTGTTCATGAGTGAGGTGAAGGAGCTTCGATACTTCGCCGACCGCTACGACAAGTGGACCGAGAGGGAGTACCTGCTGTTCTTCCACGGCACCGAGGAGGTCCGCTGGCGAGGCGAGTTCTCGCCGCACTACCTCCACCATCCCGAGGCCGCCCACCGAATCCGTTTGTGCAACCCAGACGCCCACATCGTCATCCAGCTGCGCGACCCCGTGCAGCGGGCTCTCTCCCAGTTCCGAAAGCACCGGACGCACCACGGCATGGACGACGCGGACGAGTACTTCGCGCTCGCCCTCGACGCTCATCGCTCCGGCACGAGTCCCGGCCGCTGGTGGCACCCGGTTCACAATCTGCGCCAGAGCTTCGTGCGAGTCGGTATCGACCGGTTCGAGGCAGCGTTTCCGGAGCAGCAGATCCATGCCGTCTTCCTCGACGATCTCGAGCACGATGCGCAGGCCGCCCTCTCCCCGCTGAGCGGGACGCTCGGCCTGGACCTCGCCCCCCACGCAAGTCGCCACGAGAATCGATCGACGTCAACGGCGGCCGAGCGACCGTTGACGGCTACCCGGCGCGAAGAACTCGCCTCCCTCTTCGCGCCGGACTGGGATCACACGTGCCGCCGCTTCGGCCGAGAGCCCAGCGAGTTCCGACTCTGACGCTCAGACGAAGATCTGGTCGTCGCGACGGCCCGAGCCGATCGAGCGACAACTCTGGAGAAACTCCTCGTCGTCGATCTTCCAAGTGTGCTCGCTGGGGTCGGCCTGGCGCACCTGGCAGAAGTTGTATCGGTCGGCGCTGAAGATGCTGGAGCCCTGCGCCCGAACCTCCTCGAGGAACAGGCTGTCGGTGCCGGGACCGTGCACCTCGGTGAACGCCAGCCCTTCGACCTGAGAGCGATCGACGACGAGGGTTCCGCCCACGACCCGTGGAGCGTCGCAGAACTCGCGCCCCGGGAAACGTACGACCGTCTCATCGGTTCCATGGAGGTAGGCGTAGTAGGACTGCTTCCCGACCACGGCGGCACCGCTGTACCGGAACGCGAGCATCAGGTCGGCGAGGTAGTTCGGCCCGTACAAGTCATCATCGTCGAACTTCGCGAAGTACTCGCCCTCAGCAACCGCCAGTGCCTCGTTCAGGCACTGGCCAAGCGAGGCCGACTCGTCGATGCGCAGGATGCGACACCCGGGGACCTCTCGTTCCAGTCGGGTGAAGGCGTCCTCGTCGAAGCGCGACGAGTTGGCCACGAAGATCATCTCCTTGTCCTCATAGGTCTGGGAGGTGTAGCTCGCGATCACGTTCTGGAGGTGCTCTGGCCGATTGCTCGAACAGATGATCGAGACCCGGCGGCGGGCCGGCGGAGTCGGTACACCCACCCGATCGAGCAAGTTGGCGATGCGTTGCCCGTAGGTGTGCTCGGTGTGAACGAGGCGGTATCCGACGTGGGCGTGACGGTCACGGTCTTCGTGTTCAGTCAGAACCCACTCCACCAACTCGTCGGTCCGGCGCTGGGTGTCGGTGATGAGGGCCGTTTCACCCAGTAGCTCCTCAATGCCGAGGGCCGGCGTGCTGATCACCGGTGTTCCGCAGGCCAGCAGCTCGAAGACCCGACGGCTGAACATCGTCGGCGAGTCGCTGACGCTGTTGACGTTGAGGAATGCCGCGTAGCGACGGTACGCCGCGTTGAGCTCGCGGTAGGGCAACTGACCGACAACCGCGGAGCGGTACGGCTCGGGAAACTGATCGGCGACGTTGCCGTTTGCGTAACGGTCGTAGATGTCGAGGAGGCCTCGCTCCAAGGGCGGGGTCAGGAGGGTCTCGAAGTCCCGACGGCGCGCATCGTACTTGTCGCCTCTCCAGCTCCCGGCGAAACAGAGGCGTTGCAGCACGTCGTCGCCCCGCGGTCGCCCGACCGGGTTGTGCAGCGCAGGCTGGGCCGCGAACGCCATCGTGGCGATCTGGTCGCTGCCGAGGGCGGCGCGGTACCTGGGCACCATGTTGTCGTCGGTCGTGAAGACATGGTCGAACGCCCGAGCGGCCGGGAGGAAGAGGTCGAACGCGACCGGATCCTCCTTGTTCCAGAAGGCGGTCGGGATCTCGAGCCGTTCGGCCTGCTCGAGAACCGAGCGGAGCTGGTCACCGTGCTGCTCGAACCGGTTCAGGACATAGCTCCAGCGGCCGGCATTCCCTCGCCAGGCGGACTCGACGAGGATCAGATCGAGATCACGGAGCTGATCCGGCGACACGTCCGAGTCGAGGGGGATGAGCGCAACCTCCGGGGCGAGGCACTCGTGGGTGAACTCATCGAGGATCGACCCGACCTTGACATGCAGCCACGGGTCAGCGGCGACGTCCGGAAGCTGTCGGGCCGCCGGGGAGCTCCGGCGCTTCCAGATCGATCGCAACTCCCGAACGACCTGAGGGAGTCGACGCGGAGAGCGAACCAGCTCGACCAGCGCTGCTCCGATCCGGAACTGTGTCGTGTCTTGAACCCGCTCGACCTTCTGTTTGGACTCACGCTCGACCCGCGCCAGTCGCTTCGATAGTGCATCGACCTCGGCGGGCAGGTCACTCAGCTCCTCGACGATCTCGAGCGCGATGGCGAGGGCCACCGCCTCATCGTCGAGCGCGGCCGAGTCCCCCATGCGAACCTCGAGTTCGATGCCGTGGCGGGAACGCCGCCAGACCCGGTCACGCCAGGTGGTGGGGAGGTGCGCGACCAACGCCGTCACCGAGACGGTGGCCGAAGTGACGCGGAGTCGGCCAACCCCCGAAGGGGTCAGGGTGGCGAACGCCGCCGCCAGGCGGTCGGCTGACGGCTCCCCCGCGACGGTCATCACGAACCCATCGATCGATGTCGGCGCAACCTCCTCCGGGTCGACGTGATCGAAGTCGACCAGATCCGACCTCGACGACGGTCCCGGTGCGGTCACCGACCCGCTCCGACGCCGCGGTCGGCGAGCCCAGCGAAGAACCGGTCCGAGATCACCTCGGGGCGATGCTCGAGAGCGAACGCCGCAGCGGCGGCACGACGTTCGTCCAGTCCATCGCCGGACACTCGTTCCAACGCGACCGCGAGTTGCGATGGGTCACCGCTGGGAACGATCTGTCCGAACGTGGAATCGACCGTCTCTGGCAGCGTACCGACGTCCGACGCGACCAACGGAAGCCCGAAGGTGAGGGCCAAGAAGGCCGCACCGCTGTTGAGTCCGGCAACATACGGGACGACCGCGACGTCGGCCGCCCGGTGGAAGACCTGCATCTCGTCGAACCCGATGCGCCGGGCGCAGACCATCAACCGGGGGTCGTGCTCCGCCATCGAGAGGAGGGCACGACGATCCTCTGGCGCGACCGGGTCGCCGGCCACAACGATTCGCCACTCGTTGCCCAAGTCGCGCAGCGCCGCCGCCAGCACGTCGACGCCCTTGTACGCCCGCTGGGAGCCGACGACCACCGCGACCCGATGCTGGGGTTCGAGCCCGAGCTCCCAGCGGGCCTCATCGCTGCTCACATGATCGGGGTACACCCCGGAGTAGC
The DNA here is from genome assembly GCA_964597885.1 of uncultured Planctomycetota bacterium. Lineage (GTDB taxonomy): Bacteria > Planctomycetota > JACOTG01 > JACOTG01 > JAUIME01 > CAZQZX01. Next base: position 15,871 of record CAZQZX010000073.1, read on the forward strand.
TCGGGTGCGGAACATGCAACAGTCGACCATCGTTCGGCAGCTCGTAGTGGGGCGAGACGTGGGCGGCCGTCGACATACCGAGCACGTGGACTACATCGGCATGGGCGGCCAGCCACTGCCGGAGACGTACGTCCGCCTCGTCGTGTTGGCACTCGTGAGGCAAGACGTTGTGGACGGTCCACACGAGAGCGTTGCCTCGGTCCCGGCTTCGTTCGAGGACCGAGATCGCTTCATCGACGGCTGCCTCGGCCTCCTCAGAGGTCTCGACCATCTGGGAGATCTGACGGGTCCAGTGAAGGTGCACGATGACGCGGTCTGGCCAGCGAAAGCCATCGACGTCGGCTGGGGCCAACACCGGCACCGGTCCAACACCGTGGGCGTAGGACTGGCGATACAACAGCGACTGGAACGGATTCCCGCGCGCCGGCGGAAGGTAGAGCAATACAGAGGGATCCAGGTCCGGTCTCCGGCCGGACGCGAGCCGGACCGACGCGTCGGCCGTCTCCGCGACACCTTCGTGACCGTTGATCCGGCGGCCGTACCGCATGTCGCGGATCACTGGGGGCCTCCGCGGCCCGCAAGCACCCGCTCGTAGAGCTCGACATAACGATCGGCGTTTGACGCCCAAGATCGCTCGCGGACCACCCACGCTCGGGCCGCTGTGCCCAGCCGCCGACGTTCCTCGGGATTGTCGACGAGTGACCGAATGGCCGCAGCGAGGGCCGCTGGCTGCTCCGGCTCGAACGTGAGTCCCCGTGTGGGAGGGTCGACGATCTCGCGGAGTGCGGGCAGGTCGGCGACGACGAGCGCTCGCTCGAGAGCCATGGCCTCGAAGGGCTTGATCGGAGTCACGAAGCGCGCCGCTCGGTCGTTGCGGCGCGGGACGACGAAGACGTCGATCAGCTCGTAGTACGACTGAATCTCAGCATGTGGCACGCGACCGAGTAGACGTACGTGGGCGTCGATACCGAGTTCGGCGGCGAGCGCGCGCAGGCCCTCGAGCTCGGGACCATCTCCGCAGACGACGCACCCGACGTCGACCCCGTCGCCACGAAGGCGGGCGACCGCTTGCAGCAGAAAGTCCACCCCCTCACGACGCGACAGATTCGAGATGTAACCGACGATGGTCTCGGTGCTGAACCCCAGGGAACGGTAGAGCTCCTCGTCGCGCCCGGCAGGGACGAACGCGTCTGCATCGACCGCGTTGGGGACGACGGTGATGCGATGCTCGGGCACCCCGCGGGCCACCAGGTCATCGCGCATCGAGTTCGCGAGCGTGACGACGGCATCGGCGGCGAACATGCAGCTGTTCTCCCGCTCAATGCGCATGTGGTACAGCGGCTGGCGCTCGGCCAGATCCATGTCAGCGGTCCACGTGGCCTCGTGGAAGCTTCGGACCTCGTACACCACCGGGAGCGCGTGATGCCGGCCGAGCCCGACGGCCACGAGGGCGTTCTCGTACCCGCGGGTGCCCGACGCGGCATGGAGCAGCGCTGGGCGTTCAGCCCGGACGACCCGGTCGGCCATGGTGGTCCAGAGCCCGATCTCCTGGTGGTTCGGAATGGTTCGGATCTCGAAGCCGGGACCGGCGTCGAGACGGTGATGGCGGATGTCGTCGACCGTCTCGACCGCATCGAAGTCCTCGATGGCCTCGTTGCGCGGAAAATCGAGATCCGTGACCGCCACGGGGTCGAGGCCAGCGGCCTTCTGAGCCAGGAGGGTGTAACGGGACCGCGTCGTCGCGCCGGCCACCCGGTGCGGGAACGAACCCTTCAAGAAGTGGAGCACCCGATGCGGGCTCGTCGGTGTGAGCGCCGTGCGCGGCCCAGCTGGTGTCGGCCAAAAGTTCGGGTCGAGTTCACGGACCTGTCCATCGACCATCCGCAGTTGAAGCCGATGATTCGGGGTGTCCGCCACCTCGACCAGTTCCTGGAGCGCCGCCCGCGCCGCCACCGGGTCGCCGAGCCGGCTCGCCTGTTGGCGGCGAAAGCGCAGAATTGGAGGCTGGCCAGGGTGGACGGCATCGGCCTCGACGATGCGTTGCCATGCCTCGAGCTGATCACCGTCTTCGATCAGCTTCTTGGCCTCGGCGATCAGAGCGGACGCCTGCTCTGGCCGCCCCGATTCGAGCGGCTTGGAGGCGCTCGACGGTTCGGCTGGCTCTGCCGGGCGCCCGTCGGGCGCAAGATCTGGTTGCGGTGGTCGCGTCGATGCGCCGAAGACGATGCGCGCTGCGGCCAACGGGAGCCGGAACACCGTGATCGGCCGCCGGATGGTGTCCCGAACGAGCACGCCGAGTCGGGTCCAACGTCTTGTCATGAGCACCTGACGGCGCCACTGCTCCCACGCCAGCTCCCGGCGGAGCCGATTGCGGTCGCGGGTGATCTTGTCGATGTCGGCCATCAGGCGAGCACCAATGCCTCAGGACTCGGACGCCAGCGGGGCAAGCTGGGCGATGAACATCTCGTACGGTGGCTCTTCCCACGGCCCCCACGCTGCGCTCGGGACGCGATCGACCTCCAGCGGATCGAGCTCCTCGAGGAACTCCTCGTCGAGGACATTGATGTGGCCAGGGGTGAGTCGATCGGCCGGCTCGTTGAACGGAGCGATCACGAACACGCGGCCTCGGCTCCTCGCCTGCATCAACCGACAGAACGGGATCGGGTCTGGCACGTGCTCGATGACATGGCTGGCGAGCACGATGTCATAGACGCGGTCGTGATCGTTGAGGTCCTCGTGCACGAAACGCACGTAGCGGCACACGGCGCGGAAGTAGTCGCGGTAGGTGTCGCTGATGTCGAGCGCAGTCACCCGCATCCGGTAGCCGAACTCTGCGGTCGCATACATCGAGGCGAGGAGATTGCTGCCGTGCCCAGTACCGGGGCCAACGTCCAGCACATCGAACACATGGCCTCGCGGGTACTCGCGAAGGTAGGTCTGCAGCGTCGGGAGGAGATCGGCCATGAACTGCTTCGACTGGGCACCGCTGACGAGTTCGAGTGGACGTCCTTTCGCCCGCCGATTCTCCGGCGACACCATCTCTTCGATCTGCTTGGCGAACGCCACGTACTCCTCGAGCAGACCGTTCACCGCAGCCTGGTCGCCGCGCGCCTGCGCCGCGGCGAGGCGGGAGGTGAACCCTTCGACGCCGGTGGCGCCGACGGGCTTGCCGGCGAGCGCTTCGGCGGATGATCGGAGGCGTCTCTGCAGCCCCGCCCAACTTCTGGCCATACCCACGATCCTCATTCTCTGATCTCGGCACCCGAACCAGATCGCACCGCGAGCACAACCTGAGAGTGGCGAGTATAGAGGCGCCCCGCGCCGCCCCGTGGGCCGGTACGCTCCGTCTCCGTGTCGACTGAGACCCAGCCGCGTTTGCGGTTTCTGATCGTGGGGGTGGCCAGATCGGGGACCACCCTCACCCAGCGCTTGGCCGCCGAGCTCGACGGGGTGTGGGTACCACCCGAGACGCACTTCTGGCGTCACGCCCAGCTGCTCGCCAGCGAGTTCGATTGGCCACTCGCCGCCGACGATGCCGATGCGCTCATCGAGCGCCTCCGCGTCCTCCCTGGCACCGACACGTTTCCCCACGACTCGGAACGGTTTCTCAGCCTGCTGCCGGACGACGCGCTGCTCTGGGATGTGTTCGAAGCGCTGACCTGCTCCGCCGCACCGCCGGGGACGACCGTGGTCGGTGAGAAGACGCCCGGCCACCTCCGCTGGACCACCCGCCTGCTCAACGAGAGACCGGAACTCGTCGTCGTGGGCGTGCGCCGTGATGCGCTCTCCACATTCGCATCACATGCGCGTGTGCCGTGGGGCGAACGTGATGCCACCCGGTTCGCCTTCCGACACGGTCTCGCCGACCAGGAGCTCTTGACCGCCAAACATGCGTTTCCCGACCGCGTGCTCTTGCTCGAGAACCGAACGATCGGGGCCGACCCGGACACGACTCGCACGGCGATCGCCTCCTTGCTCGGCATCGAACCGCGCCTCCGACCGGCTGGTTCTCTCGACGGTCTTGTCGGCCCTGATGAACCCTGGAAGACCGATGCACTGGGTGACATCGAGGAACGCCGACCATCGCGGGATGGACTGCGCGATGAAGAGGTCGACACCCTCGCCCGTGCTCTCGTTGGATGGGATCCAGCCCTGCTCAAGCATGGACTTCCAGGTTCGGTCGCCCTGATCCGTGAACGGGATGACTTCGCCGCCGCTCACCTCCCGCTGCCGATCGGGCCCGACGCGCTGCCCGCGTGGCACCGCTCCGCCGTCTACCGGGCAAAGTCGTGGGAGGAGCGCGCGTCGGCACTCTCCGAGCGAGCCGCAGCGGCCACCAGCTGGAGAACTCGAGCCGAGGAAGTCAACCAACAGCTGGGCGCGGAGAGGACCCGCTCAGCCTCGTGGCGCAACCGAGCGTTGGAGCTCCACGCCGAAGTCGGCGACACGAGACAGGCATTGGAGGCACGGGTTCGCGAACTTCAGGAGGACCTGCGCGCCGCCGAGGGGGAAGCGTCGGAGCGACTGATCGCGCTCCGCGATCTGACAAACGATCTGCGGTCGACCAAGCAACAACTCGAAAGCGCCCGACGCGAACTGAACCTTCGCTGGACTGCCAGGGCTCGACGCCGTCTTCGCCGGTTCAGACGCCGCTAGCGCCCGCTCTCGCGATACCGAATGTGACGGACGACGTCCCAGTACTCAGCGACAACATCGCGGGCATCCCCCTCGGCCCGGACCACCCCTTGGTCGATCCACAACGCTCGGTCGCACGACTCCTTCACTTCACCCAAGGCATGGGTGACCAGAACGACACAACCAGCCGATGAGCGGATCTCTTCGAGTCGCTCGGCGGACTTCTCCTTGAATTCCTCATCGCCGACCGCAAGCGCCTCGTCGATCAGCAGGATGTCGGGGCGGTCGACAGTGGAAATGGCGAAGTGGAGGCGGGCCTTCATCCCAGAGCTGTAGGCGGTGAGCGGCATGTCAATGAACTCGCGCAGGCCGGCGAAGTCGACCACGTCGTCGAACATCTCGTCGATCTCAGCCCGCTGGATCCCTTTCGCCATGCAGCCGATCTCGATATTGGCCCGCCCGCTGAGCAAGGGCCGAAGCGCGGCCCCGACTCCGAGCAGCGTCGGACGTGACCGGGCTCGAATCTCCCCAGAGCTGGCAGGGAGCAACCCCGTGACCGAGCTGAGGAACGTGGACTTGCCCGACCCGTTGCGACCGATAATCCCGATCGACTCACCTTCGCAAACGTCCAGTGTGACGCCACGAACGGCGTGTACTTCGCGCATGGCAGGGGGGCGGAACCCGCGACGAGCGCGAGCTCCGAGCGACGCGCGCTCGTCCTCGCGGACCCGATAGGTGACGTGAACATCGCGGGCGGAAAGGACCAGCGGGCGATCGTTCGTCATGTTCGTCCGTACTCGTGGTCCGCAGCGCGGAAGAAGAAGAATCCGCCGATGACCAAGACGATCGTCCACCCGATCGCGGAGAACACGGCCAGCGACCGGATCTCGTCGCCCATGATGGCCCACCGGGCCAGCGACACGAAGTCATAGAACGGGTTGAGGTCAAAAACCACGCGCAGGATCGGATCATCCACGAACGACTCGACCGAGAACATCACGCCTGAGGAATAGAACACCAGCCGAAAGAGGTGGGGTAGCAGTTCGACAACGTCGCGCGTTCGGTACGCAATCCGGGCCAGAAAGAACCCTCCACCAAGGTTGAACAAGGTCTGGAGCGCCAGGATCGGCAACAGGAGAAGCCACCGCCAGGTCGGATACTCCTGGGTGACCAGCGCCGTGACGATCACCACCGAGAGCGACCCGCCAAAGGAGATCAGCTGGCTGATGACCGTCGAGATCGGCAGCACCGCCCGAGGGAACTGAATGCTCCGGATCAACCCTTCGTTTCGCTGGAGAACACCCGCCGCATCGGTGAGCGCCTTCTGGGAATAGCGGAAGACGAACAGCCCGACGGTGAGGAATCCGAGAAAGTTGTCGACGCCACGGTCGGTTCCGAGGATCAAGCCGAAGATTGCGTAATACACCGTGACCTGAAGCAGCGGATTCAACAGATGCCAGATGTTGCCGAGCGAGGTGTTGCGGTTCTGGGATCGCAACACGTTCAACGGCATGTGCACCATGAATTCGCGTCGGCGCCAGACTTCTCGGAGGTACTCCGGCAGCGTCTCGCGCGTACCCACCCGGGGCAGATGATCGGTTGGCGGCAGGTGGTCGATCGTGTCGGTCATGTCGGTTCGAGAAGAGTCGACCACCGAGATCACGACGGTCGGCCCAAGTCTACCGGCGACCTTCCGGTGCAGCGGCGTAGGGGTGTTCACCCAGCGAAGGACTCGATGGCCAGTTGCGCTCTGGCGCGGATCAGATGGGCCCCGAGCGCACGGTCAGCAGCAGGTGTGAAGGGCCCGGGTAGTCCCGGGGTCATGGTGAACTCCCCGAACACCGGGCCTCTGGACGTCTCCAGGAAGTCGACGCGAAGCGCCGGAAGGCGCAGCGCCCGGCTCAACATGAGCGCCTGCTCGACGATATCGGGACCGGCTACCGGCGCAGCGAGGGACGGGTCGTACTGAGCGGCCCAGTTGATGGGGCCGACGTCGTCAAAGTCCGGCGTCCAGAGTTTGAACCGCCACCCACCGGGGTCGGTGGTCCCGCCCATGTCACGCTGGAGAATCAAGGCCGCCTGGTCATAGAAACAGAAGACCTTGATGTCGTCAGGCACCGCTTCGGGTACGTCGGGCTTCTCGAGCAACTCTTCGACGAGCACATTGGACGACACCTGACCGGAATCGCGCAACCGGGTGTACTCGCGTCGAACATCGGCCTCGCTCCAAGGCTCCCGAGTCAGGAGCTCATCGAACCGCCCATCGGTCCGACGCCGCAGTGCAAAGACACCCCGGTTGGTCGAGCCGTTGGCCGGCTTGAGCACGAACGCCTCGGGGAGCGTGTCGAAATCGATCGCATCGAGCGACAGAGCCGACGCGAGGTTCTCGGGAACCGCCACCCCGAGAGCTGCCGCGAATCGCGCGCCCTCACGCTTCGGGTTCACCTTCCAGTAGGGATGCCTGGAGCCGAGGGCACTGATCACCGAGCTCTCGAGCCGGATCTCGCCGAGCCCCCGGACGTAGGACGGTTCGGCATCGGGGTAGGCGTCGAACAACGGGCCGAGATCACCCAGCTGGTCCAGCAGTAGTTCAGCGCCGCGTCGATCGGCTTGCGCGCTGAGCTGAGCGGCTGCTCGACGCGTTCGCCGTCCGCGAACCCTTTCCATGAGAGGACCCTACCGAGCGCCGCCGTCGTGCAGCGAACGCCTCATCCCCGGAAGGTCATGCCCTTGTAGCCGGTGGAGAACCCCGCGGCTTCGAGTCTCGCGGCGAAGGCGGTCTCGCGGATCGGTTCACCGTCGACCTTCGCCAGCTCGAGCTTGGTCAATCGGCCGTCCTTGACCAAGCCCTGGAGGGCGTCGATCCAGGCATCGGTTTCGGCGGCGCCCGGGAACGTCACGAGCGACCGGCCGCCGCGCTCGACGACCACGATCGGCTCGCCGTCGATCAACACGACGTGGGCTCCGGCTGAGCGCGCCGGCCGACCGGCCGTGTCGGGCCACGGCACCGCGGCGCCGTAGGGCTGAGCCGGATCGGTCGCCGCCAGCACGACGGGTGGTTCGGGCGTGTCGATCTCGCGTGCGGCCCGAAGCCGGTCGACCGCGCCGGGGAGCGCGAATTGGGCGGCGCCGAGCCCGGCGACGAAGTAGCCCCGCCGCACTTCGCCTCGTTCTTCGAGCGCCTTCAGCACCGGATAGACCCCCGCGAACCCGCCCTCGATCCCCTCCCCGAGCGCGGTCTCGCGCGTGAGGACGCCGTACCGATCGAGGAGTTGATGGGCCTGGGCGAGCGATCGTTCGGTGGGCGAGGGCGCAGGGCGCCGAAGCGGCTCGACCAGCGACCATCGACCGGCCGCGCTCGGTGGGCCCTGCACGGTCACGCCGCCGACGCGAGGGCGAGCACGTCGGCCTCGCGCTCGGCCGGGCTTCGGTGCCGACGCCGACTTCGAGCCGCTAATCAGCGCACGCAACGGAGCCAACGAATCGTTCGTGACCTCGCCCGCCCAGACCAGATCCCAGAGGGCGGTGTGGACGACATCGGTGGCGTACGGCAGGTCCGCGACCTGGACCGCGGCGACGAGGTCGGGCCAGAACGACGCGCCCCGTTCACGGAGATGGGTGCGAAGCGCATCGTGCACCGGGTCGTCGGGGGGTGAGTCGACGTCGTTGGCCAACAACGGCACCTGATCCCGGTAGAGCAGCCGGACCC